>RGUL01000001.1 GCA_010027845.1 Gammaproteobacteria bacterium
TCGATCCACTCGCGGGTGCAGGGAAACGCCCCGAGACGCGACTGCATTTCAATCGCGGCAGCTTCGAGATGTTGGTCGAGGAATTGCTGCAAGGTGCACGACTGCACTGCCGCTGGGTCGACTTCGAGCAGAGCGTGCGCCACGTGGTGCAGTCCGTCTACGCACATCTGGATAACGCGGGACTCGGGCGCCAGGTGCGTACCATCGAGTTGCTGCGGCCGGTGTTTTTCCAAAGCACGCGCGCCTACCTCGTCGGCAGACTGGAGACAGATCAAGGTGCGACGCCACTCGTGCTCGCTTTGCAACATTTGGAAAACGGCCTCGCCATCGATGCCGTCATGCTCGACGAAAATGACATCAGCGTCGTGTTCGGTTTCACACGCTCGTATTTCCACGTCGATCTCGAGCGCGTCGTCGAAGCGGTCGTTTTCTTGCGCCGCTTGCTGCCACGCAAACCTTTGAGCGAAATTTTCACGGTGCTCGGTCGCGCAAAACAGGGCAAGACCGAGCGCTACCGCGAGCTCGTCCGGCATTTAGACAGGTCTCACGATCTGTTCGCGCATGCACCGGGCGAACGTGGTCTCGTGATGGTGTGCTTCACCCTGCCCTCGCTAGACCTCGTCTTCAAGTTGATACGCGATCGCTTTCCGCCAGTGAAGAACGTACTGCGGCAAGACGTACTCGACAAATACAAGTTCGTCTTTCGGCACGATCGTGCCGGCCGACTCGTCGACGCCCAAGAGTTCAAACGCGTACGCTTGCCGCGCGCCAGATTCTCACCCGAGTTACTCGCAGAGCTTGCCGACGAGACCGCCGAGACCGTGCACGTCGACGGCGACGATTTGATCTTCGATCATATGTACGTCGAGCGGCGCATGGTGCCGTTGAACCTGTTCTTACGCGAGGCAGATCGCGAAGCGGCCGATCGCGCCGTGCTCGACTACGGTCAGGCGATACGCGATCTGGCTTGCTCGAATATTTTTGCTGGTGATCTGCTGCTCAAAAATTTCGGCGTGACCCGTCATGGTCGCGTGATCTTTTACGACTACGACGAGTTGTGCCAGGTAACCGATTGCAGATTCCGAGAAGTGCCGGTGGCCGATAACGAAGAGGACGAAATGCGTGGCGAAGCGTGGTTTTACGTCGCCGACAACGACGTATTCCCCGAAACGTTCATCAACTTCTTAGCTTTCGACGATGCGCAACGCGATCTATTCATGCGTGCGCACGGCGACGTGTTAACGGCAGATTATTGGCGCCGGCTCGCCGCTCGCATCAAAGCCGGCGAAGTTCTCGAAGTTCTTCCTTACCGACCGCGAAGGCTCGGCTTATCGCTACTTCCTTGAGGTCATCGCGCGGCGGCGAATGCGCGCTCGAGGTCCGCGATCAAGTCATGCGGATCTTCGAGACCGATCGATAGGCGAATACTCCCCGCGCGAATGTCGCTCCATTCGCGCTCCTCGGGGTTGAGTTCACGACCACCCATCATTTGTGGCGGCACGATCAAAGACTCCGTCGACCCTAGGCTCGCAGTGTGAGCGAATAAGGTCAGCGCCTCGGTGACCCGACGCCCAGCCTCCGCGCCGGCACGCAGATCGAACGTGACGACACAGCCGAAGTCTTGCATTTGCGCGCGCGCAAGCGCGTGGAAGCGCGAGCTCGTCAAACCCGGGTAGCGCACGTTCTCGACTTCCGGTCGCGCCGCCAGCCACTCGGCGACCGCCAGCGCATGCGCGCTTTGCGTGCGGTAGCGCACGAAATAAGTTTTCATCCCACGCACCATCAACGACGCCGAATGCGGGTCGAGTTGCGAGCCGAGCGCGCGGAACTCGGCGCGGACCTTGCGGATCGGCTCGCCGCTACCGATCACCGCACCGCCCATCACGTCGCCCGCACCGGTCGCAAATTTGGTGAGGCTGTGGACGAAAAGATCGACCTCGAACTTGCCGTGCTGATGAAAACCGGCAAACGTGTTGTCGAGCACCGTTAGCGCACCGTACTGACGCGCGAGCCGCGTGATCACGGCGATGTCTGCGATTTTGGTGACGGGGTTGGTTGGACTCTCGAAAATCACGAGTTTAGTCGGTGTGCCGGCGAGCGCGCGCTCGATGCCGACATGATCTTCGATCGATAGCATGGTCGAACGCACACCGTAGCGCCCGAGCAAATTACGCGTCAGTTGCCGCGTGGGTGCGTAGCCCTCGGCAAAATGCAACACCTGATCGTTGGTCTGCGTGAGCGCGAGCAAGGTCTGCGCGATGGCGTTCACGCCCGACGCGCAGGTCACACAGTCCTCGCGGCGCTGCAACCCCGCGAGTAGCAATTCGAGTTGTCGAACGGTCGGGTTTGCGACGCGCGAGTAAAAATATCCCTCGCGCTCGCCGCGGATCATGCGCAGCGATTCATCGACTGTCTCGAACTCCCACTTGACGTTTTCGTAAATGGGAAAGAGCAGCGATTGGTTATCCGACGGCTGTGGCGGCAACGGCGGATGATTGACCCGAGTTTCGTCTTTCATCGTCGCATTGTACCGACGCCGACCCGTTGCACTCAGTAGAGCCCTTAGCCGCCCGCGGCCCGGGCCATCTGCTCTTCGAGTTGCCGACGACGCTCGAGACGACGCATCCAAAGAGTCGAGCAGACCACACAGAGCGCGACGACCGCCACCATGATACTTGCGAGCGCATTGACGTCGGGGCTGACACCGAGTCGTACCTTGGAAAAAATCACCATTGGCAAGGTCGAGGCGCTAGGGCCGGCGACGAACTGTGAAATCACGACATCGTCCCATGACAGCGTGAACGCCAACAGCCAACCCGAGATAATCGCCGGCAGGATCAACGGCAGCGTGATCGAGAAAAACACCCGCGCGGGACGCGCACCGAGATCGAGCGCCGCCTCCTCCAAAGAATCGTCGAACCCCGCAAGCCGTGACTGCACGACGACGGTGACGTACGAGAGGCAAAAGGTGACGTGCGCGATCGTGATCGTCACGAATCCGCGCCCGTCGGGCCAGCCGATCGCATGCTCGAGCGCAACGAACAACAACAGCATCGACAGGCCCGTGATCACCTCAGGCATCACGAGTGGCGCGGTCGTCAGTCCCGCGAGCAACGCTCGACCACGAAACGGACCGAAGCGCGCGAGCACGAGGCCAGCGACCGTTCCGAGTACGACCGACAGAGTGGCGGTCACCGCGGCGATACGAATCGACAGCCATGCGGCATCGAGTATGTGGCCATTCGACAACAGCGCCGAATACCACTTCAAGGTCGGGGAATGCGCCGCGTCCCATACCGTCACGAGCCGCGAATTATTGAAGGAGAACACGATCATCGAGAGGATCGGCAGATACAGGAACGACAACCCCACAACGAGCGCCGTCTTGCGAAACCGACCACGCGACATCATCGCCGTGCCGCCTCGATTTCGCGGTTTTGATACCGCTGGAAGACCAAGATCGGCAGCAGCAACCCCACAAGTAACACGATCGCCACGGCACTGGCGACCGGCCAATCGCGATTGGCGAAAAATTCGTCGGACAACACACGGCCGATCATGAGTTGATCGGACCGGCCGAGCAGCGAAGGAATCACGTATTCACCGACCGCTGGGATGAACACCAATAGACAACCAGCGACGATGCCGGGAATCGACAAAGGCAACGTGATGCGCAGGAAAGCGGTCATGGGTCGCGCGCCGAGATCGGCTGCCGCCTCGAGCAGCGTGAGGTCGTGTTTCTCGAGATTGGAATACAGCGGCAAAATCATGAACGGCAGATAGGAATAGACGATGCCGACGTACACCGCGAAGTCCGTATAGAGCAGTGTCAGCGGCTGGTCGATCAGTCCGACGGCGAGCAACACGTTGTTGACGACACCGTCGTTCTGCAGCAAACCGACCCAGGCATAAACACGCAGCAAAAACGAGGTCCAGAACGGCAGCACGATCAGCATCAACAAAAGATTACGCGTCGACTCGCGCGCGCGTGCGATGGCATATGCCATCGGATAGCCGATCGCGAGACAAATCAAGGTCGACACCGCCGCAACTTTGATCGAATACGCGAACGTCGCGATGTACAGCGAATCGGCGATGAGGTAGTGATAGTTACCGAGATTGAAAATCGCACGCCAATGCGCGCCATCTTCCGTCAACTCGAAGAGCGGTGCGTACGGCGGCATGCTGAAGCGCACTTCAGAGAACGAAATCTTGAAGACGATCAGAAACGGCACCACGAAGAACGCGAGCAGCCACGCGTAGGGCACGCCGATCACGACGCGTCGACCGTATTCGCCCGCAAGAATCTCTTTAAGACGCGCGAGCGTCACGTGCTGAGCACCACCGGTGCCGCCGGCTGCCAACTGAGATACACCGATTCGTCCCACACGATTCGCTCATCGGTCTGGCGCTCGGTATTCGGTATCGTCACCCGCACCATCCGACCGCCGTCGAGTCGCACGAGGTACACGGAGATATCACCCATGTACGCAATCTCCTTGACGACGCCGTGCGCGACGTTGTCGGTCACCGTCGGTCGGTCGCGTGACATGCCGATCTTTTCGGGCCGGATGGCCACCACCACCCGCGCTTCGGGCGCGGCGCTGATGCCGTGACTGACGAACACCGGCGCATCGAGCTCCTCACAACGAATTCGGACATGGTCCGGCTCGTCCTCGACCAGACTGCCTTCGAAGATATTCACCGAGCCGATGAAATCGGCGACGAACCGCGAATTCGGGAACTCATAGATTTCGGTGGGCGTGCCGACCTGCACGATCTGTCCTTTGTTCATCACACCGATGCGGGTGGCGAGAGTCATCGCCTCTTCTTGGTCATGGGTCACGACGATAAAGGTGACACCGAGTTTCTCCTGCAGATTGATCAGTTCGAATTGCGTCTGCTCGCGCAGTTTTTTATCCAACGCCCCGAGCGGCTCGTCGAGTAACAACAATTTCGGGCGCTTCACGAGAGCGCGCGCGAGTGCCACGCGCTGGCGTTGCCCGCCCGAGAGTTGGTGCGGCTTCCGCTGCGCGTAGTCGCGCAACTGAACGATTTCGAGCATTTCCTGCACGCGACGCTCGATGTCGGCTTTCGCCAAACCTTCTTGCTCGAGCCCAAACGCGACGTTACGCGCCACCGTCATGTGCGGAAAGAGTGCGTAGGACTGGAACATCATGTTGACCGGCCGCTCGTAGGGCGGGATCGCAGCCATATCTTGGCCGTCAATCAAAATTCGACCGGCACTCGGCGTCTCGAAACCGGCGAGCATACGCAGCAACGTCGTTTTGCCGCAGCCCGAGCCGCCCAACAAACAAAATATTTCGCCGCGCTTGATGGAGAGCGAAACCTGATCGACCGCCACGAAGTCGCCGAAGCGCTTCGTGACGGCCTCGATCCGAACGTACTCTGCGCCGCGATCGATCGTCCGATCGCTCATGCGTCGATCATTGCCCGGTTTTGACGCGAGTCCAAGACCGCGTCAGCAGACGGTTGAATTCCGGCGACTCCGGCAGATCCGGTACGAGTTTCTTCATCAACTCGTCCGACGGATAGACGTTTGGATTACCCGTCACCGACGCATCGATCAAAGACTTCGAGGCCGAGTTGCCGTTGGCATACTGGATGAAGCTGCTGTTCTTCGCCGCCACATCAGGGCGCAACATGTAGTTGATGAACAGGTGCGCGTTATTCGGGTGCTTGGCGTCTTTCGGAACCGCGAATTGATCGAAGAACATCACCGCACCCTCTTTCGGGATGTTGTACGACACTTCGATACCGTTCTTCGCCGACTCGGCGCGCGTCTTAGCCTGCAACACGTCGCCGGACCAGCCTAACGCGAGGCAAACGTTACCGTTAGCCAGACCGTCGATGTAGGCCGAAGAATTGAAGTTGCGAATGTACTTGCGCACCGATTGCAACACCTTTTCGGCGGCAGCGAGATCCTCGGGATTTTCGCTATTGGCGTCCTTGCCGAGATAGATGAGGACCGTGCCGACCACTTCGGAGGGCGCATCGAGCAAAGTCACGCCGCAATCGGCAAATTTCGAAACAACCTTGGGGTCGTAAAACATCGCGAAACTGTCGACCGGCGCGTTCGGCATCCGCTCTTTGATTTTCTTGACGTTGTAACCGACCCCGGACGTGCCCCACATATAGTTCACGGAGTGTTCATTGTTCGCATCGAATGCTTTGGAGATTCGACCGGCGATTTCCGGATCGACGTTTCCGATATTCGACAACTGTTGCCGGTCGAGTTTCGAATAGACACCCGCCTTGTTTTGGCGGTAGAGGAAAGCAGCCGATGGCACGACGATGTCATAGCCCGTGTTACCCGCCAACATTTTGGTGTCGAGCATCTCGTTCGAGTCGAACACGTCGTAGTTGACCTTGATACCGGTTTCTTTGGTGAACGCCTCGAGCACGGTCGGCTCGATGTAGTCGGACCAGTTGTAGACGTTGAGGATCTTTTCTTCCGCAGGAGCGGCTCGATCGGCGGCGGGCTTACCGCTGCAAGCGACGAGCGCGAGCGCGGCGACGGCGGCCGCAAGGGCCGGACGGACTTGAAGGACATTCACGCGGTGGTCTCCCTGAGAACCGGTATAGGCAAGGCGCCCGGCGGACGCGCCGCTTTTATAGCGCAGCGAGCCCCGTGGGGGAAGCCAAGATCAGCGTTGTCGGGCCGCGGAGCTCATGGGGCCCGCCTGCGGCGTGCCGCGCGCTCACGCGCCGCCGCACCGAAAGCCGCGAACAACGCCACCGAAAATTCGTTGGCCATCACGCGCCACTCCGGGTGCCATTGCACGGCACGCGCGAACGTCGGCGCGGCAGCGACGCGAAATGCTTCGACGAGGCCATCGGGTGCACGCGCTTCGACCACGAGCCCGGGTGCAAGCTCCCGCACCCCCTGCCAATGCAAAGAGTTCACGCGAATGCGAGTCGCGCCGCCCGCCCATGCACGCATCGGCCCGTCGGCTTCGAGTTCCACCTCGTGCGCGGGTCCGTACTGCACGTCTAGCGGTTTGGATTCGTCGTCGCGGTGATCGAGCATGCCGGGCACTTCGTGCACGCGTTGCCACAGCGTCCCGCCGAGTGCGACGTTCATCTCCTGACAACCGCGGCAAATCCCGAGCACGGGAATACCGAGCGCGATGGCGCGCGGAATCAGTGCGAGCGTGGTCGAGTCGCGGGCCGGATCGTGCAACGTACCCGGCACGCTCGGTTCGCCGTCGTAATGATACGGCTCGACGTTCGAAGGACTACCTGGCAATAACAAACCGTCGAGCTCCGCGAGCACGGCATCGACATCTAGCGGCTCGGGCAACGACGGCACGAGCAAAGGCAGGCCGTGCGCAGCGCGTGCGACCGCATGCGCATATTTCTCACCCACGGCGTGAAAAGGATGCGCACCGAGCATGCGGCGATCGGCCGGTATTCCGATGACGGGCAACGACATGACGGGGTGCATGAACCCTAAGGGGGTGCCAGCGGTGTCTAAGCGGGTTGCTCCGTGCGCTTGCGCCGCCAGGGCGGTGTCAGCCAGCGCTCGGAAATTTCAGCAACCAAAGAATATGCAGCAGGCACCACGACCAACGACAACGCGGTCGAGGTGACGAGACCACCGATCACCGAAACGCCCAAAGGACCGCGGAAACCGCCGTCCGCGCCGAGACCCAAAGCGATCGGCAGCATTCCAGCGCCCATCGCGACGGTCGTCATGATCACCGGGCGCACGCGCTTGCGGCAGGCCTCGATCAAGGCGTCGTGACGCGAAAGACCTGCTTGCTCACCGAGCACCGCGTAGTCGACGATCAAGATGGAATTTTTAGTCGCGATCCCCGTCAACAACAAAAGTCCGATCAAGGACGGCAACGATAGCGAACTGCCCGTCAGCAACATCAGACCGAAGGCACCGCCACCGCACAACGGCACCGCCGCCAAAATGACCAGCGGTTGTGACGCGCTTTTAAAGAGCAACAACAACACCACATACACCGCCACCACACCCGCCAGCATCGCGAGCGCGAAGCCGATGAAGAGATCAAAGAATGCTTCCGAATCCCCTGCCGGCATGAGGCGCACGCCCGGCGGCAAATTGGTCGCCGCCGGCAACTTGCGAACTTTAGACATCACGTCGCCGAGCGGCCGACCATTCAATTCGGCCGTCACGGTCACGTTGCGTTCACGATCGAGACGATCGATACGCGCCGGACCGCTCGCCTCGTATATATCAGCGACTGCGGACAAGGGCACCGGGCCGCGCGCACCCGGTACGCGCAATTGACCGAGCACCGATTTGTCGCTCAAGGCGGACTCTGCCAGTTGCACGCGAATCGGCACTTGGCGTTCAGCGAGATTCAATTTGGCCAATCTTTGACGTACGTCGCCGCTGGTTGCGACGCGCGCCGCGTCGGCGATGTCGACCGTCGAGACGCCGAGATCGGCAGCGCGCGCAGGGTCCGGCCGAATGACGAGTTCGGGCCTCAACAAGGCGGCCGACGTACTCACCGTGCCGAGGCCGGGCAACGCTCGGATCGCCGCCGCGAGATCACGCGCAGCGACGGCGAGTTGTTCGGAGTCGCGCCCTGCGAGCACGAGACTCAGACGATCGCCGGGGCCGGCGGCAGCGAAACTGACGCGTACGCCGGGCATGGAGCGCATCTGTGCACGCACCACGTCTTCGAGTTGAGCGGTCGAGCGCGTACGATCTTTTTTGAATTGCAGCGTGAGGTTCAACTTGCGAACCTCGGGAAAACTCAAACCGCCACCCATGCTCTCGCCCGACTCGGCGCCGATCGTGGTGAAGATGCTCTCGACCTCGGGAATCTTACGCAAGCGCTCGCGCACTTCGCGCCCGGCCGCCAGCGACTCGTCGAGACGCGCGCCGGGTGGCAGTTCGACCTGCAACAACGCACGGTTCGAATCGGTCGAGGGCACGAAAGTTTTCGGGATGAACGGAATGATGGCCAGCGACAATACGAATACGCCGAGCGCCATCCAGACGATACGCCAACGATGTGCGAGCGCGTGCTCGACGAGATCAAGATAACGACGCATCAACTTCGAATCTTTGGTGTCGCGCGGTTCGCCCTTCATGAAATGACCCGCCAACATCGGCGTCAGCAAACGGGCAACCAGCAACGAGAACAGCACGGCTGCCGCCGCGGTCCAGCCGAACTCGCGGAAAAATTTACCCGTGACGCCGGGCATGAAGGCGACCGGTACGAACACCGCCGCGAGCGTGGTCGAGGTCGCGATCACCGCGATACCGATCTCGTCTGCAGCATCGACCGCCGCCTGCATCGGATCTTTACCCATCGCGCGGTGTCGCGCGACGTTTTCAACCTCGACGATGGCATCATCGACGAGTATGCCGACCACCACGGCGAGCGCGAGTAACGTCAACAAATTCAAAGAAAAACCGAGCCAATGCATCACCGCAAAAGTCGGCACGACCGAGAGCGGCAAGGCGATCGCCGAAATCCAAGTGGCGCGCCAATCGCGCAGGAAAAACCACACCACGATCACGGCGAGCAGCGCGCCCTCGAGCAACATACTCATCGAGGAGTCGTACGACGCCTCGGCGTCCTCGACCGTCGAGGCCACTTCGATGAACGTCACCTCGGGATATTCCAAGCGCAGCTTGCGGATCCGTTCGCGCACGGCATTGCCGACCGCGACTTCACTCGAGCCACGCGTACGTAGCACCGATACGCCGATTGCCGGTTGCTCGTTCAGCAGCGCGGCAGAGCGCGGCATCGCCGCGCCGTCGATCACGGTGGCGATCGCCGAAAGTCGAACGCTGCGACCGTCGGGCAGGTAGATCGGATAATTTTCCAGATCGATCGCGTTGCGCACGATACCGACGGTGCGCACCGACTGCTCGCTGCCGCCGACCTCCGTCCGACCGCCCGGTCGCTCGGCCTGCAGTCTGGCGAGTTGCAGCGACACGGACGCCGCCGAAACACCGAGCGATTGCAGCGCCTCCGGCCGCAGATCGACTCGGACTTCGCGATCGACGCCACCGGTTCTTTTGACCGAGCCGACACCCTTGACGCCGTACAACGCTTTAGTGACCGTGTCGTCGACGAACCACGACAGTTCGTCCGGCGCGAGGCGCTTCGATTGGACCGAATACGCGAGTAACGTACCGCCGATCAAATTGAGTCGTTGCACCACCGGCTCGTCGATATCCGCCGGCAGTTCCCGTCGCACGCGCGTCACCGCGTCACGCACTTCGTCGAGCGCTTGGTCGATGTCGCGACCAATTTCGAATTCGATCTTGGTGACCGAAGACCCCTCGCTGACGGCCGAGGTCATCTTTTTGATGTCGGCGATACTCGCGACCGAATCTTCGATTTTACGCGTGACGTCGGTTTCGAGTTGCGATGGGGTAGCGCCCGCCAGACTCACCTGCACTTGCACGGTCGGCAAGGCGATATCGGGCAAAGTGGAGATCGGCAATTGTCGTAGACCCCAAAATCCCGCGAGCGTCAGCAAGACGAACAACAGGACAGAGGGCAGCGGATGCGCGATGCCCCAACGGGAGAGATTCAAGTGCCCTGCCCCTCGGTCACGGCGACGACGTCGCCATCACCCAAAAATCCGGCGCCGCGCACCACGACGCGATCGGCCGCAGTGACCCCGGAGCGAATCTCGAATAAATTTTGTTGGGCGCTGCCGAGCTCGATGCGGCGCTGCGCGACTCGGTTGTCGTTACCGAGTACGAAAACGTAGGGATAGCCGTCTCGAAACACGACCGACTGACGCGGCAACACCATGACGCGCGCTTTGGCCGTACGGATGCGACCCTCGGCAAACATTCCGGCACGCAACGCGCCCGGGTCTGGCAAATCGGCATACACCAAGGCCGTGCGAGTTTTGGCATCGAGCGCGGGCGAGACTGCGCGGATGCGGCCCGCGATCGACTCGCCCGACGGACCACGCAAGGCGACCACCGCACCCGGCACGATACGCAGTAAATCGTTCTCGGCGATTTCGGCACGCCACTCGAGACGACCGCGACGAATCAAACGCAACAGCTCGGTGCCGGTCGAGACGATTTGACCGGGCTGTACGTTGCGCGCGGAGATGATGCCGTCATCGGGCGCTTGCAAGCTCGCGAACGCGAGCCGCAGACGCGTCGCGTCACGATCGGCTTCCGCCGCGAGTGCCGCTGCGGCGGTCTTCGCTCGGTTGGCGTTCAACTCGTCGAAGTTCGCCGAAGAAATCAATTTGCGCTCGAGCAAACTTTCGCCGCGGGTCGCTTGGGCGCGCGCGAGCTCGGCACTCGCCCGCGCTTGTGCGAGCGTCGCCTCCGATTGTTTGGCTTGCATCTCGAGCGTGCGCTTATCGAGTTCGAGCAGCACTTGGCCTTTACGCACTCGAGCACCGACCTCGACGGGCACGTTCGCGACGCGCAACCCGGCGAGCTCGACACCGAGCGACATTTCTTGCCACGCGGCCACCGCGCCCGAGGCGACCGTCTCACGCTCGATCTCTTGCATCGACGGTCGCGTGGCCGTCACCGTCAACGAGGCGGGCGGCGGTTTCGGCTCGTTGCCGCGCCCGGAGCACGCCGTGAGTGCGACGAACGGCAGCGCAGCGAAAATCAGCAGACGCGAGAGTTTGGTTTCGGAACGAAAATTCATGTCGACACGATACGCACACCGGCGGATACGTGCTAGCGAGAACCCGCGCTCGTCCGACGATCGGCCAAGGAAATCGTCGCGCGTCGCGTGCGCGCCACCGATGCCGCCGCGCGGACCTCGAAACATCGGTGTATTTGCGGATTGCGCGCAAAATCCGGCGGAATCGTCCGCGGTCCGATGTCTTCCACCCGCCAACGCTCGGCGAGAGCGGGATCGAGCTTGAATTTTTGGGCGTTGGTCGAAAACACCAAAAGACCGTTCGGGGCGAGCACCGCCATGCAGTCGTCGATCAAACCGGCGTGATCGCGCTGCACGTCGAACACGCCGGTCATCCGCTTGCTGTTGGAGAAGGTCGGCGGATCGCAAAACACGAGATCGTATTGCTCGCCGCGGTGCGCCGCCTCGCGTAACCACTCGCGTACGTCAGCCTGCACGAGCGAGTGCCCAACGTCGAAACCGTTCAACCGCAAATTTTGCCGCGCCCAGTCGAGATAGGTCGCCGATAAATCGACGCTGGTCGTGGCCACGGCGCCACCCGCCGCCGCGTAGACGGTCGCGCTGCCGGTGTAGGCGAATAAATTCAAAAAGCGTGTCTCGCGTGCAGCGGTCCGCAAGCGTGCGCGGGTGACGCGATGGTCGAGAAATAAACCGGTGTCGAGATAGGCGTCGAGGTTGACCCGAAATCGCAGCTCATTCTCGCGCACCACGTGGAAATCACCGTCGCCCTCGCGACGCTGATACTGCTCGCCGCGCTTGTGACGACGGCGCGTCCGCAAGCGGATGCTCTCGGCCGTGATGCCGGTGGCAGCGACCAACGCCGCGAGTGCTTCGCTGCGACGACGTCGCACGGCATCTTCCGGGATGTCGGCGGGCGCCTGATATTCCTGCACGACCAGCCAACGTCGGGAAGCGTCTTCGGCCGTGTAAAGATCGATCGCAAAGGCATATTCCGGCATATCGGCGTCGTAGATCCTGTGGCAGCCGACTTGCTCACGCTTCACCCAAGCGGCGAGTTGCTTGATATTTTTGGTGATGCGATTACCGAACATCACCGCACCCGGCGTCGTCGCGAGCGCGGGGTCGATCTGCAAACCTTCGCGCGGCCGCAAATCACGCGCCGCCGACGCGCCGATTTTGATGCGCAACAATCTGCATTCGAGTGCGCCGTTCCAAAGATTGTGGACGCGATGGGCGCGCAATCCGAGTTCGAGACCGAGCGACGGGTCGCCGGTGAGCACCGCCGCTTCCCAACCCGAGAACCGTTCGCGCAAAACGCGCCCGAGATCGGCGTGCACCGCGCGCGCTGCGCGTTGATCGCCGAGCCGTAGACCCCAAGGCGGATTCGTGCATAGCAAACCGGTCGTCGAGTCCGCCGGCGGCGTGCACTCGCTCAACGCAGCACGTCGCCAGCGCACGAATTCGGAGACGCCCGCGTGCGAAGCACTCTCGTCCGCAAGGCGCAAGGTACGTGCATCGACGTCGCTACCGAAAAACCGTGGCTCGCACTGCCGCGCCGCTGCCAGACCCGCATCCCGCCGCGTATCGGCTGCCGCACGCACGCGCTCCCACAGCGCGGCATCATGACCGCGCCAAGCAAGAAAACCGAAGTATCGACGGCCGTGATTGGCGGCAAAACCCGTCGCCATTCTCGCCGCCTCGATAACGAACGTACCGGAGCCGCACATCGGATCGACGAAATACGCACCACCGGCCGCGAGTGTCGGCCACCCGGCGCGCAGCAAAATCCCGGCGGCGACGTTCTCACGCAGCGGGGCCTCACCGGTCGCCACCCGCCAACCACGACGATGTAGCCCCTCGCCGGCCAGATCGATCGACACCGTCACCCAAGTGCCGACCGCGTGGGCGTGCACGCGAACCGAGGGCTCCTCGGTCGCGATGCTCGGTCGCACACCGGTCGTCTCGCGCAACACATCGCAGATCGCATCTTTGAGACGCAAGGTACCGAAGTGCGTATTGACGATGGTCGGATGACGACCACTCCACTCGCAAGCGAGCGTGCCCCGCGGATCGACGTGCTGCGCCCAATCGATCCCGCGCAACGCCGCTTGAATCGACGCATCGTCCTGCGCCTCGAACCGCGCAATTTCAAGGTGCACGCGACTTGCGACCCACGACTCGAGACAGCAGCGATAGGCGATCTCCAAAGATCCGGTGAACGAGACCGCATTACCCCGCTCGCGCAAGTCCGTCGCGCCGTACGCGAGCAATTCTTTGGCGAGCAGATCACCACAACCACGCGGCACGCTGGCCAAAAATTGCCGGATCATATGGGCCACCGTTTGACGCGACGCGTGGGCTTGAGATGTCGCACGAGGATACGATAGACGTCGGCATCAAAGCCGGCACGCGGCGCCGCGAGCCCGGGCTCGTTATGCCCCGGAACGACGGTGCCCAAATATTGCCAACCGTCGATCACGTGCCAGTGCAACACGTCCTGCGCGCTGCGCTCTTCGATCACGATCGCACCGTCGTACGGCCAGCGTCGCAGCTTCGCCGGGGCGAGCGCGAGTTTCGCGCGCAGCGCGTGTCGCGCGAGCGGCTCGGCGCCGACGCAAACGCCGTCACAACGGCCGAGCTGACGTGCGAAGCAAGAACCATCGCCCTCGCCCTCGAGACCCAATACACGCAAACACAAGCGTGCATCGCGCGCGAGCGTGGTGAGCGCAGTGCGCGCTTGGCGTGCGCTGCGATACAGGCCGAAGGCGTCACCCTCGGTCGGAATCGGCCCATCTAAATTCACGAGCTTGGGCGCGACCGCATCGTCGGCGAAATGCCAAGTGCACACCTCGCCACCGCGCAGTCTCCGGTTGTAGACGGGCTGTAATTCGCGCACCAACTTCGACTCGAGCAGCAATGCGCCGAGTTCGCCCGCCGTTTCGGTCCAGACGATACGTCGGACTTGGCTCGCGAGCCGTTGTGATTTCGCATCGCGGGTCGCACCCCCGAAATGCCCGAGCACACGCTCGCGAATATTGTTGGCCTTGCCGATGTAGAGCAAGGCATCGCCTTCGCCCAAAAAACGATATACACCAGCCGCCTCCGGCAGATCATCGACGAGATCGGCGGGAAACTGCGACGGCAGCGAAGGTCGCCGCGCGACCGCCTCGATGGCGGCGTCGAACTGCAGCGGGTCGATCGTCGCCGACAATTTTTGCCAAAATTGCGCCAGCACGTCGGCATCGGGCATGGCGCGGTGTCGCACGGGGCACTCGAGGCCGTGTCGCTCGATCAAGGTGTCAAGGTTGTGGCGGCCCGCGTCAGGAAACAACTGGCGCGATAAGCGCACCGTGCAGGCGAGCGGCGCCGAATAAGCATGACCTGCACGACGCAGCTCGGCACGTACGAAACCGTAGTCGAAGCGTACGTTGTGCGCTACGAAACGCCGTCCGGCGAGTCGCTCAAGGACCTGCGGCGCGATACGCTCGAACGGCGGTGCATCGGCCACCATTTCATTGGAGATACCGGTCAAATTTTGAATCGACGGCGGAATCGTGACACCGGGATTGACCAGCGAACTCCACCGCCATTCGATCCGACCATCCTGCATGCCGATGATCGCGATCTCGGTGATCCGATGCCAAGCGGGATGACCACCGGTCGTCTCGACGTCGACGAAAGCGACCGGGCCGCGCGCGGAAGCGTTCAACCGAGCTCGATCCAAGTGGTCTTAAGTTCAGTGTATTTGTCGAACGCGTGCAACGACTTGTCGCGGCCGATACCCGATTGTCGAAAACCACCGAACGGCACGGTGATGTCGTCCGCGTCGTAGCAATTCACATACACCGTGCCTGCGCGCAAGGCACGCGCCGTGCGATGCGCGCGCGTCAGATCGCGCGTCCAAACCGCAGCGGCGAGCCCGTAGATCGAATCGTTGGCGAGCGCAATCGCTTCGTCGGCCGTCCGAAAAGTACTCGACACCAAAACCGGACCGAAAATTTCTTCACGCGCGATGCGCATCTGTGGACGCACCGCGGTGAAGATCGTCGGCTCGACGTAATAGCCGCCCGAGGACTTGCGGACCCGTCGTCCACCGAGCGTCACGCTCGCCCCCTCGGCACGCCCGGCGTCGATATACGCGAGCACACGCTGCAGTTGCGACTCGTCGACCAACGCACCGAGTCGCGTCGCCGGATCGAGCGGATCGCCTGGCGCGAACTCTCGCGCCACCTGTGCGATACGGGCGAGCAAGTCGTCGCGGATCGATTCTTCGACCAACAAACGCGAGCCCGCAGAACACATTTCGCCTTGATTGAAAAAAATCGCCGTGGCCGCGGCGCGCGCGGCGGCATCGAGATCGGCACAATCGGCGAAGACGATATTTGCCGACTTACCACCGCATTCGAGTCCGACGCGCTTCATGTTCGATTGTCCGGCGTACTGCATCACGAGCTTGCCGGTGGCGGTCGAGCCCGTGAAGCCGATCGCATCGACGTCCATCGACGCCGCTAGCGCTTTACCCGCCGTCGGGCCGAACCCCGGCACGACGTTGAACACGCCCGGCGGCACACCCGCCTCGAGCGCAAGATCCGCAAGTCGCAGCGCGGTGTACGATGATTTCTCGGACGGCTTCAACACCAAAGAATTGCCGGCGGCGAGTACCGGCCCGATCTTCCAAGACGCCATCAACAGCGGAAAATTCCACGGGATGATCGCACCGACCACGCCGACCGGTTCACGGGTCACCGTGGCGAGCGCATCCGCTCCGGTCGGGGCAACCTCGCCGTAAATTTTGTCGACCGCTTCGGCGTACCAGCGGATCGTCCGCACGGTCGCCGGGACATCCATTTCGAGGCTGTCGGTGATCGGTTTGCCGACGTCCAGAGTCTCGAGCAGCGCAAGCTCGTCGCGCGCGCTGGCGATCGCTTCGGCGTAGCGCAGCAAAATCTTCTTGCGAACCGCCGGACGCAGCGCAGACCAAACCCCGGAGTCGAAGGTCCGCCGCGCCACCGCGACCGCCCGGTCGATGTCGCCGGCGTCACCCGCCGCCACCTCGCCGAGCACTCGTCCATCGATCGGGCTCGACTTCGTGTACCGCGCCGCGTCCCGCAACGCCTCGCGCCGGCCGTCGATCAACGCCCGCCCGTCGGGGCGCAACTGCGCGGCCCGCTCGTGCCAAGACGACGGCTGCAGCGCGGAATCTTTGGTCGTCATACGCTGAATTGTAGCAGCGCCCCCGTCCCCGACCGCCGTGGCGCCCGAGGCCCGCGCACCGTCGCGTCGCAGCCGCGCGTCGCGCCGCACCATCACAGTGCGCAATCGCACGCAACTCTGCGTAAAATGCCGGTTGGGGGACACACAGGCGGTGGCACGGCACTTGCTGATGCACCGATCGGAACCACCCAACCCCGAGGGACCTCAGACAATGAAAAAGCATCTCGCCATCGCGGCACTCTCCATCACGGCACTGTTCGCTGGCACCGCTCGCGCAGAGCTCGGCTCCACCATCACGCTGACCAGCGATTACGACTTTCGTGGCATCACGCAAACGGCATTGAAGCCGGCGTTGCAGGCGAGCCTCGATTACACGCACGCGTCGGGCTTCTATGCCAGCGCGTGGGGGAGCAACGTCGAATTTGGCAAGACCGCGAAGTCGAAAGTCGAACTCGACTGGATCGCGGGGTTTAAAGGCAATTTCGCCGAAGGGTTCGGCTACGACGTCGGCGTGATTCGTTATTCGTACGTGCCGACCAGTGATGATGTGGCCTACAACGAAATCTACGCAGGCGTGAACCTGCAAGCCGTGTCACTCAAATATTGGTACTCGAATAGTTTCGGCAACGTCGGCGACGCTGCGTCGTACCTCGAAGCCAATGCGACAATTCCGCTGCCGAGCGAGTTCGGCCTCGCCCTGCACGCCGGGCACAGCGCCGGTAAATACTGGGACAACAGCAACGGCCGCGGGTACACGGACTACTCGATCGGCTTCAGTAAGCCCATCGGTAAATTGACCGCCACTTTGAAGTGGGTCGACGGCTCCGACTTGCGCTCGGCCGTCAAAACTCCGGCCGACGTGGGCACATCTAAGAGCAAGGTGATCTTCCAAATCGCCACCACCGTGGGGCTCTGAACGCCGAGATCATTCGATGGTCGATTTCACCCGCAGTCCGCGCGAACTCGAACTCGAGGCACGCACCAAGCAATTCATACGCGAGGTGGTGATTCCCTTCGAGTCCGATCCGCGGCTCGCGCACGGCGTTCCCGACGAACTCGTGCGCGAGATGCGGGTTAAGGCGCGCGAGGCAGGTCTGCTCGCGCCGCAAGCGCCGGTTGAATGGGGCGGATACGGTCTCGATCATCGCGAGACCGCGACCGTATTACGCGCCGCGGGCTATTCTTTGCTCGGTCCGCTCGCGATGAACTGCGCCGCACCCGACGAAGGCAACATCCACCTACTTGATCGCGTCGCGACTCCGGCGCAGAAAGAACGATTTTTGCAACCGCTCGCCGCGGGTACGATTCGCTCTTCGTTTTTCATGACCGAGCCGGACGGCGGCGCGGGCTCCGATCCGGACATGATGCGCACCGAGGCGACTCGCGACGGTGATCATTGGGTCGTGAACGGTCGCAAGTGGTTCATCTCGGGTGTCGACGGCGCGAACATGGGCATCATCATGGCGCGCACCGGACAACACGCCACGATGTTCCTCACACCGCTACCGACGCCCGGCCTCACCGTCGAGCGCGTGATGCACACCGCCGATGGACTGATGCCCGGCGGACACGGCGTCGTCAAACTCGACGGGGTACGCATCCACGAATCTTTGGTGCTCGGCGAAGTGAACGAAGGCTTTCGCTACGCTCAGGTGCGGCTCGCACCCGCGCGACTCACGCACTGCATGCGTTGGTGGGGCGCCGCGCGCCGCGCGCAAGACATCGCAACCGCCTACGCCACGCGACGCGTCGCGTTCGGCAAGCCATTGATCGACCACGAAGGTGTCGGCTTCATGCTGGCACGCAACGAAATCGAGTTGCGACAGGCGGAGCTCATGATCGACTACGTCGCGTGGACGCTCGATCAAGGCAGTCGTGCCTCGACCGATTCGAGCATGGCCAAATATTCGGTCTCGGAATCTTTATTCCAGATCGTCGATCGCTGCGTGCAGGTGCTCGGCGGCCAGGGCATCGTCGACGAGACTCAGGTGTCGATGATTTGGCGCGAGATTCGCGCCTTCCGAGTCTACGACGGCCCCTCTGAAGTGCACCTCTACTCGCTCGCCCGCCGCCTCAAGCGACACGGCTAAGGTTTGAAGTCGGGATCCGCGCTCACGCGCCGCGCGCGCGTGCCGGCCGGCGCAGAGTAATAACCCGGATCTTCGTAAGTGCGCAGTCCGTCGCGCACTTTCACGATTGTCATCATGCCGCCCATTTCGAGATTACCGAACGGTCCCTGCCCCATCGCCATCGGCAAAGTATTTTCCGGCGTATCGTGGAAGGCCATGTCGGTGTGCACTTGGTGCTCCGCCATGCCTTGCTCGCCCATGGAAAAATAGCCGGGTAAATGTTTCGCGATCTGCGGGTCGAGATCGCGCTGTTTCACGCCCAGCGGATTCGGGATGTCGTGGCCCATGGCGTTCATGGTGTGATGCGATTTGTGGCAATGGAAGGCCCAATCGCCCGGCAACTTTGCGTCGAATTCGATATCGATCGTCGTGCCGACGGGGACCAACGCGGTGGTCATCAACCACTGCGCCGACTCTGGAATTCGGCCGGCATCGGTGCCGACGACCTTGAAATGCGCACCGTGTAAATGCATCGGATGGTCGTGCATCGACATGTTCGCCATACGAATGCGCACGCGTTGCCCCGTGCGCACGATCATGTGGTCGATCGCCGGAAAGACCTTGCCGTTGAAGGTCCAAAGGTTGAAGTCGGTCATCACCGAGGGATCCGGGCGATAGGTGCCGGGATGCACCGCCCAGTTGTGCAGCATGATGGCGAAGTCGCGATCGACGGCATGACGATTTTCCCGCGGGTGGATCACGAACAGCCCCATCATCCCCATCGCCGACTGCACCATTTCGTCGGCATGCGGGTGATACATGCGCGTGCCCGATTCACGCAGCGTGAATTCGTAAACGTAGGTCTCACCGGGCTTGATTTGCGGTTGATTGAGCCCGCCTACGCCATCCATCCCGTTCGGTAACAAGATGCCGTGCCAATGCACGGTCGTATGCTCCGGCAATTTATTGGTGACGTAGATGCGGACCCGGTCACCCTCGACCGCTTCGATGGTCGGACCCGGCGTACTACCGTTGTAACCCCAAGCCTTGATCCGCGTACCCGGTGCGAACTCGTGCTCGATTTCTTCGGCGATCAGATGGAATTCTTTGACACCGCTCTTGAGCTTATACGGCAGGCTGCGACCATTCAGCGTCACGACCGGGACGGGCGGACGCAACGCGTCGCCGGTCGGCGCCGATCTGCCGGCCGCGACGGCACCGGCCCCACCAGCACCGGCCGCACCAGCACCGGCGGCGAGCAATAATTGCCGACGATTCACCTTGGTTTCGTCTCGTTCGCTCACGGCGTCGCCCCCTTGGCAGGTTCCTCGCCACGCACTAACGCAAGATCGCCGCTCGCGCGCGCTAATTGCGCCCGCGCGAGCCAATAATCGCGCAGCGCTGCTACCGACTCGATCTCGGCCTCGATCGCCACCTGCTTCGCGTGCATGGGATCGAACGGCCCGCGCAGCATGTAAAAGAATTCACGGGCATTACCGTCGACGATCTTCAGACGCGCCGGCAACACTTCGGTCTGCCAGGTTTGTGCGCGACGTCGCGCGTTGGCGAGCGCCGCCGTCGCAAGCCTAAGATCACGTCGCACATCGAGCAGCTTCGCCTCGAGTTCGCGCAGCGCCAACCGCGCCTCGGCATCGCCTGCAGCGATTTGCGCCGTGCGCGCATCGAACAACGGCAACTCGAGCGCGGCCGTCGGACCACTCAGGCGCTCGCCGTTGGGCTCTTTTTCACGTGCGGCGCCGACCTCGAGCGCCGGCACGAGGCGCGTGCCGCGCGCGATTCCGACTCGCTGCAAACTCGCCTCGGCACGCTGCCTTGCGGCGCGCAGATCGAGCCGTCGCTCGAGGGCTGCCGCCTCGGTAACGTTCGTCACCGGGTCGTCGGCCGGCAGCGCCGGTAAGCGGCCGGCGATGCGCAGCGGCGTATCGCGACCCAATACGCCGAGCAGACGCGATAATGAGAGTCGCGCCTCCAGCGCTTCCAGCGTCGCCGCGTCGAATCGATCGCGGGCCTCGAGATGCAAAGTGCGCTCGGCCTCGAAGTCGAACGCCTTGATGTTGCCGGCATCACGATAGCGACCGGCGACTTCGAACGCGAGGCGTCCAAGTTCTGCATGCTGACGGCGCAACTCGGCGATTCGCTCGGCCGCTTGCAGTGTCCAGAGCGCCGAACGCGCTTCGAGTGCCAAATGCTCAACGTCACGTGCGGCTTCCGAGCGCGCGCCGGCGAGTTCGGTCTCGGCAGCAGCTCGCCGCATCGGCAAGGTCAAAAGTCCAATCAAATTTTGGGTGAGCCCCCATTCCACGCGCGCCCCACCGCCATCTGCGAGCGTGCGTCGCTGCCAGTCGATCAAAGGATTCGGTGCTGCAGCCGCCTCGAGATATTGGGCGCGTGCCACGCCGAGTTTCTCGAAGTGCGCCTGTAAATCGGGACTGGCGAGCAAAGCGACCTGCGCAGCCCGATCGGCATCGAGCTCACCGGTCAATAATTCGTCGACACGCCGCTGCGCCGCCTTATCGGCTGCGGAATCTTGTCGCCAGGCAACCGCGCCGGCCGCTTGAGAAAAAGACTCGGGCTCGAGGTGCGCGCAACCAGCCAACACCGAGCACAGGGTGACGAGCACCGGAGCGGATAGACGCGCGCGACGGTCGAGCCCGCCCACAGTTACCGTCACCGATGCTCGACCGGCACCACCGCACGACGCTGCAACACGAGTTGCGCCATCAGGCCCACGGTGACGTAGGCCGCCATGGTGAACAGATAGTGCGGGAAATAGCCGATGACCGCAGTGACGTACGTCGCAGCAGTTGCACCTGAGGTGTTCGCAAACAAGAACATGCCGAGGTTGGCGATGCAGAACGTCGCCGCGGCGCCCGCGGCGACGGCCACCGGCGCGCGCAGCAGTGACTCAGTCGTCGCACCCGCGACCCACAGCGCACCGTAAGCGGGGATCAAAAATGCGTACGCGGGCGAAAAGCAATCGGCCGGCGTGCCGAGCGCCACGGCCGCAAGATCGGTCGCGAACGCCAACCCAAAGAAAAGCGCGAAAATGCGAAGCTTACGCAACCACAGACCACCGAGAAAGAAGACCGCCCACGACGCATCGGGCGGGCTCGCGTATTCACCGAAGTGACCGAGCCGAGTGGCGCCCATCAGCAACACGAGTGCCATCAGGACGAGCAACCGTAGTTGCGGAGTGGTGATTGAGTTTTTGTCGAACAGCATACGAAGACCCCTGTCAGCGAGCGCCGAGATAACGAACGGTAAAAAACGCCTCCCGACCCGTTGCAGGATACAACGAAGCGGACTCGTAGCGGTGATCGAGCGCGTTCGCGAGGCGGAATTGCAGCTCGACGGCAGGCGTCGCCCGATATGCGGCAGTCAAATCCATCGTGGCATAGGCGCCGAGCCGGGTCCGATTAGCGAGGTCGTCGAATCGCGCGCTGGCAAAAGTCAGCGCTGCGGCCAAATCGAACGCGCTGTTCTGCCAGCCCAGCGTCGAGCGACCGGACCAACGTGGGCGACGCGGCAGCTCGCGGACACGGCTCGCACCGACCGACCGATCGATCGCCTCCAGCCACGACAGCGATTGTTGCCAACGCCAGCCGCCCGCGCGCCACTCGACATGACCGTCGGCGCCCGTCAACCTCGCCCGCGCGATATTTTTGGGTAGATAGGTGACGGTATCGAAGGCGACCAAATCGTCGACCGAGCTCTGATACGTCGACAACGACCAACGACCCCACGGCGTCTGCTGCTTGACGCCGAGTTCGCCGGTCACTGCGCGCTCCGGCGAGAGCTTCGGATTACCGAATAACGGGTAATACAAATCATTGAAGGTCGGCGCACGGAACGCGTTCGCGACGCTCGCGTACCAATGCAAACCCGCAGCCCCTCGCCAACCGAGGCCAAGACTGCCAGTGGAATGGCTGCCGAATTGCTGGTTATCGTCGAGGCGCGCCGAAACGCTGACGCTCGCCGCACCCGCTGCGCTCGCATACTGCAAAAAGGCCGCTTGATTACGCCGCGCGTCGACCGTAAATGCGGTGCTGCTGACGACCCGATCGCGCAGCCAATCGACCCCGGCGACCCAGCGTCCGCCCGCCGCAGAGAACACGTTTTGCCAACTCGCACTGTCGCGCAACGAATCGAACCGCGAAGTCGATTTGGTACCGAGACGAAACGACGTCGAACGATCGATCGCCCGACCGACGTTGAGCGTCGATTCGATGCCGTCGATCCAGGCGCCCGTCGCCCGCAACCCGGCGACCTCGTTACGCAGCGACGACTCGTTCAAAAACGAACTGTCGAACGCGACGTGCGCAGTGGCGCGTTGTGCAAAACCCTCGACACGCGTGCCGGCGCCGACTTCGGCGCCCGCGCGAACGTTGTAACTCGTGTTGCGATACGGGTCGCGGTCGGGTTCGTAGGTGAAGCAGCCGCCGCCCGGTGGAAACGGCGCTCCGAGACAGGCATTCGTGCCATCGGTCGCGAAATGGGACGCCTGCAAATCAACCCAAGCCATTGGAGCCGCTCGTCAGTCGCAGCGACGGCGCTGCATTTGCACCGCGTCGCGTGAAGATCTGCACGATGCCCGACATCGCATCGGGGCCATAAAGGCTCGAGCGCGGGCCACGCACGATTTCGATGCGCTCGATGTTGTCGAGCGGCAAATCTTGCAACGCGGGAATACCCGCCGTCACCGAACCGATGCGCACACCGTCGACCAACCATAACGTGTGACCGGAGTTACCGCCGCGCATGAACAAAGAAATCGGCTGGCCGACACCGCCGAGTTTTGCGACGTTGACGCCCTCGACGCCCGCGAGTACCTCATCGAGGGTGCGCGCTTGCGATCGAGCGATCGCCGCGCGATCGATGACCGTCACCGAGGCGAGCGCATCGTCGATACTCTCGTCGACGCGCGACGCCGTCACCAACACCGTTTCGTCTGCGGCAGCGGCCACGCCCGCGACGGACGACAGCACGATCGCACAGACGGCACGAGCCGCACGCCCCGAATGAAACATTCAAAACTCCCTCGCGCGACCACCCGTGCGCGATCAAAAAGTTACGACGATCACGAGGCCGGTCTCCGGACTGACGAGTGCGCGCGGGGCGCCGCGAACCGCCTTCCCGTGCCGCGACGGACACAGTGGCGCAGATAAGGTTCGCTCGACTCGATCACCGTTGCGGGGGCAGTGTCGGATTAGCGGCTGGGCCGCGCACCAACTTCCCGTTTCACCCGGATCGTTGCGAGCGACCCGGACACCTCATGAACGTCGCGGAGGCTACGCCTGCGATCGACACGCGTCAACGCGACGACGGCCGAGCGTCCGCTTTACGAACTGCAGGACAGCGCCGAGCAACCGGCCTTGTCACGCGCCCATGCCGGTCGCCGCGCGGCAAAAATTTCTGCACCGCGCACTGCACGATATGGGTTGCGCAACAATTCGAGTAGGCGTTCGAGTAACGTGGCATCGCCCTGCTCAAGCGCCTCGATCGCTTGGTGCGTCAGATAGTTACGGGGTAAATAAAGGGGATTGTCGAGATCCATCGCGCGACGCCGTACCTCGCGATCACCCACATCACCGCGACGCACGCGCGCCTCGTGCGCATCGAACCATGCATGCCATCGCTGCAAAAGCGTCGGCGCGGGCAGTACCGCGCAGGCGTCTTCCAGCAGCGACTCGAACGACTCGGGTTCGGGCGCGAGCCGCCGCGACAGTTCGCGGAAAAACACCGGCAGATCGGCATCGCTGGCCGCAAGCAATTCATAGAGTTCGTCGAGCCATGCGGCATCGGTGTCGACGTCGACTGCGCCGACGCCGAGTTTGCGTGCGAGCATCGCGGAATGCGTCGCTTCGAAAGTCGCCGCGTAGCGCTCAAGCCCCGCCTGCAGCAGCGTCTCGTCGTCGACGAGTGACCGCAACGCCGACGCGAGCCGCGCCAAATTCCACGCGCCGATTTGCGGCTGGCGCGCGTAGGCATAACGGCGGCCGCTCGCGTCGGTGGTGTTCGGGGTCCAAAGTGGATCCCAGGTTTCGAGCCAACCGTACGGGCCGTAATCGATCGTCAGACCGAGGATCGACATGTTGTCGGTGTTCATCACCCCGTGCACGAAGCCCACCCGCATCCAGTGGGCGATCATCACGGCAGTGCGCGCGCAGATTTCTTCGAACCAGAGCGCGTATCGCCGCGGGTCGTCGCCTTCGATCGAGGGGTAATGATGGCGGATGACGAAATCGGCGAGTTTGCGCAAGGTTTCATGTTCGCCGCGTACCGCATGCAGCTCGAAATTCCCGAAGCGTACGAACGACGGCGCGACCCGACAAACGATCGCGCCCGGCTCCGCGCGCGGATTACCGTCATAGAACATGTCGCGAATCACCGGCTCACCGGTCGCAACCAAACTGAGCGCGCGCGTGGTCGGCACACCGAGCCCGTGCATCGCCTCGCTACACAAAAATTCGCGCAGCGACGAGCGCAGCACCGCACGCCCGTCGGCGTGCCGCGAATATGGTGTGCGGCCGGCACCTTTCAATTGTAGTTCGAAGCGTCGACCCGCGGTGGTCGTCAGCTCCCCCAAAGAAATCGCGCGGCCGTCACCGAGCTGATCGGCCCAATGTCCGAATTGATGACCGCCGTAACGCGCCGCCCAAGGCTGCATACCCCTGCCCCGCGCGTTGCCGGCGAGAATTTCGACGTCGGGGTCACGGGCACTCGCAGCCGCCGGTTTTTTTAGCTCCAACTCTGTTGCGAGCAGATCGGACCAAGCCAGCAAACGCGGTGCGGCAACGCGCGTCGGCTCGACGTAGCTGTAGCAGGCATCGCCGACGAGACGCGTCTCGTTGCGCCGCTCAGGATCGGCCGGCAGCTCATCGAGATAGCGATGTGTGAACTCGAGATCGACCAGTCGCCTCACGGCCGTTGCTCCCTGCGATGCAGCACTCTACTCTCGCTCATCATGCACGCACGCATCGCTTCTTTGCACCTTCATCCGATCAAATCCTGTCGGGCGGTCGACTGCGACGTCGCACGTCTCGACCGCTACGGTCTCGCCGACGATCGAGCGGCGATGGTGGTCGATGCGAACGGCAAATTCATCAGCCAACGTTCGCACCCGACACTCGCTCGCGTCGTCGTCACCCCGCAAGACTCCGGGCTGCTAATCTCGACCGATCACTCGGCGACAACCTTGTTCGTACCGCGACCGACGACCGACGCGACGTTGCGTCGTGTGACCGTCTGGGGCGACACCGTCGATGCACGAAGCGCGGGCGCAGCGGCCGCCGATTTTTTTAGCACGATGCTCGGCGAGGCTTGCGAACTTGTGTTCGCAAGTACCGAGACCGAGCGTCTTCAAAATAACGAGTGGACCGATGGCCTACCGGTCGCGGTCAATTTTCAGGATGGTTATCCGATCTTGGTGTGCAATCGCGCTTCACTGGCTGCGCTCCAAGGGCGCTTACCGCAACCGCTGCCGATGACGCGCTTCCGACCGAACGTTGTGCTCGACGGCCTCGAAGCGTTCGCGGAAGACACGATCGACGAATTGCAGATCGGTGCGGTGACCTTACGACTCGCGAAGCCCTGTACGCGATGTGGCATCACGGGCATTGACCAGACGAGCGGCGAGCTTGCCAACGAACCGCTCACGGCATTGCGCAAGTTTCGTTACGACGCGCGCCTAAAAGGCGTCACGTTCGGCTGGAACGCCGTCGTCGTGCACGGCGCAGGACTCAACTTGCGCGTCGGCGATACCGTTACGGTGCGCCGACGAGTGGCACCCGCGAGGTGACCTGCCCTCTAAAATCGAGCCACGAGTGCGTAGCGAAGTCGTACAACTTACAACTGCGCACGCACTCGGCGTATAGCCGCCAGTTCATCCGATAGGTTCGATATTGATCCTGGAATTTTTCTTCCAGCATGCGCTGTGCACGGCGTAAGGAGTACATCGGAATGCGTGGATTCAGATGATGCGCGTTGTGTTCCATGATGTTGTGCAGTAGCCGATCGATACCGAACGGCAATTTCACGTGCGCGGTCGAGGTGAGGTAAGCGCGATAGCGCTGCCAGTCGTGGCGCTTTTGAAACCATGCGATTGAGGGATGCGTGTGATGCACGAACACGACGAAACCCATCACTGCGTTCCAAGTCGCGAACGGCAAAAACACGCCGAGCGTCAACAACAACCACACGCTCTGCCCGGAGTCGACCGCGGCCAACACCACGAGCGCGATCCACAGCGCCATCGCGGCGGTTACGAGTGCGCTGTCCCAATGATATTTCGGGCGGCTCGCACCGATCTGACGCTTGGTTGCGAAATAGAGTTTCTTCCACCACAGCTCGACGAAGTAATAGAGACCCCAGCCTAGACCACTGCGATAGATGCGCTCGAGCGCGCGCCGCCACATCGGCAAAGCGTCGAATTCTTCTTTGGAGAACGGCGCCCAAACCTGATCGCGGCCCTTCAAATTGTTAAAGCCGTGGTGGGCGACGTTGTGGCCGACGTCCCAAAGACTAAACGCGGTCATCGAGGGCAGGAACGCCACACGACCGAAGATGTCGTTCAGCAGTGGGCTTTTGAAAAAGCTGCCGTGACAGGCGTCGTGGCCGATGAGGAACAAGCGCACGATGCCGGCGGTGATGAGGGCCGAGCCCAAAAGCTTCCAGCCCAACGCATTTTCCAGCACCACTAGCGCGATGCCGAGCCCGAAAATACCGAGGTCGGCCGCCAGCGCGAACAGCGGTCGCCAAAAACCGGCGTTCTCAAACGCCAGCAGCAGCGCTTTACGGCTGATGCCAGGGCTAGGATCGGCTTGGGGAGGACCTATCGCATCCATCGTGACTGCACCTCTCGGACCATCGGCCGGCGACCCCGGCCGATAGTGTGCAGTCTAACAGAAGCGCGCTACGAGATTATTTCAGGCAGCAGGCTGCTGTGTGTCACGCGCGAGGAACACGATCGCCTGCTTCAAAGTGTCGCGTTCGGAGGTGATTCGGTGCAATTCGCGACGCAAGCGCTGCACTTCGCTCAGTTCACCCGCGGCGATCGCCGGCGCGGACCGGGCGACACCGTTGGCGTGGGCACCCGGCTTTCCGGCGGCGGCACGACCACGCTTGCCCCGCCCGTGCTTCGCACCAGACGGTTTTTCGGCAGCGGCGTCGCGAAATTCTTTGATCCAGCGACTGAGAACGTTTTGGCGGATGCCGATTTCACGGGCGGCTTGCGAGGCGGAGATCCCGCGATCGCGAATCTGCCGAACGGTTTCGATTTTGTAGTCTGAACTGAAACTGCGACGCGGCATGGTCATTCCTCGGCGAGTTAGGTTAGTGAGTTTTCGTAGGCCGGATGCGACCGCGAGCCCAGCCGAAACCAACCTTGAGGCCGAAGATAGGGAGGCGCTAGCGAGCGCGTCAACGCGCTAGCGCACAAACCGATTCCGTTTCGGAACGATCAGCGCGACCAACTCGGCTCGACGTCCGGGTCGATACCGAGTTTCGCCATCGCAGCCGTCAGCCGCTCGACGGATAACGCACCCTCCTCGGCAAGTGCGCTCAGCGCCGCAAAGGCGACGTGCGCCCGGTCGACTTCGAAGAACCGCCGTAGTGCCACTCGCGTGTCACTACGCCCGAACCCGTCGGTGCCGAGCGCGACGTAGCGCCGCCCCGGCAGGTAGCTCGAAATCATCTGCGGAACCGCGCGCACGTAGTCCGTCGCCGCCACTAGGGGCGCATTACCTTCGAAACACTCCTCCAGATGACTCCGACGACGTGGCGCGCCCGGATGCAGACGATTCCAACGCTCACATTCGCGCGCCTCGCGCGCGAGCTCGGCGAAACTCGTCACGCTCCATACTTCGCTCGCCACGCCGAACTGCGACAGCCACTCGGCGGCGGCGATCACCTCGCGCAAAATCGCACCGGCGCCGAGCAACCGGACCGGCGCCTCGGCGCTTGATGCCGGCCCGTAGCAGCCGAATCGATGAGCGCCGCGCACGATGGCTGCAGCAGCGCCGTCGGGTAGGCTAGGCTGAGGATAGTTCTCGTTCATCAAGGTGATGTAATAGAACTCGTCGCAGCCCTCTTCGAGCATGCGACGCGCCCCGTGATCGAGGATCACCGCGAGCTCGCCCGCAAACGCCGGGTCGTAGGCGCGGCAATTCGGGATAGTGGCCGCGATCAATTGGCTAGACCCGTCCTGATGCTGCAAGCCCTCGCCGCCCAAGGTCGTGCGTCCGGAGGTCGCACCGAGCAAAAAACCACGCGCGCGCTGATCCGCAGCGGCCCAGATCAAATCCCCGACGCGCTGGAAGCCGAAGATCGAGTAGTAAATATAGAACGGCAAGAGCGGCAAACCGTGCACGCTGTACGACGTCGCGGCAGCAACCCACGAGGAGAGCGCGCCGGCCTCCGTGATGCCTTCTTCTAATAATTGACCGTCACGACTCTCGCGGTACGACAGCAGCGACCCGGCATCTTCGGGCTCATAAAGCTGACCGACCGGGGAATAGATACCGATCTGCCTGAACAAGCTCGCCATGCCGAAGGTGCGCGCTTCGTCGGCGACGATCGGTACGATGCGCGGACCCAGCGTTTTGTCGCGCAAGAGGTTGCCGAGTAGACGAACGAAGGCCATCGTCGTCGACATTTCTTTGCCGTCGGCTTCGAGTGCAAAACCGGCGTACGTGGACAACGCCGGCACGGGCAGGACCGCTGCGCTGCGACGACGTACCGGCATCGCGCCACCGAGCGCCGCGCGACGCGCACGCAGATAGTCGAGTTCGCGACTGCCCTCGGCAGGACGCAGGAAGCGCAACTCGGCGACGGCTTCGTCCGTGAGCGGCAATTCGAATCGGTCACGAAACTCGCGCAGTGCTTCAAGGTCGAGCTTCTTCTCTTGGTGCGCCGTCATGCGCGACTCGCCTGCGCGGCCCATGCCGTAACCTTTTTTGGTCTTGGCCAGGATCACGGTCGGTTGTCCACGATGCGCCGCGGCGGCGGCGAACGCCGCATAGAGTTTGCGGAAGTCGTGGCCACCGCGCCTAAGCGCGTCGATCTCGGCGAGCGACATGTGCGCAACCAACCCGCGCAGCTCGGGGTCCAACGCAAAGAAATGCTCTTGGTTGTAGGCGCCGTCGTTCGCGCCGAGGGTTTGGTATTGACCATCGACGGTGTGGGCGAAAGCACGCAACAACGCGTGATTTTTATCGCGCGCGAAGAGTGGATCCCAATCCGACCCCCACAATACTTTGATCACGTTCCAGCCCGCGCCCGTGAACAGCGATTCGAGCTCTTGGATGATCTGACCGTTGCCGCGCACCGGCCCGTCGAGACGCTGCAAATTACAGTTGATGATGAAGGTCAAATTGTCGAGCTTCTCGCGGGCCGCGAGCGTCAAGGCACCGATCGACTCCGGCTCGTCCATCTCGCCATCGCCGAAGATGCCCCAGACCCTTTGTCGCGACGTGTCGACGAGACCGCGATGTTCGAGATAACGCAAAAATCGCGCTTGATAGATGGCGTTGATGGGACCGATACCCATCGAGCCGGTCGGGAACTGCCAAAACTCCGGCATCAACCACGGGTGCGGATACGAGCAAAGGCCGCGTCCGTCGGTCTCCTGCCGATAGTTAGCGAGTTGATCTTCGGTCAGCCGACCTTCCATGTAAGCACGTGCATACACGCCGGGTGCCGAATGCGGTTGAAAGAACACCAGATCGCCGCCACCCGGCGCGTCGGGCCCGCGAAAGAAATGATGCAGACCGGTTTCAAAGATTTCGGCAGCCGATGCGTAGGTCGCAACGTGACCGCCCAACTCACCGTACGCCTTGTTGGCGCGCACCACCATCGCGAGTGCGTTCCAACGCATCAACGCCGTGATGCGCTCCTCGAGTTCGACGTCACCGGGATGAACAGCCTGCTCTGCGAGCGGGATCGTATTGCGATATGCGGAATACGGCATGACGTTGGCGACGATGCCGAGCTCCTGGGCCTGCTGCTCGAGGGTACGCAGCAAAAACACGCCGCGCTCGCGACCGCCGGCGGCTACGCTTTCGCGCAGCGCCTCCAGCCACTCGCGGGTCTCTTCCGGATCGCTGTCGTGCTCGGTCATTGGCGTAATTTACCGGCCCGCCGGCAGCACGAGATACCAAACGATGCTGCTCTAAATATTATTTACAGCATGTTATGCTGCTATAAATGATTTTGGAGAAATTTAATGCCACTACCGGCCTTGGACCCGACCGATCGTAAAATCCTCGCCGAACTGCAGGGCGATGCCAAACTCACCAACGTCGAGCTCGCGCGACGGGTACATCTGTCGCCCTCGCCTTGTCTCGCGCGCGTTCGTGCGCTGGAGGAAGCGGGTGTCATTCAAAGACACGTCACGCTGCTCGATCCTCACAAAGTGCAACTCGGAGTGAACGTATTCATTCAGGTGAGCTTGGAACGACAAGTCGACCGCGCCCTCGAATCGTTCGAAAACACGGTGCGCAAGTTCCCGCAGGTGATGGAGTGTTATCTGATGACCGGCGACGCCGACTATCTTTTGCGCGTCGTCGTGTCGGACGTGGAAGCATTGCAAGCGTTCATCGTCGACGAACTCACGCGCCTGCCGGGGATCGCGAGCATCCGCTCGTCATTCGCACTCAAACAAGTGAAATACGAGACCGCCCTGCCCATCGAGGCAGGGCGGCCCGTCGATCGCCTCAATCGTCGTCGGTAGAAGTCAGCTTCTCGCCGAACAGCACCACCATCAACGTCTTGCCGATGAGGTTGAAGAGAATCGCGAACAACACCAAGCCGAGAATCATCGTCACGCCACCGACGATGCGTCCCCCGACCGTCACCGGGAACATGTCACCGTAGCCCGTACTCGTCATCGTCACGACGCACCACCACATCGCCGCCGGAATCGAGGTGAAAAAGCGCTTGTCCTCCGGCACTGGGTTACCGCTGATCGGGTCGATCGGCGAGTATTTTTGCGGCGCTGCGCCGGCAGGCGTCGCGGCGTCTAGCGTAAGTTGTCCGCGGGCCATCGCGTCGGCCGAGTACAACGAACCTTCGACGAAGTACATCGCAGTGCTCGAAATCATCAAAACCGAAAAGAACAAGATCAAATAAATCTTGAGGTTGGCAAGAATCGGATTGGGCTTGTTGCTGGTTTCGTCGACTGCCATGCGCACGAGTTTCAACACTCGCAACACCCGCGCGACGCGCACGATGCGCAGCACCTTCGTACCGCGCAACGCCGTCAAATTGAGCAACATCAAATAGGAGGGCAAGATCGACACCAAGTCGACGATCCCCCAGAAACTCACCACATAGGCGAGTTTCTTTTCGGCGTGAATCAGATTTGCCGCGTAGTCGATGGTGAAAATCGCCACCGACACCCACTCGAGAACCGCCATCTCGCGTTCGAAATTTTTAGCGATCTCCGGAACCGTCTCAAGCGCGAGCGTGATACACGACGCGAAGATGAACACGGTCACCACCGTTTGCCACAGTCCGAACAGCTTATGCTGCGGATCGGCTAGAACTCTTGCCAACGACTTCATGATGCCTCCCCGGCTAAAAACCCGCTCTTTGGCGGTTCAGCAGAGAATATCCCATCCCAATGCAAGGATGCAGTCGCGCCCCATTTTGGTGCGGCGCGGTGGCGATATAATTCTTCCGTACGAGGAGAATGTTGTTTTGCGACCGTTGATCATCACCGCTCTCCGAGAGGAATTCGGCGACCGCGAACTCCCCGCCGATCATTCCGTGCTGTTCACGGGCGTCGGTAAGGTCAATGCGGCGATCGCACTCACACGAGCGCTCGCGACGACGCCGATCTCGCTCGTGATCAACTTCGGCACCGCCGGCGCGATTGCCCCGGGCCTTGAGGGTTTGCACGAGATCGCAAAAGTTTTGCAACATGACATGATCGCCGAGCCACTCGCCCCACGCGGCAAAACGCCGTTCGACTCGTGCCCCGGCAGCATCGACTCGGGCCGGACCGGAATCGTTTGTGCGACCGGCGATCGCTTCGTCACCAGTGCCGACCCTTGGCTGATCGAGCGCAAGGTTGACGTGGTCGATATGGAACTGTTCGCGATCGCCGCCGTATGCCGCGAGTTCAAAGTTCCGTGGCGCGCATTCAAATATGTTTCGGACAAAGCCGACAGCGACGCTGCAAACGACTGGCAGCGCAACGTCAGTCGCGGAGTGGAAGAGTTCAACGAGCGGTTGCGAGGCGATTTTCGCGGGACGCGGGGATTGGTGGAAAGGGAGGGAATCGAACCCTCGACCCCGGCATTATGAGTGCCGTGCTCTAACCAGCTGAGCTACCTTTCCGATCCGTTGACCGCTGCAGACCCTCGGCGGGGGCGCGAGTTTCGCCGCGCGCGGTCCGAAGTGTCAAGGCGCTACCCGAACCTCGGCGCGTGACCGACTCGCAAACTTAGCAGGCCCGGGTCAGCCAGCCGTAGCGGTCGGGCGCGGTGCCCTGCTGGATCGCCACGAGCGCATTTCGCAAGCGCAGGGTCTCGGGGCCGATGCCACCGTCACCGACCTTGAATTCTTTGCCGTCCCGCACGAGCGTACCGACGCCGGAGAGTACGGCTGCAGTGCCGGACAACGCGGCCTCTCCGTGCTGCACGTAAGCGAGCAACTCAGCGACGTCGAATACGCGCTCTTCGACGCGATAGCCGAGATCGCGCGCGAGCACGAGAATCGAATCGCGCGTGACACCGTGCAAAAACGACGGATCGAGACTACGCGTCAGCAACTCGCCCGCGCGCAGCAAAACGAAATTCGAGGCGCCCGTTTCCTGCACGGAACCGCCCGGACAGAACAACACTTGATCGACGCCGTATTGTTTACGAGCCGCGAGCGTCGGACCCATCGCCGCCGCGTAGTTACCACCGGTCTTCACCATACCGAGGTGCGGTGCGCAACGTTGCGCGTGCTCTTCGATCAAAATTTTGAGTGGCTTCATGCCGCCGGCGAAGTAATCCCACACCGGACTCGCGAGCACGATCAAGATCGCTTCGGTGGCCGGTGTCGCCGCAGCACCGATGTTGGGCGTGGTGCCGATCAACAAAGGCCGCAAATAGAGCGCACCCGGCGCGTCCGGCACGTCCTCACGCACGCGCGCGATGAGTTCGAGCACCGCTGCCCGTAACTGCGCAGGGTCCGGTTCGGGCAACACCAAAGCGCGCGCGCTGTTTTGCATGCGCGCAAGGTGCATATCGAGACGGAACACGTTCACCGAACCATCGGTGTGCTTGTAGGCTTTGAAGCCTTCGAAACATTCGCTGCCGTAGTGCAACGCGTGCGCCGCCGGATGGATCTCGAGCGGGCCGGTTACGCGGAATTCGGTTTTGCCCCACGCGCCGTCGCGGTAATGAGCAACGGCCATCGTGCTGGCGAGCACGCTCCCGAACGGAGCATTCTTAGGATTAGTCATTGTGACGATAGGATAACCGCTAGGCGAGTTGATCGACACCCAGCAGCACCAGCAGGCCCAGGACGACGAAGATCGCCGCAGCGATCCCGTGCACGAGCTTCATGGGGAGTTTGCGTGCGGCGGCGTCTCCGAGCAGTACGGCGGGCACGTTCGCGAGCATCATGCCGAGCGTCGTCCCGGCGACCACCGCCACCAAGGGCTCATAGCGCGCCGCCAGCGCGACGGTCGCGATCTGCGTCTTGTCGCCGATCTCGACCACAAAGAACGCGAACAAGGTCGTCAGGAACACGCCGAATCGCGGGCCTGCGGTCGCCTCCTCGTCGTCGATCTTATCGGGTACCAAAATCCAAAGGCCCATCGCGATGAACGACACACCCAAAATCCAGCGCATGAGTTCCGGCCCGACCATCGATGCGACCCATGCACCGACCCAGCCGGCGACGAAGTGATTCGCCAAAGTCGCCACTAAGATACCGAGAATGATCGGCACGGGCTTGCGGTATTTCGCTGCGAGCACCAGTGCGAGCAGCTGCGTCTTGTCGCCGATCTCGGCGAGCGCCACGACGCCCGTCGAGATCAAAAATCCTTCGAGACCGGGAAACGTCATGAGAACCTCAGACGTTGAATCGGAAATGCATGACGTCGCCCTCGCGGACGAGATATTCCTTGCCTTCGAGCCGCAACTTGCCGGCTTCTTTGGCGCCCTGCTCGCCCTTGAGCGCGACGTAGTCGTCGTAGGCGATCACCTCGGCGCGAATGAACCCGCGTTCGAAGTCGGTGTGGATGACACCGGCGGCTTGCGGTGCCGTCGCGCCTTTTTTGACGGTCCAAGCGCGCACTTCTTTGACGCCCGCGGTGAAATAGGTCTGCAGTCCGAGCAAGGCATATCCGGCGCGAATCACGCGGTTGAGACCGGGCTCGTCGAGTCCGAGCTCTTGCAAAAATTCAGCGCGATCGGCGTCTTCGAGTTGTGCGATCTCGGCCTCGATCGAGGCACAAACGGCGACGATCTGCGCGTTCTCGCGCGTCGCGAGCGACTGCACCGCGTCGAGCATCGGGTTATCTTTGAAGCCACCTTCTTGGACGTTGGCGACGTACAGCACGGGCTTGTAGGTCAACAACTGCATCTCGCGCACCACGGGTCGCTCGGTTTCGTCGAAGGTCAGCGCACGCGCGGGCTTGCCGTCGTTGAGAGCGTCGCGTACGCGTTTGACGATATCGCGCGCCTTGATGGCTTCTTTATCTTGCGTTTTCGCCGCTTTATCGGCCCGCTGCAGCGCTTTCTCGGCGGTCTCGAGATCGGCGAGCGCCAACTCGGTGTTGATGATTTCGATGTCGGCGAGCGGATCGATACGCCCCGCCACGTGCACGATGTCGTCATTCACGAAGCAGCGCACCACGTGCGCGATCGCATCGACCTCACGAATGTTGGCGAGAAATTTGTTGCCGAGACCCTCGCCGGTCGAGGCGCCTTTGACGATTCCGGCGATGTCGACGAACTCGACCGTGGTCGGCAGAATGCGCTCGGGGTGCACGATTTCGGCGAGCTGATCGAGTCGCGGATCGGGCACCGGCACGATGCCGACGTTCGGATCGATGGTGCAAAACGGATAATTTTCCGCTGCGATGCTGGCGCGCGTGAGCGCATTGAACAGCGTCGACTTACCGACGTTTGGAAGTCCGACAATGCCGCACTTGATTCCCATGTCAATTTCCCCGTTCGGCCTGCGTATGCAGGCGGTTCATGACCTTTTCCGCCCCTTGCTCGACCAGCATCGGTAACAGATCGGAGGCGTCGAGCACCGCTTTTTCGATCGCCCGTTCGTCAGCGACGCTGGCGCGCTGCAAGACGTAATCGAGCACCAAATCTTTGTGTCCCGGATGGCCGATGCCGAGACGCAGTCGCCAATAGTCGGCGCCGATCGCGGCACTCGTATCGCGCAGACCGTTATGACCGCCGTGACCACCACCGAACTTCAAGCGCGCGACACCCGCCGGCAGGTCGAGCTCGTCGTGCGCGACCAATATCTCGCCCGGCACGATGCGATAAAAGTTCGCGACCGCCGCGATCGACGCCCCACTGCGATTCATGAACGTGGTCGGCTTCAACAGCCAAATTTCCGCACCGGCAACTCGCACCCGCGCAAGCTCGCCTTGATGCTTCGCTTCGTTGCGAAACGTGCCACCGTGACGACGCGCGAGCTCCTCGACGAACCAAAACCCGGCGTTGTGACGCGTGCGCGAATATTTGTCGCCCGGATTGCCGAGTCCGACGATGAGCTTGAGCGCTTGCGACACGCGGCACCTCCAAAACAGGAGGCCGCCCGGCGGGCGGCCTCCCGTGACAGGCGTAACAGCAAAAAATTACTTCTTTGCGGCGTCCTTCTTGGCGGGCTCGTCCTTCTTCGCATCGCCGCCCGCTGCGGCAGGCGCGGCGGTGGCCGCAGCCGCCGCTGCTTCGGCAGCCGGGGTTTCCGGCTCTTCGGCACGCGGACTGTGGATCGAGACGACGACCTGGTCCTTGTTCTGCAACACGGCGGTGGCGACGACGCCGGCCGGTAGCGGAATGTCGGAGATGTATTTCGTCTCGTTGAGTTTCATCTGCGACAGATCGAGCACGATTTCTTCCGGCAGATCTTTCGGCAGACAGGTGACTTCGACGTCGGCGATGCGATGCGAGACGATACCGCCCTGCGTCTTCACACCCGGCGAAGCGGCCTCGCCCTTGAAGTGGATCGGCAGACGCAGACGAATCTTCTCGTTCTCCTGCACGCGCTGCAGATCGACGTGCAGCACCTGGTGCTTCGCCGGATGCATCTGCAAGTCTTTGACGATCGCGGCTTGCATTTCGTCACCGACCTTCACGCCGATGATGGTCGAGTAAAACTTTTCGTTCTCGACCAGCGTGATGAGTTTTTCGTGATTCAGCGAGAGCATGCGGGGGTCACGATGACCGCCGTACATGATGGCCGGGACGCGACCCGCATGACGCAGGCGGCGGCTCGCACCTTTGCCTTCGTCCGCACGGGCCTCCGCGGCCAGTTCGAATGAAATTTTCATCTTGATTGACTCCTGATTTTTGAATTACGTCGTTCCGCGACCAGAACGACCTCAATCGACGTACAGCGAACTCACTGACTCTTCGTCGCGAATTCGCCGTATCGTCTCGCCGAGCAGACCCGCCACTGTCAGTTGGCGAATCCGTCCGCATTGGCGTGCCGCACTCGACAGCGGGATGGTGTCCGTCACCACCAATTGATCGAGTGCCGAATTAGAAATTCTTTCCACCGCCATGCCCGAGAGCAGCGGGTGGGTGATGTAGGCGACGACCTTAAGTGCGCCTTCTGCTTTGAGCGCCTCGGCCGCGAGACAGAGCGTACCGGCGGTATCGACGATGTCGTCGATCAACACGCAAGTTTTACCCTCGACTTCGCCGATGATGTTCATCACTTTCGACTCGTTCGGGCGCGGGCGGCGCTTGTCGATGATGGCGAGCTCGACGTCGTCGAGTCGCTTGGCGAGCGCGCGCGCACGCACCACACCACCAACGTCGGGCGATACCACGATCATATTCTCGTAGCCTTGACGCCAAGCATCGCCGAGCAACACCGGCGAGGCATAAACGTTGTCGACGGGGATATCGAAGAATCCTTGAATCTGCTCGGCGTGCAAGTCGACGGTGAGCACGCGCTGCACGCCGGCCGCGACCATCATGTCGGCGACGAGCTTCGCCGAAATTGCCGAGCGAGTCGCACGCGGGCGGCGATCTTGGCGTGAGTAACCCATATACGGCACGACTGCCGTGACGCTACCCGCCGAAGCACGGCGCGCCGCATCCGCCATGATCAAAAGTTCCATCAAATGATCGTTGACCGGCGGACAGGTCGGCTGGATCAAAAATACGTCACGACCGCGGACGTTTTCCATCAACTCGGCATTGATCTCGCCGTCGCTGAATTTGCCGACGGTGGCGCGCCCGAGCGGCACCTTGAGGTGGCGCGCAATTTCTTGCGCCAACGCTGGGTTAGCGTTGCCGGTGAACAGGGCCAAAGTTTGGCTATCCAAGCGAGCCTCTCCGATCGGCGCGGGCCGAACTGGCTGGGGTGGAAGGATTCGAACCTCCGAATGGCGGGATCAAAACCCGCTGCCTTACCACTTGGCGACACCCCAGCAAAAAAATTCGTCGATACGCGCGGTCTCTAAAGTTCCTCAAGGCGTCGCAGTAAAGGCGACTCGGAGAGTCCCTGCACCACCCATGCCCGCCACGGTTGCGGCACCTGACGCACCACTTCGGCCGCGGTGTCGGCCGAGGCGAAGCGCGCGTAGATGCAGGCTCCCGTGCCGGTGAGCCGCGCTGTCGCGAAACCACCGAGCCAGTCGAGTGCGGCCGCGACTTCCGGGACGCGCGCGCGCACCACCGGTTCGCAATCGTTCAGATCACCCGACGCCAAAAGGGCGCGTATTGTGAGGATGGCAGAATTTCGTGTCAATTCAGGTGCCTGGAAGACATCGCGGGTGGCGACCGGCACGCCCGGGTGCACCACGACGAAGCACGCCGGTGGTAGTTCGATCGGCGTGAGCTTTTCGCCGACGCCCTCGCCCACGGCCGAGCGCCCGCGCACAAACACCGGCACGTCGGCACCGAGCGGCAAGGCGAGCTCGGCGAGCCGCTCGACCCCGAGCCCAGTGCCCCACACGCGATCGAGAACGCAGAGCGTGGTCGCGGCATCGGAGCTGCCACCGCCCAAGCCGCCACCGAGGGGGATGTTCTTCCGCAGGTGGATCCGCACCCCGGCGGAGACACCGGTCGCCGCGCGCAACGCCAGCGCCGCGCGCACGCAGAGGTCTTGCGACGAGTCTACCGCCTCGATCGCGGCGGCCTGAGGGCCTTCGACGAGCGCGCGTGACACTTGCCCGTCCGAGCTCGGTTCGAATGCAAGTTCGTCGTACAAGTCTATGATTTGAAATACGGTTTGCAGAAGGTGATAGCCATCGTCGCGACGCCCGACGAGGCGCAGACCGAGATTGAGTTTGGCGGGCGCCGGATACCAGACGCGGCTCATGGTCGGAACTCCCGCCACTGATCGACGACTAGTCGGAGCCGAAATTCGCGCCCCTCGCGCGATAACTCGAGGCGCTGCGGCAGGCTCCACGCGGTCGCCCGCCAAGGTGTGCGCTGCGCGATCCGCACCTGCCACCCGCCCTGCTCGAAGCCCGCGAGCGTGAGTCCATCCGCTGCGACGCGCTCGGCCGCCGGGGCGCTCGGATCGGGCACACCGAGCAGCCAATAACGCAGTGAACCGATGGGCAGCGACGCGCCGAGCAACCGTTCAAGCTCGGCGCGGGCGGCGTCGTCGACGAGCCGCCGGCCGTCGCCACCGCGCAATCCGATACTCGTCCCAGCCAACTGCACCTCGAGCCCGCCGAGTCCGAGCGGGCCGTCGAGACGAATCGAGGCGGTCGCCGGGCGCTGACGCCAACGCAAACCGGCCGAGTAGCCCTGCTCACCCAGCGCTACGGCAAGTCGGCCGGTCAGTTCGAAGTTCGACGTCGCTTGCAGCATCGCGCGACGCGCGGACCATTCGAGCGGCACGCTCGCCCGCTCGTCCGCGGGTCGCAAAGTCGCACAACCGTTGAGCGCACCGAGGGCGAGTAGCGTCAAAGAAATCAGCGTGCGGCGCGAGGACACCGGAAACCCTCAACGAGTCGGGCGGGCTTTTCCGCTCGCGGTGTATCGATCGACGACCGCACGCAAAGGTTTCGACTCGGGGCTCGCTGCGAGCGCACGCACCCACACTGCGCGCGCACGATCGCGCGCCCCGGACTCCCACAACACCTCACCCCAATGCGCCGCGATGTCGGCTTGTCGAGTCAAACGCCAAGCGCGCTCGAGCGCTGCGGCCGCACTTTTCAGATCGCCGCGGCGATAGCGCACCCAGCCTAAGCTATCGATGAAGGCAGCGTTATCGGGTCGTTGCGCGAGCGCCGCGCGTATGAGTTTTTCGGCGCGGGGTAATTGCATGCGGCGATCGGCGAGCGTGTAGCCGAGCGCGTTGAGTACCGTCGCATCGTCCGGTCGATCGACGAGCAGGGCTTCGAGTTCGGTCACGGCCTCAGCCGTGCGACCAGCCGCATCCAGCGCGACGGCGCGCTGATAGCGGAGTTGCGCATGTTGCGGTCGCCGCTCGAGTGCCGCATCGATTCCGTTGAGCGCGAGATCGTGTGCACCAGCTTCGGTGAACGCGTTCGCGCGCGCGATCTCGACTTCTATGACGGTGTCGGCGTTACCGCGCAGCAAATCGTCGTACAGTGCATTGACCGCTTCACGCTCACCGCGCCCGAGCAGCAACTGCGCAGCGCGCGAACGCACCGTCAAACCACCGCCCGCGACGATCAATTGTCGATAGGCGCGCATCGCCTGCTCTTCGCGCCCGGCGCGCTCGGCGAGCACCGCCAAATAAAATAACGCTTCGCCGGCACCTTCTTTGCGCTCTAGCCGCGCATTAAACCGCCGCTCGGCTTCCGCCGCATCACCACTAGCGAACGCGAGCAAGGCGAGCCGGCGGTCGACTTCCGGAGTGAGCGCTCGATCGGCACCGAGTCGCTCGAGTTCGCTGCGCGCCTCGGCGGTGCGATCGAGCGCGAGCAATATATCGACGACCGCGAAGCGCTGATTGGCGGTGTCGATTTTCGCGAGACTGCGCGCCTCGGCGAGCGCTCGCTCCGCGTCACCCTTCGCGACCGCAAGCATCGCCGCCAATCGCACGAGACGCGGCTCGTCGGCGCTATCGCCGGCACGCGCCGCGGTCAACAATTCAGCGCATTGATCGAGCGCATCGGCACTACAGGCCATGACGGCTAAATTGGCGAGCACATCCGCCTCGACGCCTTTACGCGGCACGAGCGTGCCGAACACTCGCCACGCCGCCGGTGCTTCGCCGCCGTCGATGAGCGGCGGTAAAATTTCGCTCCACGCACGCGCGGGTTCGACGTCCGGTTTGGCGATCAATTCGCCGAAGACGCGGCGTGCGAAGTCGATCTTCCAAACGTCCAGAGCAGCGACACCCACCGCTCGCAACGCATCGGGATTCTCGGGGTCGAGGTCGTAAAGCCGCTGCGCCGCCTGCCACTCGGCCGGTTGATGCTTACAAAAGCCCGCGATCCCGAGTGCGCGACGCGCGACGCGTGGGTTGCGGTCGGCCATGGCCGCGCGCACGTAGGTTTCCGCCGCGGCTCGACAATCACCGGACTTGAGTGCCGCCTCGCCAGCAGGCACTTTACCGTCGCGATCGACGATCGGCGTGTCGGCCACCGGGGGCTCGGCGGCTCGCGCGACGCCGAACAGGGAACACGCGACGAGCAACGCAAAGATGGGGGCAGACCGCGACATCGGCTTCAGCCTAACACGGAATCACGCGCACCCGAGGCTCGCGCACGCCGCACGGTAGAATTCGACCAGCATGAAAGAAACCATCCGCCAGCGGCTCGAACGACAGCGCGAGCGATTCGAGGAAATCGGCCGCATGCTCGCCGATCCGCACATCGACGGCGGCTCGCGCGAGTTCCGCGAGTTGTCGATGGAGTACGCGCGGCTCGATCCGCTCGCCGAACGCTATACGGCCTACGTCGCTCTCGAACAGGAGCTCTCGAGTGCCGACGCGCTCGCCGCCGATACCGATCCGCAAATGCGCTCGCTTGGCGAAGAGGAACGCAAGCGTCTCGACGCGGTGATCGCAGCGGAAGAACTCGAATTACGCCGCATGCTCGTACCGGCAGACTCGCGCGACGGGCGTAACGTGTTTCTAGAAATTCGCGCCGGCACCGGCGGTGACGAGGCGGCAATCTTCGCCGGTGATTTGTTGCGTATGTACGTACGCTACGCCGAACGACGTGGCTGGCAGGTCGAAACTTTGAGTGAGAACCCTGGCGAGCACGGCGGCTATCGCGAGGTGATTTGCCGCGTGATCGGAGCAGAGGTCTTCGCTCGACTGAAATTCGAATCGGGCACGCATCGCGTGCAGCGGGTGCCGGCGACCGAAGCGCAAGGACGCATCCACACGTCCGCCGTGACGGTGGCGATTTTGCCTGAACTCGACGAAATCGAAGACGTTGAGATCAATCCGGCGGATTTGCGCATCGACACCTTTCGCGCCTCCGGCGCAGGCGGTCAGCACGTCAACAAAACGGACTCGGCGATTCGCGTCACCCATCTACCGAGCGGCATCGTGGTCGAATGCCAGGACGAGCGTTCGCAGCACAAAAATCGCAGCCGTGCGCTGGCACTTTTGAAGGCGAAATTACAAGCGAGCGAGCGTGAAAAACGCGAGGCGGCGCAAGCGCGGTCACGCAAACTGCAAGTCGGCAGCGGCGATCGCTCGGAGCGCATTCGGACCTACAATTTCCCACAAGGACGCATCACCGACCACCGCATCGAACTCACGCTGTATCAACTCGAACAAGTGATGGAAGGTCGACTCGACGAAGTCATCGATCCTCTACAACAAGAATATCAAGCGGAATTGCTGGCCGAAGAAACCTGAACTCGACCAATCCCACGGCGATACAAAAAGGCTGAAAGAGCGCGCTGACGAGCACGCCCAGCAGGTTAGAAATTCGTGGGTCCGGCAAATGCCCGAACAGTTGTGTCAACACCAAGTTCAACGTCACGTCGAGCACGAACAGAACCAGCACCGCGATCGCGACCAACGACAGCACGGCAGCCACTTGCCACCAGCGGCGTCGCACGAGTTGCAGCGAAAGATCGATCGCTTCGATGACGCCGCGACGTTCGAGCAGAGCCAAGTAAAACGCCGGCCAGACGGCGACGAACAAATAAATGCCCGGGACGATCAACAAGGCGAGGCCGACGAGCAGCAGCATGACTTGCGCGACGATCACGCTGACGAGCCGCGGCAACCGGTCGAGCGCCGTGCGCATCGAGGCCGCAGGCCGTTCGTTACGCTCGGACGACAGGGCCGCTTGCTGCAAGGCGATGATCGCGAGCAACCACAGCCCTACGATCGACATACACGCGGTGAGCACGAACGCCAACGGTCGCGATGAGGTCGCAGCGCCCACCCATCCTGGTAATTGTCCCGCGACCACCGCGAGTAACGCCACCGGGAAACACACCCAAAAACTACGTCGCCAAAGATCGAAGCCCTGCTGCACGACCGCGCTGGCCGCGGTGAGCGCGAACGAACGTTTCGTGGTCGAGGGTGTCGCGGCGGTCATCGGCTCCGGACTGTATCAGAGCGCGGCGCGTGGCAGACTGCAGACATGAGCAAACAGACGCTGTCGACTGCACTTGCGCGAGCCACCGAACTGCTCGCGTCGCTGGGCGCGGACGCGCGCGACGAAGCGTCGTGGCTCGTGCTGCGTTGCCTCGCCATCGGCCGCGCGGCGCTCGCCAGCGAACCCGAACGTCCGGTCAATGATGCGGACTGGCAGCGTCTCGAATCTTGGGCCGTACGGCGCGCAGCGGGTGAGCCTCTCGCCTATCTCACCGGCGAACGTGAATTTTGGTCGTTACCTCTGCAGGTGACACCCGCAGTGTTGGTACCACGACCGGAAACGGAACTGCTGGTCGAGCGCGCGCTCGCCTGCGGCGATGCGCTGCAATCGCAACGTACGCATCCCCTACGCGTACTCGATCTCGGTACCGGTTCGGGCGCGATCGCGCTTGCCCTCGCACACGAGCGCGGTACTTGGGAAGTGACCGCAATCGATCGGTCTTCGGCGGCGCTGGAGATCGCGCGGGCTAATGCGGCACGACTCGATCTCGGTCGCGTGCGTTTTTTGCTGGGCGACTGGTTCGCGCCGCTCGTCGCCGAGCGCTTCGACGTGATCGCTTCGAATCCACCGTACGTCGCGGCGGACGACCCGGTGTTGCAAGGCGACTCGCTGCGCCACGAACCGTACGCTGCGTTAACACCCGGCGCGGACGCACTCGCCGCACTGCGCTGCATCGTCGAGGCCGCTCCGGTCTATCTTGCGCCGCTGGGCACTTTGTTACTCGAACACGGTCACGACCAAGGCCCGGCCGTGCGCGCACTGCTTGTACAGCGGGGTTTCACTCACGTAGTCTCGCACCCCGATCTGGCGGGCCGCGAACGGGTCACGCGAGGATCGCTACCCGGAGACCTCTAAATGCTGCGTTTCGAAACCACCGCCGGTCGCTTCGACGTCGAACTCTTCGAGCAAGAGTCGCCCGAAACAGTCGCCAATTTTTTGCGTTACGTCGACGAAGAATTTTTCGACGGCACGATTTTTCATCGCGTGATCCCGGGCTTCATGATCCAAGGCGGCGGCATGCTGCCGGGGCTCGAGCAAAAGCCCACCCATCCGCCGATCCGCAACGAAGCGGCGAACGGTCTCGAGAACTTGCGTGGCACGCTCGCGATGGCGCGCACCAACGATATTCATAGTGCGACGGCGCAGTTCTTCGTCAATCTCGTCGACAACGATTTTCTCGATCATGCGCCCGGCAATTACGGCTACGCAGTATTCGGCCGGGTCACCGAGGGAATGGACGTCGTCGATACGATCGCCGCCGTTGCGACCGGGCGACGTCGCGGACACTCTGACGTTCCGGTCGAAGATGTGGTCGTCACATCGGTGCGACGCATCGCACAGGACTGACCGACTGCAACCGTTGCATGACCGCGCGCCGCATTTTTTCTTTGATTTGGCGCGCGGCACTCGCGAGCGTGGGCGCGAGCGTGCTCGTCGTATTGGTGCTGCGTTTCGTTCCGCCCCTGACCTCGGCGTTCATGATCGAGCGCCGACTGGAGCGCATCACGGACGGCGATTTCACGACTCCCAACGCTTACGACTGGGTGCCGCTCGAGCGGATTGCACCACATGCCGCGATCGCGGTAATCGCCTCGGAGGATCAACTGTTCCCGTTTCATGCCGGATTCGACTTCAAATCGATCCGCGAAGCGATTCGCTACAACGCTCGTGGCGGAAAAGTGCGCGGTGCGAGCACGATCTCGCAACAAGTGGCGAAGAACGTTTTTCTTTGGTCAGGTCGCAGCTACGTTCGTAAAGGGTTAGAGGCGTGGTTCACGGTGTTGGTCGAATTTTTGTGGCCGAAGGAACGAATCCTCGAAGTTTATTTGAACGTCGCAGAGTTCGGCCCGGGCACTTACGGCGTCGAAGCCGCGAGTCGAAAATTCTTTCGCAAACCGGCCTCGCGTCTGACGCGACGTGAAGCCGCGACACTCGCCGCCGTGCTGCCCTCGCCCGCCCGTCTACATGCCGAGGCACCGTCTGCTTACGTGCAGCGACGTATCGATTTCATCATGGGCCAAATGCGCGCGCTCGGCGGCGAGAGTTATCTGCGCCAACTCGGCGACGACGAGCCGAGTCGCGCTCAGCCCGGCTCGTAACCGAGCACCGGCGCGAGCCAACGCTCCGCCACCGCAGTCTCGACACCCTTGCGGCGCGCGTAATCCTCAACCTGATCGCGATCGATTTTGCCGACGGCAAAATAACGGGCCTCGCGCTGTGCGATATACCAGCCACTGACCGAGGCCGTCGGATACATCGCGAAACTTTCGGTGAGTCGAATGCCGATCGCACGCTCGACATCGAGCAACTGCCAGAGCTTGGCTTTTTCGGTGTGATCCGGACACGCCGGATAGCCCGGCGCCGGACGAATACCGTGGTATTCCTCGGCGATCAGCTGTTGATTGGTCAGCTGCTCTGCCGCGTCGTATCCCCACGTCTCGCGCCGCACGAGTTCGTGAAAATGCTCCGCTGCCGCTTCGGCGAAACGGTCGGCGAGCGCCTTGAGCAGAATGCTCGAATAATCGTCGTGATCGGCTTCGAAGCGCGCCACGTGCTCCTCGATGCCGATACCGGCCGTCACGGCGAACGCGCCGATCCAATCTTTGACTGCGGAGTCGCGCGGCGCCACGTAGTCGGCGAGACATTCGTGCGGCTGTCCGGCCGGCTTGCCCTTCTGCTGTCGCAGATGGCTGAGGGTGAACGCGACTTCGCGCCGTGTCTCGTCGGCATAGATCTCGATGTCGTCGCCCACCGAGTTGGCGGGAAACACCCCGACCACCGCACGCACTTTGAGCCAGCGCTCGGCGACCAACTTCTTCAACATGCGGCGTGCGTCGGCGTAAAGATTACTCGCCGCTTCGCCCACCACCGGATCGGTCAACACGTCGGGGAATTTGCCGGCGAATTCCCAAGCATTGAAGAACGGCATCCAGTCGATGTAATCCAACAATTTAGCGAGCGGATAATCTTCGAACACCTGCACGCCGGGCCGCAACGGCGCCACCGGCGCATGGGTCGCCCAATCGAGGCGTCGGCGATTGGCGCGCGCCGCCGTGATCGACAGTGCGGGCTGCTTGACGCTTTTGCCCGCATGCAAGGCTCGTCGCTCTTCGTGTTCGGCCGCGACTTTGGCCGCGAACGGGCCACGAGTGTCGGGGCCGATCAAAGATTGGCAGACGCCGACGGCTCGCGATGCATCTTTGACATAGACCACCGGCGAGCGATATTGCGGTGCGATCTTGACCGAAGTGTGTGCGGGCGACGTCGTCGCACCGCCGATCAGCAGCGGAACCTCAAATCCTTGCCGCTGCATCTCGCGCGCGACGTTCACCATTTCGTCTAACGACGGTGTGATGAGGCCCGAAAGCCCAACCAAGGCTGCGTTCTCCCGCCGCGCGACGTCGAGGATTTTCTCCGCCGGAACCATCACGCCGAGATCGACGACCTCAAAGTTGTTGCACTGCAGCACGACGCCGACGATGTTCTTGCCGATGTCATGCACATCACCCTTGACGGTCGCGAGCACTACTTTGCCGTTCGAGCGCAAACCACCGCTCTTGTCGGACTCGATGAAGGGGATGAGATGCGCGACTGCGCGCTTCATCACCCGCGCACTTTTGACCACTTGCGGCAAAAACATTTTGCCGGCACCGAACAAATCACCGACGACGTTCATGCCGTCCATCAACGGACCCTCGATCACCTTAATCGGGTGATCGAATTCGAGTCGGGCGTTTTCGGTGTCCTCGACGATGAACTCATCGAGACCTTTGACGAGCGCATGCTCCAGCCGCTTCGCCACCGGCCAACTACGCCAGGCGAGATCGACCTCGCGCTGCACGCCCGCACCACCTTTGTAGCGATCGGCGATCGCGAGCAGCCGCTCAGTGGCATCACTACGTCGATTGAGAATCACGTCCTCGACTGCGTCGCGCAATTCGGGCTCGATCTCCGCGTAGATCGCCAACTGCCCCGCGTTGACGATGCCGAGATCCATGCCGGCGCGAATCGCGTGATAGAGAAAAACGCTGTGCATCGCCTCGCGTACGCGATCGTTGCCGCGAAACGAAAACGACACGTTACTGACGCCACCGCTGACGAGCGCATGCGGCAATCGGGCCTTGATCAAACGGGTCGCTTCGATGAAGTCGACGCCGAAATTCGCATGCTCTTCGATACCGGTCGCGACCGCGAAGATATTCGGATCGAAGATGATGTCCTCGGGCGGGAAACGCAATCGCTCGGTGAGCAAGCGATACGAGCGCTCGCAGATCTCCACCTTGCGCGCGATGCTATCCGCCTGACCGTTCTCGTCGAAGGCCATCACCACCACGGCCGCACCATAGGCACGCACCAAACGCGCCTGCTCGAGAAACGGCTGCTCGCCTTCTTTGAGGCTGATCGAATTCACGATCGCCTTGCCCTGCACGCATTTGAGACCGGCCTCAATCACGCTCCACTTGGAGGAGTCGATCATTACCGGTACGCGGGAAATATCGGGCTCCGCTGCGACGAGATTCAAGAAGCGCACCATCGCCGCCTCCGAATCAAGCATGCCCTCGTCCATGTTCACGTCGATGATTTGCGCACCGGCTTCCACTTGCTGTCGCGCGACGTCGAGCGCAGCCGAGTAATCACCGGCCTCGATCAGCTTGCGAAATTTTGCCGAGCCCGTGACGTTGGTGCGCTCGCCGACGTTGACGAACAAGGTCTCGGCACCGATGTCGAGGGGTTCGAGACCCGACAAACGGCACTTGATCTCGATCGCCGGCGTGAGGCGCGCCGCCGACCCTTTGACGCGCGCGGCGATCAGCGCGATGTGTTCGGGAGTCGTTCCACAACAACCACCGACGATGTTGAGCCAACCCGACTGCGCGAATTCGTTGATAACGTCAGCCATTTCGGCCGGCGTTTCGTCGTACTCACCAAACGCATTGGGCAGCCCTGCGTTCGGATAAGCACACACGTGACAATCGGCGAGGCGCGCGAGCTCGGCGATGTACGGTCGCATCTCGCGGGCGCCTAGTGCGCAGTTGAGCCCGATCGCGAACAATTCGCCGTGACGTACCGAATTCCAAAACGCCGCCGTTGTCTGACCGGACAAGGTGCGACCGGAAGCGTCGGTGATCGTCCCGGAGACCATGATCGGCATGTCGAGTTCGAGCTCTGCGAACACGCGACGCACGGCGAACAGCGCCGCCTTCGCGTTCAAAGTGTCGAACACGGTCTCGATCAAAATCAGATCGACCCCGCCGCGCACCAAAGCGTGCGTCGCTTGCGCATAGGCCTCGACTAAAGTGTCGAAGTCGATGTTACGCATGCCCGGGTCGTTCACGTCCGGCGACAACGAAGCCGTGCGATTGGTCGGGCCGAGTGCGCCCGCCACGAAACGCGTGACGCCGGTGCGCGCCGCCACCTCGTCGGCGACCTCGCGCGCGATACGCGCCGCCGAATAATTGAGTTCGTCGACCAACGACTCCATGCCGTAATCGGCTTGTGAGATCGTCGTCGAATTGAAGGTGTTGGTCTCGACGATGTCGCAACCCGCTTCGAAATATTGACGGTGGATGTCGGCGATGATGTCGGGGCGCGTCAAACACAAAAGATCGTTATTACCGCGCAAGTCCCGGTGATAGTCGCGAAAACGCGCGCCGCGGTACCCCGCCTCGTCGAGTTTGTGTCGTTGGATCATCGTCCCCATCGCGCCGTCGAGCAGCACGATGCGTTGCGCGGGCAACGCACGCAGTTCGGCGATACGCCGCGTGCGCGCGACGACGTCGACGGTCACGCCGCACCGCCCGCGGTCGCAGCACGCAAACCGAGCGCGTGGCAAATCGCGTAGGTCAGTTCGGCGCGATTGAGGGTATAAAAGTGGAATTCTTCGACGCCGTGACGGCGCAGTCGCGACACTTGCTCGATCGCAAAATTCGCGGCGATCAACCGTCGCGTATCCGGATCGTCGTCGAGTCCCGCGAATCGCTCGGCCAGCGACGCCGGCACTTTCGCACCGCAACGAGCTGCGAAGCGCTGCACTTGTTGGAAACGACCGATCGGCAAAATACCCGGCACGATACTGACGTTGATGCCGCTCGCGACGCAGCGGTCGCGATAGCGCAGGTAGTCGTCGGTATCGAAGAAAAATTGCGTGATCGCTCGCGTCGCACCCGCCGCCACTTTCCGCCGTAAATTTTCCAGATCCGCATCGACCGACGGTGCTTCGGGATGGCCTTCCGGATAAGCGGCGACGGAGATGTCGAAATCCGCCAAACCGCGCAAGCCGGCGACCAAATCGGCGCCGTAGGCATAGCCGTCGGGATGCGGTTCGTAGCGCGCCGCGCCCTGCGGCGGATCGCCGCGCAGCGCGACGATGTGACGTATACCTTCCTCCCAATAACGACGCGCGATGTCGAGCACCTCGCCGCGCGAGGCACCGACGCAGGTGAGATGCGGCGCACCAGTGAGCGCGGTTTCCTGTTTGATCCGACGGACGAGTTGGTGCGTGCGATCGCGCGTCGAGCCGTCCGCACCATAGGTCACCGACACGAACCGCGGCGCGAGCGGTGCGAGCCGCTGCACGGAGAGCCACAAGGTTTCCTCCATCGCCGCATCGGCCGGCGGGAAGAACTCGAACGACACGATCGGCGGCCTATTTCTTTGAGTCATGGACTTTGCACCGTTGCGGCGTGACGAACGGTGAGCGACAGCCGCGAAGCCGCCCCCTGCAAACGTACGCGAGCGGCGAGCACGTGCTCCCCTGCCGCCTCGACCGGAATCAACGCCAAACAATCGAATCCGTGCGCGCCGAGCAGTCGCCGTAAACGCGCCGGCGCATTACCCTCATCGTCGAGCGCGTCGTAAGACACGACCAGCCAAGCGATGCCGTCATCGGCGAGCGCATGTGAGATTCGCGCGCACTGCTCGGCCAAGTGATCGACCGATTGCTCGGTCGCCTCCGTGAGCGCGGGCGCGAACACGATCGCATCGAAACGCGCCGCGGTCGCGAGCGTCGCGAGTTCGGTCGTCAACAGTCGCTGCGCAGTCGGCGCCACCTCGCGCCCCTCGCGTGCATCGCGACACCACAACACCGTCTGCGCCGCGGCACCGCGCACGCCTTCGAGCAACTCACGGAATCCGCTGCGCACGAGCACGCGCCGCGCGGCAAGATCCTGCACCCAAGCCGACCCCAGCGCGCCGCGCAGCGTACGACCGAGCCGACTCGCCGCGGGCAAACCGCTGCGTTGCGTCGCACCGATCGACGTCGTACCACGGCCGGCCGCGGTTTCGAGCGCACGCAAGCGCGCCCGCGCCTCGCGCAATGTCGCTTCCGTCGGATCGACGTGCGTCAGCAACAATTGCAGGAGCGGCGTGGCGAGACCGTCGACGGGCGTCGGCAAATATTCGACCCGCTGCCCACGGCGCACCCGCTGCAGCAGCCCGGCCGCAGCGAGTTGCTTGAGCTGCCGCGACACGTTCGGCTCACTCTCTCCGGTCGCATGCGACAACTCCGACACGCTGGTCGGACGATCGGCACACAGGCGCAGCAACCGCAGCCTACCCGGGTCGGCTGCCGCGCGAAGCACCGCCGCCAACGCCGTCGACGATTGAGTTGTAGAGTTGCTTAACTTTGCAATATTCATCCGAAGGCGAATTCTAGGCCACGGCTGGGTATCCGGGCAACCGCCGTCGACGTGCGTGCTAGGATTCGCGCCCTCTCGTGGAGGGTCGCAGCATGTCCAACGCTCACACTGCCACCGGCAGCGCTGCCGTCGGGAAATTGGTACTGGTACGTCACGGCCAAAGCGTTTGGAACGTCGACAACCTCTTCACCGGTTGGACCGACGTCGATCTGTCGCCGCAGGGCCGCGAGGAAGCGACCAATGCCGGGCGCGAAATTCTCGCCGCCGGGCTCACCATGGACGTCGCCTACACCTCGATGCTGAAGCGCGCCATTCGCACTTTGTGGCACATCCAAGACGCGACCGACCGCATGTGGATTCCGGTCGAACGCAGCTGGCGGCTCAACGAACGTCATTACGGCGCGCTGCAAGGCCTCGACAAAGCACAGACCGTCGCGGAGCACGGTGAGGCGCAGGTCAAAATTTGGCGTCGCAGTTACGACATCCCGCCACCGCCGCTCGATCATGACGATCCGCGTCATCCGCGGTTCGACGTGCGCTACGCCGACGTCGACCCGAACCTGTTGCCCGCGACCGAGTCGCTCAAAGAAACGCTGGAGCGCGTGCTGCCTTTTTGGGAAGCACGTATCGCGCCGCAGTTACGCGCCGGACGTAACGTACTCGTCGTCGCACACGGTAACAGCTTGCGCGCCATGGTGAAGATGCTCGACGACGTCTCGGAGGCGGATATCGTCGAACTCAACATTCCGACCGGCGTGCCGTTGTTGTACGAACTCGATGCGACTTTGAAGCCGCGCTCACACCGTTATTTGGGCGACGCCGCGGCGATCGCGGCCGCCGCCCTCGCCGTCAAACGTCAGACGGAGCGTCGCTGACCGACTCTTTGCGGCCCGGGGCCCAGCCGTCGAATCGACCACCGAGTTCGGCCGCCTGCTCGCGCAGCATCGTGGCGCTCGCCCGCACGTTATCGACCGTCAAATGCATCGCTTTGAGCGCGTGCAGACTGAACGGATGGTCGGGCGAGTCGCCGATCTCGCGCACGTCGACCGCATAACCGTCACGCTGTAACTTCGATTGCAAACGCTCGGCGGCGTCGCGGGTCGGCAACGCCACGAAAAAGTCGATTTCCATCAGCCGAAACGGATCGACGCCGCTGCGTCGCAGACGCTCGACGAATTTAGTGTCCCAATCGTCGCGCTCGACACGCGCGGCGCGACGCACTTGATAGACCACCCGCCAAATCGCCAAACCTGCCGCAGGGATCAAAAATAGTAGGAACAGATCCATGCGTTACGCTCAGTCAAATTTTGCGGGGCGTTTCTGCAAAAAGGCGTGCATGCCCTCCAAGCCCTCGGGCGAGGCGCCCTGCGCGGCGATCGTTCGTCCCTCGAGCTCGAGTTGCCGCTCGAGCGCTTGATGCGACTCGGCGAGCAAGCGTTTGGTATGTGCAAAAGAATGCCGCGGCCCACGGGCGAGTCGCTGCGCGAGTGCTTCGACCTCCTCATGCAAAGCGCCATCGGGCACGACGCGATTCACGAGCCCCCACGCGAGGGCTTCTTGCGCGCTCAGCATGCGATTCGTGAGCAGCAATTCCATCGCCCGCTTCGCGCCGATCAGTCGCGGCAAAAAAAACGACGTACTGCCATCGGGCGTCAGCGCCACACCGGTGTAGGCGAGATTGAAGCGGCTCGATTCGCCGCAAATTGCCAAATCTGCCATCGCGACCAAGCCGACGCCCGCGCCGGCGGCGGTCCCGTTCACGGCCGCAATCACCGGCACTTCGAATTCGACCAACCGCAAGATCGCCGCGTGCAGCGCCGCGGTCAGCTCGAGTAGATACGGTTCGACCGGACCGCCGGCACCGATCATGCCGCGCAAATCACCACCGAAACAAAAATGCTTACCCGCTCCCGATAGCACGACGGCTCGAACGGTCGAGTCCGCGCGCGCCGCCTCGACACACTGCAAGAAATCTTGCGCGGTTGCGAGGTCGAAAACGTTGGCGTTATCCGGGCGATTCAGGGTGAGGTGCGCGACGCCCGCCTGCACGTGGAGCAAAACTTTGTCGGCCGACGCGGTGCTCACGAGCCCGACCGATTCACTCGTCCGGCGCGATCGTGACGCGCAGACCCGCGAGCGCCTCGGTCATGTCGATTTGGCAGGACAGTCGCGAGGTTTCTTTGTGATGCGCGAGTTCGTTGAGCAGTTCACGCTCGTCGGACATCGGCGCGGGCAGGCGCGACACCCAGGAGGGATCGACGTAGATATGGCAGGTTGCGCACGAACACATGCCACCACAGATCGCGGCGATGCCATAGTCGAGCTCGCGCAGCGTCTCCATCACCTTCACGCCCGTCCGGGCCTCGACGTCATGTTCTTTGCCATCGCGATCGATCACTTTCAAAAGAGTCATGGGCCAATCCTGCGATCCGTTTTCGAGGGGTGCGTAGTTTGCCCTCGCGCCTCGACGAGCGCCAGCCACAGCGCGTCCAGCGAGCGCCTGGCCATCACCAACGCATCGAGCCGCCCGGCCGGATCGTCGATCGCCGGCAGCGCAGCGCACCATTCGAGCAGCAAGGGCCTTAATTCCACGGCATCGGCACCCGCTGCGATCTGCAAACCGGCGAGATCCTCGAAGGCGTGGCCGACGTGCGCGTACTCCCAATCGAGCAACGACAACGACCCGTCGCCACGCACCAACACGTTGTGCGGACCGAGATCGCTATGTACTAAGCAACGCTCGCCCGCGCGCGACCAATCGTAGCGCGTCAATCCGACGCGTGCCGCAACGCAATCCGGCGCCAAGCGCGCCGCTGCCGATTGATCGACGGCGAGCAGTCGGTCTTGCAACTCGGCGATTCGCTGATCGAGCGCCAGCGTCGGAATTTCGAGGCTCGACTGTACGCCACGCAACGCATCGAGTGCGGCGCGCATCACCCGACGACGCGCAGCACTGCGCCACCAAAGATTTTCCAATGCTGCGCCGTCGACGAACGGCATCCAGACGACGCCGGCTATGGGATCGTGATGCAATATTGGCGGCGCGAGCCCGACGGCAGCCGCCAAACTTTGCGCCCGCACTTCGACGCTCGGATCTGCGCCGAGACTTTTGGCGAACTCGTCGGGCGCGTGCTCGCGCCGCACGAGATCACCCATGGGGTGCGCGACGCGATAGACGCGATTGACTCGCCCCGCCTGCAGCGGAATGCGCGGCGCATCGACGGGCAACGATTCCGGACTTAGCCCGCCCGCCACGTCCGTAACCACGATCGCAGCCCGAAGATGGCGATCACGAAGTAGATGGCATACAACATCGATACGAACGCGAGTCCCTGCGCGGCGTACAAAAAGAACGACACCGCATCGACCACCAGCCAATAGACCCAATTCTCGAGCACCGCGCGCGCCACCATCCAAGTGGCGAGCAGACTGACCACCGTTACGCCGGCATCGAGCATCGGCCAGGCCGCACCATTCGCCGCGAGCCACGGTGCCGCCGCGAACGCGACGATGACGGTCGACAGCAGCGCGGCCACGTGCCACCGCCAAGGCCACACTGTGATCGCCACGGGCTCGCCGGACTCGCGCGTCCAGTGCCAAAAACCATAGACGGCCATGAGCACGTAGGCACCTTGCAAAACCGCTTGCAACGGTAACGCCGCGCCCGCCGCGAGCACCGCCAAAATCGCCGACGACACACCACCGCACACCCAAGCCCAACGACTGCGGCGGATGACGAGCAAGGCATAACCAATCCCCGCTGCGACGGCGATTTGCTCAGCCAGGGAACTCGCTCGCAGTTGCTGCAAAAACGAGTCGAACGTCGGTGCGTCGATCATCGCAACTCGACGCGCACGGACAGCCCGATCTGACGCGGGTCGGCCTGTTGGACGTACAACTTATCGGGATAGTCCGGAGGCTCGTTACCGAAGAAAAAACCTCGCTGTGCGTAGGTCCGATCGAGCAGATTACGCACCCAAAGACTCGCCTCCCAACGATCCCGCGCACGACCGATGCGGGCGTTCACCAAAGTACGCGCGACGGCACGCTGATCGTGACTGTCGGAGAAATAGAACGCCGATTGCCGCTGCGCATCGAACCGCGCGAAATAACCCGTCGGCTGTCGGTATTCGAGCTCGAAGCCCGCCTGCAGCCGTGGCGCGTGCGCCTGATCGCGCCCGGAGAGATCTCGTGCGCCATTGCGATATTCCAAAAATCGCGCGCGCAACACACCGAGCGTCGTGCCGACCGTCCAACGCTCATTGAGCGCCACGCGCAGCGTACCCTCCAACCCGACGTTCGCACCGCGCGCTGCGTTATCGGTCAAATAAATGAAACTGAGCGGATCACCCGGATCGACTTGGACGGAGGTTGACACTTGTTGTCGTGCGCGGCGCATGTGGAACAACGCAACTTCTGCGCGCCACGCGCGCGACGGATCGAAAGACTTCCAACCGAGTTCGACAGAATTCAATAATTCCGCATCGAAGCGGCGTTTCGCTGCAGGAACAACCGCGCCGATGTTGAATCCCCCGCCTTTGTAGCCGCGGGCGACGGCCAAATAAAAGCGCTCGCTCGCGACCGGCGCATACGACATCGACAAGTTGCCGCCGTGCATCGTCTCGGAGGGCGCGACCGCCGTGCCGTCGCTGTCGTCGTAACGCGTCGAGCGCCGTTCGATGCGGCCGCCGCCTTGCAAAGTCCAGCGCGTGGCGAACGTCCATTGCACATCGGTGTAGGCGGCCGTGGTGTCGGCACGATAGCGACTCGTCAACGCGCGATAGATGTCGCCATCGTACAAATCGAGTTGATCGTTCGACTCGGTCATTCGCAAGGCATAAACACCGCCCAACCAACGCAACGAATCGTCGCGCTGCGCTAGCCAGCGCAGATCCTGCGACGTCGTGCGGTGACGACGGAAAAAGCGCGACGTGAAATCGTAACTGCGGTCGTGGCCCCAATCACCGTCGAAGGAATAAACGATATCGGCGTCGGTCACCGCCGTGGTGCTGCGCAGATCGAACCGCTCGCCTGCACGATCCACGGTCACCGATAAGCCACGCGAACGTTGCCGATCGCGACCCGGCTTGTCGGATTGCGTGACGCGCGAGTTGTCGATCGAAAACGCATCGAAACCGTTGTTTTGCTCGACCCACAAACTCGCGACGTCGATGCGCCAACGCTCCGCCGGCAAATAACGCCAACGCCCGCGCAAGGTCGTCTCGTCGAGTCCGTTGGTGTCGCTACGATGTAGGAACGCGTTGTCGCGAAACCCGTCGCTGCGAAATTTTTGTGCGACGACCCGCCAGTCAGCGCCGTCACTCGCCACGAGACCGAACCCGCGCGTGCTCGCGGCACCGCCGTCGACTTGCAGGCGCATCGTCGGCGCCGCATCGGGCGCCGCATCGGGCGCCGCGGTGACGACGTTGAGCAAACCGGCGAGCGCGTTCGCACCTAGCGTCGTACCCTGCGGCCCGCGCAGCACTTCGACTTGTGCGACGTCGATCAACGTCGCCGGCATCCCGATTCCCGAGAAATCCATGCCGTCGATCAAAAATCCCACCGATGGATTCGGGGCACCTTGCCATTGATCGGTCTCGCCGATGCCGCGCAATTGGAAATATCGCGGCCGCGAGGTACCGGACGCCCAATTCAGGTTCGGCACGAGCGCCAACACGTCTTGCAGATGCTGAACGCCCGCCTGCCGTAAAGTTTTTGCATCGAGCACGGTCGTGCTCGCGGTGACATCGAGATCGGCGCTGCGACGCAACGATGCAGTGACAACCACTTCCTGCAGCGCCTCTTCGCGAGAGGTTTGCAGATCGGCAGCGCGCGCGACAGCAGCCGCGCCAGCGAACACCACGAACAAAGAAATAAGATGGAATCGACGACTCACCTACTCCCTCCGCCGGTACTAACCGGATCAGGTTCTACGGGTTCGCTGCCCCATGCAGCGTCTCAGGCCGGTCGGCCACCCCAAGGTTGAGCGCGGATTCTCCCACCGAATCGGGTAATTGCAAGGCTCGTGTACAATCCGGCTCGCCATGGCCCGCTCGATCCGCGTGTTTCAAGTCGATGCTTTCTCGCGCCACTTGTTCACCGGCAACCCCGCCGGCGTGGTGCTCGGCGCCGAAGCGCTCACCGACCACGAAATGCTCGCGATCGCTCGCGAACTCAACAATGGCGACACGGCGTTCGTGCTGCCCGCCGACGGGCCCGATCACGACGTACGCGTGCGCTTCTTCACGCCGCGCACCGAATCGGGGTTCGTGGGTCACGCGACCGTGGCCACGCAATACGTGTTGTCGCGCGAACCCGGGCGCCCAAAGAATTCCCGCCAACGACAAAAGGCGGGCGTCGTCGACGTCGAGATTCGTGGCGAGGGCGACGATCGACGCGTCGCGATCCGCCAGTCGACGCCACCGCTCGGCCGCGAACTGAACGAGCGCGAGCGTCTCGCGGTACTCGACGCCCTTGCGCTCTCGAGCGCTGATCTCGATCCACGCTGCCCGATGGGTATCGTCGGCGGCGCAGGTAATCGGTTGTTGATCGGCGTGCGCGGCCCCGGTCAATTACGACAAATGAAGCCCGACATGAATCGGCTCAACACGCTCTCCGCGCAGCTTGGCGTGTCGGGGCATTTCGTGTTCACCCTCGATGCGCAAATCGAGGGTTGCCTCACCCTGTCGCGGATGTTTTGTCCCGCGATCGGAATTCCGGAAGATCCGGTCAGCGGCAACGCCCACGGTTTGCTCGGGGCTTTTTTACTGCACCACGGCTTACTGCGTCGCGAGGGCGATCGCGCCGTATTTTCCGGCGCCCAGGGGCAATTCATGAACCGCTCGGGACGAGTGGATGTCGAACTCGAATTCGGCGACGACGGACTCGCGGGCGTGTGGATCGTCGGGAGTGCGGTGATGGTGTTCGAGACGACGATCACGCTGCCTTGATACGCGCGCGCAAATCGAGCAAGTGCACGATCAGCGCGAGCGTCAAGCAGACCGCCACCGCCTCCCGCTCACCCTCGAGCGCGAACCCCACCGCGGCCATCAACGCCCCGCCCGAGGCCAAGTTCCAAAGAATTTCCGCCGGTCGCAGTCGCGATCGACCACTGCGCCAGCGCCAATAAAACCACACGGCCTCGAGCCCCACGAAAGCGACGAGCCACAACACGGTCCGCCCGTCGAACCAATCGAGCATGGATGGCATTACACCGTGCGCGGTCAGGTCGGCGCGAGACCCAGCAAATGGGCGAGATCTTTGAAAAAGACGCGTACATGGGCGAGGGGCTGTGCGCGCACCAATTTCTTGTGCATGTACGCCTGCCACGTCAGCCGCTGCACGTCCGGGTCCCGACACATTTTGACGAATCGCTCGCGCCGCGCGTCGTTGACGTACCAAAAACGCTGTAGCAGGCCGAGCACCCAAAACACCCGACCGTGATCAGCGAGGAAGCGGCGACGCGCCGCGCGCAACGTCGCGGGATTGCCGGTATGCAAAAAATCGTCGAGCGCATCGGCACACATGCGCCCCGCGGCCATCGCGTAATAAATGCCTTCGCCCGAGGCCGGCGCCACGACGCCCGCCGCATCGCCCGTCACCAACACGTCACGGCCATCGTCCCAGCGCCGACGCGGTCGCAGCGGAATCGGCGCGCCCTCTCGGCGCAGCACTTCCATACCCTCCAGCCCTGAGGCGCGACGCAAGGCAGTCACGGCGTTACGAATCGAGAAGCCGCGACGCGCCGTGCCGGCACCCGCGCTGATGGTCTCACCGTGCGGAAAAATCCACGCGTAGAAATCCGGCGACAACTCACCACGGTAGTACACGTCGCACCGCGCACCGTCGTATCCGGCTTGCAACCCTTGCGGCGCACGGAGGATTTCGTGATACGCATACACGAACGGTACGTCGTCTTTGCTCGACAGACACTGCCGTGCAACTTCGGAGCGCGCACCGTCGGCGCCGAGCACCGCGCGCGCACGCACGCTGCGCACCGCCCCACCCTCATCGTGCGCTTCGAAATGTACGATCGCCTCATCCTCGGCATCGCGCGACAAGCGGATGAAGTTGCCGTTACAACGCGTCGCACCGCCCTGCTGCGCACGCTCGCGCAACCATTCGTCGAATACCTCACGATCGACCATGCCGACGAAGCCACCGTCGATCGGCATGTCGACGGCGCGATCGCTCGGCGAAATCATGCGTGCCGAAGAAATCTTGGCGACCAGCAAATGATCGGGAATCGCGAACTCTTCGATCAAGCGTGGCGGAATAGCGCCGCCGCAAGGCTTGATACGACCGGCGCGATCGAGCAACAACACGCTCCAACCTTTGCGCGCAAGATCGTCAGCAGCCGTGGCCCCCGAAGGCCCACCGCCGACTACCACGACATCGTATTGATCGGTGAGTCGCACGATGACTACTCCCCGCGACCCTCAGGCCGCGTAAGCCGGAACGTCGCCGTCGTCGTCGGAACCCGATTCGAGTTGCGACAGACGCACGGCAAACACGGTGGCGAGCACGAATAACAGCGCTTCGCCGACGAACACCAAACCGTACGCAATGGGCACCGAACCGAATAAGGCGCGACCCAAATCAACGGCTGCGGTCGACAGAATTCCGCCCAACCCGAACGCAACCGCCTGTGCGGCACCCCACAAACCCATGCGCATTCCTTCGCGCTCGCCGCGCCCGCGACCGACCAAGCCCATCATCGAACCGATCGCAGCGACGGCGTAGGCGCCGTTCGCAAGGCCGAGTGCGAACACCACCGGCTTCAATAAATTGGCGGGATGCAAAAATCCGATGACGGCGAGTGTCACCAAGGCGAACGCCGAGGCGATGCAACCGAACAAGGTCCACACTCGCAACGAACCGATGCGGGCGGTCGCGCGATTGGTGCAAAGAATCGCCACCACGAACATACCGAGCAACACGCCGGAGTTTTGCGTACCGGAGAGTTGTGTCGTTTGACCGGGTGTCAGACCGAATATGGCACCGGCGAAAGGCTCTAAGATCAAATCTTGTGCGCTGTACGCGAGCATCGACACGAAGATGAAACTCGTCAGGCGTCGTGAATGCGGCTCCGCCCACACTTCGCGTAACGCCGCGCGAAAATCTTGTTGCGCGTGTTCGGCCGTCGCGATGCCCTGTTCCGCCGCATTCGACGGCATCGCTTCGTGCCGTGATTCGACGCCCCAACTGGCCAATAGCGTGACACCCAGAGCCGCGATGGCGATGCCCGCGGTCGTTGCGATCAGGCGCGGCAAAGAAAACGGATCGAGCAGACGCCCCGCGATCACGCTCGTGACGATGAAGCCCGCAATCATCATCAACCAAGTCACCGTCGCCGCAGCCGCCAGACGCGGCGACGCAATAGAGCCGTGCCCGCCGCACCCACACCGAAGCCGATGACGACGAACGCCAGTACCGCGAGTGCGACACCCAACCAAAGATTCGACACCATCAGCATGGTCGCGGTCGATGCGAGCACGCCGCCCAAACCCAAAACGGCGACACCGCCGATGATCCACGGCGTGCGCCGACCGCCGAGATCGGAGCTGTAACCGAATCGAGGACGCACGACTTGGACGAAATAATGCAGCGCAACCAATAAGCCCGGCAGAATCGCCGGCAGCGCGAGCTCGACGACGATCACGCGGTTGAGCGTGGAGGTGGTGATCACGACCAGCGAGCCGATCGCCGCTTGTACGAGTCCGAGCCTCAAGATCCCCAGCCAACCGAGCGTGCGGTTCATACGATCACCTGCGCGGAGAGATAAAAACTACGCACCGCCAGCGCACTGACCAACATGCCGAGCACATACAGCGGCACGCCGACCGCGTTGTACCAAACATCACGCTCGACGGGACGTGCGAGAAAGCGTCGCATCAATACGAACTGCGCCAATAACAACGCCGTGATCACCGCGGCGTGTACGGGTCGATCCCACTCGATCAGTAGCGCGATCACGGCGACTTGCGCCACAGACATCACGACGCAGGCGAGTAAGCCGGCGCGCTCGATGCCGAGTTGCACCGGTAACGACGCGACACCCATGCGACGATCGCCCTGCACGGACTTGAAATCGTTGAGCGTCATGATGCCGTGCGCTCCGAAACTGTAGAGCGCAGCGAGCGCGAGTAAGCGCAGATCCGGTGCCGCACCGGTCATAACCAACACCGCGGTGATCCACGGCAAACCTTCGTACGCGAGCGCCACGGCCGAGTTGCCGAGCCAGCCGTTACGTTTCAAGCGCAACGGCGGTGCGCTATACGCCCACGCGAGCGCGAGTCCGATCGCCGCCGCGCCAAACACCCAAATGCCGAGCGCGTAGGCGAGCAACAACGACACGCCGGTCCACCAGACTGCGATGTAAAGACCCCAACGACCGGGCATACGGCCCGAGGGAATCGGTCGCTGTGGTTCGTTGATGGCGTCGACGTGGCGATCGAACCAATCGTTGGCTGCTTGGCTGGTGCCGCAAACCATCGGCCCGGCGAGAATCAATCCGAGCACGATGAAGGGCCAATGACCGGCCGGATCGACACCACTCGAAACGATGCCGCACAGAAACGCCCACATGGGCGGAAACCACGTGACGGGCTTCAAAAGCTCCAGCATCGCCGGCCAAGCGGGACGCCGCTGGATCACTAGGCCGTATGCCGGGCGTGCCATGGACCGAAAATATCCATGACACCTTGATATGTCAATTTAAGTTTACAAAGGCGCCGTCAGCGGCGTCGACTACCCTTACCGCGACCCTTGGGCGGCACCACCTCGAGCTCTTCGTCCCCGGCTTCGAGGTCGCCCAGGCCGTGACGCCGCAACTTTACGTACAGCGACTGACGCGACAATCCCAGCATTTCGGCCGCGGAGGCGCGATTGTCGCGCGTCAGTTCGAGTGCCGCCTCGATGCACAGCCGCTCGATCACATCGGTGGTCTCGCGCACCAATTCCTTCAAAGAAACCCGGCCGACGAGTTCGGTCAACTGCTCGACCGAGCGCGGCAGTTCGCGCGCGTTGCGCGCCTCACCCGCCGAACTGCGCCGCCGTTCGACGTTGCGGATCGCAAAACCGATACCCGTTTCACCACGCTCGGGGAGCGACACCGCCGAAATTTCCACCTCGGCCTGCGAGCCGTACTCGCCGCGCAACGAGGTGGCGAACATGCGCACGCTGCCGTGCTGCCGCAGGTTCGCCACGAGCACACCGAGATCGACGCCGGGGCGTCCGAGCCAGCGATCGAGCGACTCGTTGCGCACCAAGTCTTCGGTCGCGATCTGCACCAAGTCGAGGAACGCACGATTCGCGGTTTGGATCCGTCCGTCGGCGTCGGTCACCACTAGTCCGTCCGGTAAACGCTGGAACACGTCGGCCAAACGCGCACCGCTCGAGCGCGCATCGACGGCGATTGCGGCACCGAGCGGCGCCATGCGCACCAAAATGTTGGAAACGTTTTCCTGCCTGAACAACACGCCGACGAGCACGCATTCACGCTGACGATCCGCGAGTCGCACCCGCAATTCTTCGGCGCGGCCCGCGGTCCGCAGTACCGACATCCAATCACCGACCAGCCGCGCACCGCTTGCATCGAAACTCTCGGCAAAACTGCGGCCGACGAGTTTGCGCGACGCATCGCCCAATAATTTCGCCGCCGCCGGATTCGCTTCCACTATTTTTTGGGTTGCGGCATCGACGATCAGCACCGCTTCCGTGACCGACTGCAACAACAAGCGATAACGCGTTTCGGCAACCCGCAGCCGCGAGTAGTCGCGCTCCAGCGATTGTTCCGCCTCGACCAATCGTTGTTGCAACGCAGCGACGGCGCGTAAATCGCGGCCTGCGGCCAAAAATCGACCGGTGCCGTCAAGTTTGCGCAATGTATACGTGACCGGCACGGTTCCACCGGCCGCCAACGGATGATTCAACTGTCGCGCGCGCGCCGCGGGATTTTCCGCCTCGGAATACAACAATTCGATTTTCGGCACGCTCTCGCTCGTGACCGCTTCGCGCCACGACTTGCCGACCATACCGGCGCCGATTTCGCCGGCGAGCGTCTCACTACCGAAGGCCGCGTCGCGCACGACTCCCTTGGCATCGAGCACGAGCGCGACGTCGGTGGATGCTGTGATGAGGCTGGACACCGTCTCGGCATCGAGTCCGGTGAGGGCCTTCCTTGGCGCCTTGAATGATTTCACTCGTCAGACCATGTCAGTTCCGTTGACCGAGCAACTGCAGCAAACGTTCGGCTTGAAGGACGGCATCGCGACCATCGGAAGCGGTGGTGTCGGCACCGACCATCGCGACCCGTTCCGGATGCGCCGAGAACGGATTGCCGCCGACCATAACGCCGATTCTGCGATTCGACGACGCCCGACGTAGGGCGCGAACGAACCCGGCCAAAGATTCCAACTGGTCGGGCCGACTGATCGATACGCCTACGATCGCAAACCATTCGTGCTCGACGAGCGAGAGTATATCCGCTTCGTTCGCACCCGGCGCATCCCAAACATCCCATCCCGCACGACGCAAAAAATCGGCGACCATCATCGAACCGAAAACGTGTTGATCGCCAGGCATCGCAAGCAATAAAACTCGATGCCCCGAGCGCGGCGCATCGGCCGGCTGCGCACTCGACTGACTCAATTGGTAGGCCAACTCTTGCAGGCGCTGCAGTCCGACCGTGACCGCGACGAAGTCGCTCTGATCGGTTTCCCACAGCACACCGAAATGCCGAGCGACCGCCGCCAAAAGATCGAGGTAGATGGTCTCGGCACTCATGCCGAGATCGCGCAATTCCTCGACGTACGCATGCGCCCGCGCCGCATCGCCCGCGAGCACGATGCGGGCAAATTCGGTGACCTGCGCGGCGCCCGGCCGCAACTCGTCCGCGGACGGCTCGCAGGCGGACGGCAAACCCGCGCGGTGCGCGAGCAAGAGCCGCGGAATGACCTGGCCTTCGATGGTTCTGAGCAGCGTGGAAGAATCCGAGTCAACGGCAGGCGCCGCCGCGGAACGGCTCTCTTCGTCGCCCGATCTAGGGGGACCCCCTTTGCGCTCGAAGCTCGACATCGCAGACCCCCGGTTCCGCGCTGACCACACTGGCCACGCAGGCACCGAAATGCACTCCCTTGCGACGTTCGGTCGGACCCGTCTACGCGGTGTCCGAAGCCTAAGGCCGCACGATGACACAAATATCCCCGGACGTGTAAATTGTCAATTTTTAATGACGTAAATATAGGTTGACAGCCTACCGCTCGCCTCTTTAGATTCAGGGCGTTGCAGCGCAGTGAGCCCACGATGCCCAACGCCGAGCACGCGACGGGATCCCGTCCCATGTACACCCCCGAGCAAAGACGCCGACGGGACGCCTCCCCGTGGACGATCGTGCAGGGCGTGCTCGCGCCCCTGCAGTTGCTCGCCTTCCTCGTCAGCCTCTGGTTGGTGCTGCAGTTTTTGCAAACCGGCGCGGGCGGTACGGCCGCGACGATCTCGATCTTCGTCAAGACCGGTTTCCTGTACGCCATCATGATCACCGGCGCCATCTGGGAGCGCGAAGTGTTCGGCGTGTGGGTGTTCGCGCCGGCATTCTTTTGGGAAGACGTCGTGAGTACGGTCGTCATCGCCTTGCACACCGCCTACGTGTACGCCTGGTCGACCGATGCACTACCCATGCGCGAGCAAATGTGGCTCGCCCTGCTCGCGTACTCGACTTATGTTTTGAATGCCTTGCAGTTTTTTTGGAAGCTACGGCTCGCCAAGCGTGAACAACGCAGCGAACTCACCGCACCCACGGTCTTGGTGACCGAGTGAGGCGCGCGTTCTGGAATAACTCGCGCTTCCTGCCGTTCGCCGATGCGGCGAGCGCGGATCTGCCGTTGTCACGCCTGCTGCGCTTGTCGTTGTTCCAAGCATCGGTCGGCATCGCACTCGCATTGCTTAACGGCACGTTGAATCGCGTGATGATCGTCGAACTGAACGTCCCAGCGTGGCTCGTGTCGGCGATGATCGCACTGCCGATTTTGTTCGCCCCGTTTCGCGCCGTGATGGGCTTTCATTCGGACAACCATCGCTCGGTACTCGGGTGGCGTCGCGTGCCCTACATTTGGTTCGGCACACTTTTGCAGTACGGCGGTCTAGCAGTGATGCCGTTCGCCTTGCTCGTTTTGAGTGGCGAGGGCCGCGGTCCGATCGTGGTCGGTCAAATCGGCGCGGCGATCGCGTTTTTGTTGGTCGGTGCGGGCCTACACTCGACGCAGACGGCCGGTCTCGCCCTCGCCTCCGATCTCGCACCGGCCAGCACCCGCGCGCGCGTCGTGGCCTTGATGTACGTCATGTTGCTGCTCGGCATGGCGGGTGCATCGATGGTATTCGGCGCCCTGCTCGGCGGCGCGTTCTCGCCGTTGCGACTGATTCAAACCATCCAAGGCGCAGCGGTGGCAACTTTTTTCCTGAACGTCATCGCACTTTGGAAACAGGAACCGCGCGACACCTCGCGATCGACAGCGCACGACGACGAAAAACGCTTCACAGTCGCCTGGCGTAACTTCACCGCACCGTCGACCACACGTCGCTTGCTGGTGGCGGTCGGTTGCGGTTCGGCGGCGTTCAGCATGCAAGACGTGCTGCTCGAGCCTTACGGCGGGCAAGTGCTACATATGGCGGTCGGTGCAACCAGCGAATTGACCGCGCTCTCTGCGGGCGGTTCCTTGCTCGCCTTCGCACTATCGGCACGTTTGCTCGGTCGCGGCTCGCATCCGCTGCGCCTCGCCGCGTTCGGCGCGCTGATCGGCGTATTCGCATTCGCCGCGGTCGTGTTCGCCGAACCGTTCGACTCGGAACTGTTGTTCCGAATCGGGGCTGCATTGATCGGCTTCGGCGGCGGATTTTTTTCGGTCGGCACACTGGTGTCGGCGATGGCGCTCGAGCGAAAAGACAACGGGCTCGCGCTCGGTGCGTGGGGCGCGGTGCAAGCGACGGCCGCAGGACTCGCGATCGCGATCGGCGGCGCGATCTGCAACGGCATCGGCAAGCTCGCCGCGACGGGCGCACTCGGCCCGGCGCTAGCATCGTCGGCCACCGGATACATGTTCGTTTACCACCTCGAAATCGCATTTTTGTTTGCGGCGCTGATTGCGATCGGGCCTTTGACGCGCCGACAACCCGGTGGCGAGCGTGAGCTACCACCGGAACGCCTGGGTCTGGCCGAATTGCCGGGCTAAATCGCAGTTCAATCGATAGGAAGTTTCAGGGAGGACGTCATCATGCAGAGCAATCCACTGTTCGAATACACCGACACCGCACAACTGGCGCTGTACGGATTTTGGGTTTTCTTCGCGGCCTTGATTTGGTATTTGCACCGCGAAGATAAGCGCGAGGGTTATCCGCTCGACACCCATCGCGTCGATCGTCACGGCAATCCGGAGACCGTCGAAGGTTTCCCCGGCGTGCCCTGCGCCAAAGTTTTCCGCCTAGCCGACGGCAGCGAAATTCGCGTACCGGACGCCTCGCGCGCGGATCGACGTCCGGTCGCCGCGCGGCAAGTCGGTTGGGACGACCGCTATGGCCCGGATGTCGGTGCCCCGCTCGATCCGACCGGCAATCCCATGGCCGATGGCGTCGGGCCGGCAGCCTATGCCGAGCGCGCCAATCAACCGGAACGCATGCTCGATGGCTCGGCGATGATCGTGCCGCTGCGGCTCGCCGCCGGCTGGAGCGTCGATGCACGAGACCCGGATCCGCGCGGCATGACCGTCTGCGGACTCGACGGCGCAGTCGCGGGCACCGTCAAAGAAATCTGGGTCGACCGTGCCGAGCCGCAGATTCGCTACCTCGAAGTCGAACTCAACGGCGGCGGACGACACGTCATGCTCCCGAGCGGCTTCGTGCGGTACGACGCAGCACACCGCAAGGTCAAAGTCGCCTCGATCACCGCTGCGCAATTCGGTGCCGTGCCGGCGATCGGCAGCCACGAGCAGATCACCAAGCTCGAGGAGGATCGCATCTGCGCGTACTACGCGAGCGGTCACTTGTACGCGACCCCCGCACGCATCGAATCGCTGATCTGACGCCATGACCGTCCGCGCCACGTTCAGCGAACACGACAGCGAACCCGTACGGGGTTTACCGGCTCTGCTACCGCAGGGTGAGCGTGTGCTTTGGCAGGGAGCGCCCGACTGGCGCTCCCTCGCCTTGCACGCTTATCGGTTGCGTGAATTGAGTGTGTACTTCGTTTTGATCGTGGCGGCCCGCGCCGCGTATTTGCTCGCCTCGGGCGCGACACCGGAGGCTGCGATACGCGGCTGCCTCGGACCGGTCGTATTTTCTTTGATCAGCCTCGGGCTGCTGGCTGCCGTCGCGATCTTTGCGGCGCGTTCGACCGTGTACACGATCACGACCCGACGCGTCGTCGTGCGGCAGGGCATCGCCCTGGCGAGTTCCGTGAACCTGCCGTTCGCGACCATTGAATCGGCGGATCTGCGCCTGCATGCGGATGGCACCGGTGATCTCGCCCTCCAGATGAATCGTAACGAGCGCATTTCATATCTTTGGCTGTGGCCGCATGTCAGGCCGTGGCGACTGACGTTCCCGCAACCGTCGCTGCGCAGTCTGCCCGATGCTGAGCGTGCCGCCGAAATTTTACGGACAGCTTTCTTGGCAACGTTGTCGCGCCCCGATGTGGCACCACGCATCACGGCTGTGGCGATCGGAGCCTCCGCGTGACGAGCAGCGTCGGGTCGCGTGAATTGCCGCGACCGGTGCTGTTCGCAGCAGGAGTTTTGCTCGTCCTCGCGTTGTTGATTGCCGCCTTCGGTAACGGCAAAACGACCAACACGAACGATGCGACGCCGATCGTCGCGAGTTACGAAATCAGTTTGACGACTCGTGAGGACGGCTCGATCCTGCCACGTCTCACCGACGGGCGCGCACTGCCGGCCATCGACGCCGAACGCGCCGGCTTCGTCAGCGGCGTGATTCGCGGTCTCGCACGGGGGCGCAAACTCGGCGGCATCGATGCACTCGCACCCTACCGACTCACGCGACTACGCGATGGTCGATTGCTGTTGGTCGACACCAGCACCAACACGAGTTTAGACGTCGGCTTGTTCGGGTCGGACAACGCCCGAATCTTCGCGGATCTTTGGCGCGCCGCGGACGTACTCACCGGTAACGGCGGTCGTTGAGCGTGTCGCCGGTACCCGTCATGCACTGGTCCGGCTACTTATCGACGATCGCGCTGACGATCGTCGCCTGGTGGGGTTCGACCGCGGTGATCGCCCGCCTCGTCGGTCGCACCCCCGACACTTATCCGAGTTTGCTCGTCATCGCGAGCGCACTCGGGCTCACCGGGTTCGCTGCCAACGTGGTGTTGCGTGACGTGACTACACCCGCGGCAGCGATCGCAGGCTTTTCGGCTGCGCTATTTCTTTGGGGCTGGATCGAAGTCACCTTTCTGACCGGCGCCGTCACCGGCCCGTCGCGCACCACCTTGCCGCGACGTCAAGGTTGGGGACGAGCCTTCGATGCGCTTCGTGCGATTCTTTGGCACGAACTTTTGATCGTCGCGATCGTGGCCGTGGTGGCCGTGACGACTCTCGGTCGTGACAACGAGGTCGCGCTCTTGGTGTTGCTGCTGCTGTGGCTGATGCGCACGAGCGCCAAACTCAATTTGTTCCTCGGCGTGCGGAATCTCGGCGCCGGATTCCTGCCGCCGCATCTCGTGCATCTCCTAGACTTCATGCAACAGCGGCGAATGAATCTTTTGATGCCCGCCTCGCTGCTACTCGGTGCGGTCTTGATGACATCGTTCGGTCGCGACGCCTTATCCGCCTCGACCGCATTCGAAGCCACGGCCGGCAGCTTGCTCGCCACACTCGCGCTACTGGCGACCGTCGAACACTTATTCATGATCTTGCCGTTGCCCGCCGAAGCGCTGTGGCGCTGGAGCTTGGCCAACCGGCGCCCGTCGACCTAGGCGGAATCGGAGGGGGCGACCATGCAGAACGAGCAATCATTTCCGCTACTCGACACCATCGACACGCCCGCGCAACTACGTGCGCTGGCGCCGACCCAATTGTCTAGCTTGGCCGGCGAGTTACGCGAGTTCTTGATCAGCAAGGTCGCAGCCAGCGGCGGTCACCTCGCTTCGGGCCTCGGGACGGTCGAACTCGCGATCGCCTTGCACTACTGCTTCGATACGCCGCGCGATCCGCTCGTGTGGGATGTCGGCCACCAATCCTATCCGCACAAAGTTTTGACCGGCCGGCGCGAGCAGTTGCACACGATCCGCAAGCGACCCGGAATCTCCGGTTTTTTGAAGCGCGACGAGAGTCCGTTCGACGCCTTTGGTGCAGGTCACTCGAGCACGTCGATCAGTGCGGCACTGGGACTCGCGATCGCCAGCCGCACCTTAGGCGACGCCGTCGACGCGGTAGCCGTGATCGGCGATGGCGCGCTGACGGCCGGTCTGGCCTTCGAGGCACTCGATCATGCGGGCGGCGCCGGTGAAAATTTAATCGTCGTGCTGAACGACAACGGCATGTCGATCTCCGAGAATGTCGGCGCACTCTCCAAGCACTTGACCACCCAAGGGCGCACCAGCAGTGCCGATGCGGCGGGATTTTTCAAAACACTCGGTTTCGAATACGAGGGGCCGATCGACGGCCACGACCTCGATGCGCTGCTGCCCGCGATTGCACGCGTCAAAAGTCGCCGCGGCCCTCGCCTGCTGCACGTGGTCACCCGAAAAGGCAAAGGTTATTCGCGCGCCGAGGCAGAGCCGATCAAATATCACGGCGTCACACCCTTCGACCCGAACGGCGGTCTACCGCCCTCGAAGCCCTCCGAGCCGACTTACACGCAAGTGTTCGGCGAATGGCTGTGCGAGATGGCGGCGCAAGATCCGCGACTCGTAGTGATCACCCCGGCGATGCGCGAGGGCTCGGGACTCGTCGAATTCGCCAGACGGTTTCCCGATCGCTATCACGACGTCGGCATCGCCGAGCAGCACGCCGTGACCTTCGCGGCCGGATTAGCCGCTGCCGGGCTACACCCGGTGGTTGCGATCTACTCGACGTTCTTACAGCGTGCGTTCGATCAATTGGTACACGACGTGTGCTTACAGCAGTTGCCCGTCACGTTCGCGATCGATCGCGCGGGACTCGTCGGACCGGACGGCGCCACGCACAACGGCGGACTCGATCTCAGTTACTTGCGCAGCGTGCCCGGCATGACCGTGATGACGCCTTCCAGCGGTAACAGCTTGCGCGCGATGCTGCGCACGGCCGTCGAACTCGGCAAACCTTGCGCAGTGCGCTATCCGCGTGCGGCAGCACCCGGCACACCGACTCAAACGTCGTTGTTGCCGCGCGCACTGCCGATCGGCCGCGGTGAATTGCAGCGAAGAGGCTCGGGCATCGCCCTGCTCGTATTCGGCACCTTGATCGAAACCGCGCACGAAGTCGCCGATATCGTCGATGCGAGCGTCGCCGATATGCGCTACGTCAAACCGTTAGATGAATCTTTGATCCTCGAACTCGCACAGCAACACGACGTACTAGTGACGATCGAGGAGAACGTCGTCGCCGGTGGCGCGGGCTCCGCCGTCGCCGAGCTTTTGGCGACGCACGGTATCGAGAAAGCCGTGCTCACGCTCGGCTTACCCGACCGTCCGATCGAGCACGGCACGCGCGAACAATGCCTGCAAGATGCGGGGCTGGACGTTGCTGGTATCTTCGATGCCGTCGCTCGTCACTGCGCCATCATCGGCCAAGAACGGAATCGCAAAGGCAAGCCGCTGCGTCTGCGCGATAACGCGATGTTCAACGGGGTACTGCGGCTATTGACGCGCAGCCAACTCGGCTAGCGCGACTCGATGAACTTAAGCGGTGCGCTGCAGCATTTCCGGCAGACGGAAGCGCACGGTCTCCGCTAAACCGGGCAACTCACGTACCGACCGCGCACCTAGCGCGACCAAACGCTGACACACTTTGTGGACGAGGTACTCGGGCGTCGATGCACCGGCGGTGACGCCGATATCGCGCACGCCCTCCAGCCAAACCGGCTGCAATTCAGCTTCGTCCTCGATCAATCGTGCCGGTACGCCCTGATCGGCCGCCACTTCCTGCAAACGATTGGAATTCGAACTGTTGCGCGCACCGACGACGATCACGAGATCGACGCGTTTCGATAGTTGTTGCACCGCACGCTGTCGATTCAACGTCGCATAACAAATATCGTCGAGTCCGGGACCGACGATGTCCGGATAGCGCGCCTCTAATGCGTCGATGAGATCGCGCGTATCGTCGATCGACAGCGTGGTCTGTGTGACGTAAGCGACGGGTTGGTCGCTCGCCATGGGCAAGGCGGCGATTTCTTCGAGTGTGCCGACGACGTGTACGGGCCCGTCTACCGAGCCGCGCGTGCCTTCGACTTCTTCGTGGCCGGCATGACCGACAACGACGATCGTATAGCCGCGTTGCGAGTAGCGCTGCGCCTGCAGATGTACTTTCGTGACGAGCGGACAAGTCGCATCAATGACGCGCAAGCGGCGTGCGCGCGCCGCCGCCACCACGGCCGTGGCGACGCCGTGCGCGCTGAACACCGTGACCGCGCCCTCGGGGATCGCCGCAATATCCTCGACGAAGATCGCACCGCGCGCGGCAAGATCGCCCACCACGTGTCCGTTGTGGACGATCTCGTGAAAGATGTAAACGGGCGCGCCGTGCATCTCGAGCGCGCGCTCGGCGATCTCGATCGCACGCGACACACCTGCGCAGAACCCGCGCGGTTGCGCTAGTAAAATGTTCGTCGCGGCAGCGTGCCGCGTCAGAGTCGATCCCCTGACGCAGCCGCCGTCGCTTGCGCGATTACGTTGGACGCCTTGGCGGGCGATGACGTCGCAGTCTTCGCCGGTGCCGCCGCAGGCGCTGCCGGTGCGGCCGCAGCTTCCGCCGCAGGCGCTTTCCGGCCGCGCAACTCCGGATAATCTTTGGCCATGCTCTGACCGAAGTAGGGTTTATAAACGCCCTGGTGACAGGTGGCGCAATTGATCTTGGCGACATCACCCTCCGGGCCTTTGCGATGCGCCGGGAAGGTTTGCGTGAGCGGCAAGAGGTAGCTGTTGTTGAGCTGACGCACCATGCGGATGCCGTACCAAGCGACCGTGCGTTGCGGTCTGCTCTGCGACCAGCTCGCCCAAGCGCGGGTGTTGTGGCAATAGGTGCAATTGACACCCAAAGATTCGGACATGTGGACCATCAGCGCATATGTCCACTCGGCCTGCTTGATCGACGAACGGTTGCCGTTCGGCAACGCCGCAGTGCCCTCAACCCGAATGTTCGCATCGCCCAACAAGAACGGCGTATACGGATCGTACGGCAGGCTCGAGTGACCGATGGTCGTCATACCCAAGCCGGTGATCACGGAGTTTTGCCCGGCGCGCGTGCCGATGAACGCGTTCTCGCGACCCGAGCCCGGATCGGTGAACCATTTATAAGCCGGCACCGGACCACCGCGGTGGCAGGTGTGACAGGTGACACCGGTCTGCTTGACGTGCGAGGTCCACTGACTGTTGATCTCGCGGGTCATCTTCAACATGCTGCGCGCGACTTGATATTGATACTTACTGCCGTCCGAATAATTTTCGGCGTTGTGGCAATACGTACAGTTCTTTTGTTCGGTCGGTGTCACCCATTCGGTCATCGACAGCATGACGCGCGTGAACTCACCGACCGATAAGTCGTTCAGCACCTGAACGTTTTGATAGATATCTTTGGCCAACGGACCGCTGGTGTCAGCTGCCGGTTGTATGCCGCCAATCTGATTACGTTCGGCGACGATCTTCATCAGACGCGGGTTGTAGTTAACTTCCATGCCGGTGCCGCGATAGCCGAGCTGCACCGACTGCACCGGCGGACGCTCACCACATGCACTCAACAATCCCACGCTAGCGATCGCCGCCAGCAGCAACTTGAATCGAATGTTCATTTTGCAGCTCCCGTGAGCGTCGCCGGATCGGGCAACGCCTCGAAGGTGGCCGGATAAGCCGGTGCAACGTGATGTTTCACCGCCCACAAGTACCAGTTGTCGACCACGGTGCCGGTGAGCAAGATGCCGATGCCGCCGGTCAGCGTACACAGCACTGCGAACCACCAAGCCCAACGGTGGATCGACTCCATCGTCGCGTTGAAGCCCATCGTCCAGCGCCAAAATAGCGCGGCGCGCTCCGATGCCGTACCGCGATCGAGCGACTGCTCGACTTCGCGCTCACCACCGAACCGGCTGACCGCCATGATGGTGCCGGCGTGCATTGCGAACAGCAGCACCGAACCATAGAGGAACACGATCGACAGCGCATGGAACGGGTTGTAGAGCAGATTGCCGTACCGTAACGAGAACGCGGCGGTCCAATCGAGGTGCGCGAAGATCCCGAACGGCACGGCTTCCGACCAGCTACCCATGAACACCGGCCGAATGAAGCCGAGCACCAAGAACAGCCAGATCGCCGAAGCGAATGCCCACGCGGTGTGCGTACCCATCTTTAATTTGCGAGCGAGGTTGTAGGTTCGCACCCACCACAGCAACACCGACATCGTCAGGAAGAAGCCCGCCATCAAATACCAACCGCCATCGTGCAACGGCGGCAGACGTAGACCGTATTGCGGCGCGGGCGGCTCCAGCGCCAACCAAAACAATTGACGGATGAACTGCAGTGGATTCCAGCTCACCGACGCCAACATGTTGAGGCCGACGATTTCGAAGGCGATGAGGAAACACAGGATCGAGGCAAAACCGGTCGAGCCCAGATAGAACGGACCGATCTGTGCATCGCCGATCTTGCCTAGCCAGTGACTCGCACTAGCTTTGACACCGCGTACCCAAACGCCACGCGGTTCGTGCGGCACACCGGGATAATGGGGTGCAGTGACCTGCACGCGGGTAAAAATATTTTGATACTCAGCCATGACTGCGCACCTCAATTCCAGATGGGGAGGTTGAGCCACCAGGCCCACCAATCCGTCCAACTACGAGTCCAGAAAGGACCGCTCACCACGATGCAAATCGCACTCCACACACCGGCGTTCACCGCGAGCAGCAAGCCGAAGCGGTGGATACCGAGCGTGCCGATGGAGTAACCGATGTTGTCGCGAAAGAACGTGTTCTCGTGCTCCGCACCTTTGACCACCTCACCCTCGGGCGGATTGAGCGCCGACAGCACCAACGAGCCGTGCAAGGCCAACGCCAACACCGTAGTGAAGAAGAACGTCACTGCGACCATGTGCGCTGGGTTGTAGTGGAAGTGCAAATATTGGTACGCGATGTTCGACACCCAGTCGAGGTGACTGAAAATGCCGTACGGGAACGCGTGCCCCCAGCCGCCGAGCAACACCGGCCGGATTACCTGCAAGGTCACGTAGGCGAGGATCGCGCTACCGAAGGCCACCGGCACATGGAAGCCGATGCCGAGCTTGCGGCAGATCTCCACTTCGCGCAGCGCCCAAGAGACGAAAGCGCCGACGGCGCAAATCGTCACCAGTTGCCAAATACCACCGGCTTTCAGCGGCGCGAGACCGAGCCCGTAACTCAAGTCGGGCGGTGCGATACTGATTTGCCAAATATTCCACGTCGGGCCAAGCGCGGCGCCGTACACGAGCAAAGCCGTGCCTAGGAACGCGAAAAATGCCGACGTGATTCCGAAAAATCCGACGTAGAAGGCACCGATCCAAAAGTCGAAGAGATCTCCTCCGACGAGCGTGCCGCCCCGGACTCGGTACTTTCGTTCGAAATTGAGCATAGCCATGACTATTCCCCGTCAAACGCGGCGGACCTCCCGCCGTTTCCTGCCTTTGTCGAGTTCGCTTCGGGCGACGGACACTTGCACCTGATCGGCACGAGGTCCGTCGCCTTCCGCGATTTTTTGGTCGTCAGTTCGGCAACGGAGCGTTGTGCTGCACGTTGCTGGCGGAGGCCGGAGCCTTCTGCACCAGGCAACTGCCGCTGCCCTTACCGTCGAGCCAGCACGAATACTTGGTGCTCAATTGCACGAAGTGATTCGTGGCCACGATTGCGGCTACGAGAACGCCGCCGACGATGATCACCTTACGGGGATCCATCACCATCCATATACGCCACATATGTGAACTCCTGAATTAGTCGGATCAGCGATTAGAACCAGGGAACCCAGTTCCAAATCAGGTAATGGGCGAGCGCGGACACTGCGAACCACAACCACGTGCTCATCCAAAAGAACCGGTTGATGGCTCGCGCCTCGTCCGGTGTTGCTCCAGAAATGCTCTTACCGTCTGCCATGGGATTTCACCTCCTTATTTGGCACTTGCTCAAACCGCGCACTCCCGCACGGAAGGGATTGCCGATCGCGATCGAAATCGCAATCTGCGAACGTCGCTTGAGCGCCGTTCGCCGACAATGCGTACCCCCAAAGAAACGACGTGAGCGGAGACATTCCGTTCATGCCGCACGCTCACCGGTGAGCTCCGCCCGCGCGCGTGAGACGCGGGCCACCGTCACGCGCTGCTCGCCTGCGAGCTGCGCATCGCGCTCGGCGCGATCCCGCAACCGCTTCGCGGCCGAGATGCGCACCAAATAAGGTTCGTTCGCGACGTACTCGTCGAGCAGTCGTCGCGCGTCTTCGTCCCACTCGCTCGCCTCGCGCAACGCGCGCGCCGGCGTGGCGTCGACTTTGTCCATCTCGGTCGCGAGCGGCAAAATATTGAACAGCGCGTCGAACAGCGCGTTGCACACTTCCTGCACGAGATAGGTCGCACCGGCGTAGCCCATGAAGGGTGTGCCGGTGTGGCGTCGGATGATGGCACCAGGAAACGAAGCGGGAACGTACATGGAACGAGGTCCGAGCTCGGCCAGATACATGCGCTCGTTGTAGCTACCGAAGAGCACGAGGGGGGTTTTCTCGCGCACCGCTTGACGTACGGCCGCGTTATCGGGCTTGACACCGGGCCGCCGCGCGAACTGGCAGACCGAGCTCGGATTCGAGGAAGTGACGCACACCGCGCGCGTAAGTTTCGTTCGCAACGATGGCGAAACTCGCGGTGCCGAAGAAATCTTGGGTGACGGAGCGCCAAAGATCCCACAACGGCTTGATGGTGGTGTGCTTCTCGCGCTCAATGAACGGCTCGGCATCCAAGCCGAGCAACTCACCGAGCGAGCGGAGAAATTTTGTCGTGCTGTGCAAGCCGATCGGCGCTTGCAACCACGGGCGTTCGAGACCCTCGCACAGCATGCGACCGTATTCGCGATACAGACAGACATTCACCTCGGCATCAGCCAATTTGCCGATGTCCTCGAGATGCGAACCGAGTGGGAACATCATGTTCACCTCGGCGCCGATACCTTCGACCAAACGGCGAATCTCGGCCAAATCGGACGGCATATTGAACATGCCGTACGCGGGCCCGATGATGTTGACCTTGGGCTTGGCACCTGGCGCTCGCTCGCGCAGTGCGGGAACCTTCTTCGGGCCGAACTCGGTCCACAACCACCACAGCGCGCGATTCGCGCTCTGCCATTGATCTTCGTCGATGGTGCGCGGCAAAAAACGTTTGATGCCCGTGCCCTCGGGCGTCACCCCGCCACCGATCATCTCGGCGATCGAGCCGGTGACGACCACGCTCGGTAGATTCGGGTCTAGCGATTGATGGGCGCGGCGCATCGCGCCCTCGGTGCCACGCTGTCCGAGTTCTTCTTCGGCGAGCCCCGTCACCACCACCGGCAGCTCGTGCGGCGGCAACGCATCCGTGTAGTGCAACACGGAAGTCACCGGCAAATTTTCACAACCGACCGGGCCGTCGATGATGACCTGCAAGCCTTTGATGGCCGCGAATACGTACGCTGCTCCCCAGTATCCGCCGGCGCGATCGTGGTCGAGTACGAGCATCAGCCCATCTCCTCGGCCTTGCGCGCCTTTGCTTGCCGCTCGAGTTTGCGACGCCAAGCGTCACGAAACCCCGGGTGCTCGCTCGGCGTGTCGCTCCAGATGCCGGCTTTGTCACCACGGCCGGTCGTGCCGAAAAATTCCTCCATCTCAACGAAACGCGACTTACCCGCGAGTGCCGTATTGACGACTTGCGCGAGCGAGCCTGCGCCGGCCGGACCCATCAACGGGCGCGACGACATGAGGTTGGTGAAATACATCGCCGGGGTTGCCGTTTCTTTGGCTTTCTGTACCACCGGCGTCGTGCCGATGACCAGATCCGGACGGAATTCTTTGAAAGCGGCGAGATCTTGTTCTAACGAGGCGCGATATTGCACGTGCACACCGCGCGCCGCGAGCCACTCACGGTCGCTCTCCGACCACGGTGTGCGCGGACAGGCCGTACCGACGTACCGCAGATCGGCACCGCTCTCGACCAGCAAGCGAGCGACCAACAATTCCGACCCTTCGTAACCCGACAGCGTGATGCGCCCTTTGATCGGCGCAGCCGCGAGTGCACCGCGAATCGCCGGCAACACCCGATTTTTGGCGAGTTCGATTTTGTCGCGCGAGACGTTGCAATGCGTGCCAATCGCCTCCAACCAAGCCGCCGTACCGTCGTGGCCGACGGGTGCGGAGCCGACGATCGGACGACCGGCGTGCTGCATTTCGCGGCAGACGGACGTGTAGAACGGATGGATCGCCGCGACTACCGCGCAATCGAGCGCGGCATAGAGCTCGCGCCACTCGCGCGTCGGCACGAGCTGACCCGCTGCGAGACCCATCGGTTCGAGCATCATGCCGATACCGACCGGATCCGCCGGAAACACCTCGCCCACCAACGTCACCGTCGGCTTGCCGACTCGGCCGTTGCGCGGCACTTGCACCGGACCCGACTCGGCCTCTTGGCGCGCGTAAGCGAGCATCGCACCCGCCAGCACGTCTTTGGCTTCGGCGTGCGTCGGAATACCAAACCCCGGCACGTCGATGCCGATGATCCGCACGCCGTTGATTTCTTTGGGTAGCAACTGCAACGGCACACCCGAGGCCGTCGGCACGCAAAGATTGGTGACGACGATCGCGTCGTATTGCGCAGGATCGGCGAGTTCGTGCACCGCATCGCGAATGTCTTCGAACAACTTGCCCGTGACCAGCGATTCCGAGTTGAACGGTACGTAGCCGACCGAGCGGCGTGCACCGTAAAAATGCGAGGTGAAGGTCAAGCCGTACACACAACACGCCGAGCCCGACAGAATCGTCGCGGTGCGACGCATGCGTAGCCCGACGCGTAGCGAACCGAAAGCCGGGCACATACTCTGCGGCTGATCGTGCGGCGCGGCCGGATAATCTGCCGCGTAACGATCGAGCACATCCGACTTGCCAGCCGCACGCGCGGCGGTTCGCAATTGCTCTCGACCACTCACGCCATCGCCCGCGTGACAACCGCCGACGGCCGCAGCATCACCTGCTGCGCCGAGCGATCCGGTGTCGACGACACCGCGTTGGTCTTGGGTGAGCGCGTTCATGTCAAACGGTGTCGTAGACCACTTCGAGTGAGGGTTTCGGCACGAACGACGTGCCACACATGTCTTCGAAGGTCGCCGGCTCCAAGACGACGCCGCGACCGACCGCCTCGCCTTTGAAAAGACCGAGTAATGCGTCTTGCGACAAAGGTTGCGGGCGCATCGGCGGCGCGGTGGCGACGTTCTCGGCCAGCAAGCCGAACAACGGACCCCAAGTGCCATCGGGGCGACCGATGATTTCGTAGTTGGCGCTCTTGCGACGAATTTCTTCGTTGGCGGGAATCGACGCCAACACCGGTATACCGGCGGCATCGGCGAACGCCTGCGCTTCGCCCGTACCGTCGTCTTTGTTGATGACGAGACCCGCAACGCCCACGTTGCCGCCGAGCTTGCGGAAATATTCGACCGCCGAACAAACGTTGTTGGCGACGTACAGTGATTGCAAATCGTTACTGCCGACGACGATGACTTTTTGGCACATGTCGCGCGCGATCGGCAGACCGAAGCCACCGCACACCACGTCACCTAAGAAATCAAGCAGTACGTAATCGAAACCCCAGTCGTGGAAGCCGAGTTTCTCCAGCGTTTCGAAGCCGTGGATGATGCCCCGACCGCCGCAACCGCGACCGACTTCGGGACCACCGAGTTCCATCGCGTACACTCCGTCGCGCTTGAAACACACGTCGCCGATTTCGACTTGCTCACCGGCGAGTTTTTTCCGCGACGAGGTTTCGATGATGGTCGGACAGGCACGACCACCGAACAGCAGCGACGTCGTGTCGCTCTTCGGATCGCAACCAATCAACAGCACCTTCTTGCCCTGCTGCGCCATCATGTAGCTGAGGTTGGCGAGCGTGAAACTTTTGCCGATGCCACCCTTGCCGTAAATCGCGATGATTTGCGTTTCTTTGGTGACCGGACCACTCGCGACTTTCGACGGCTCCACGGCCGCCTCGGAGCGCAGACTGCGCTTGAGTCGCTCGACTGGGATCGAATGCGTATCACCGGCGGGAGGCGTCATGCGGTGTATCTCCAATCCAAAATCATTTTGAGGCAGTCGGCGTCACCGAAAGCCTGGCGATAGGCCGTACCGGCCGCATCGGCGTCGTGGCGATGCGTGATCAAGCCGTCGAGCGACAAGCGACCCGACTGCACGTGCTCGAGCACGGCATGCAGATCGGAGTCTTTCCACTCGGCGGCGATGCGTATTCGAGCCTCGCGCATGAACGCAGGCGCGAACACGAACGACAGCGGCTCGACGTAAAAACCCGCGAGCACCACTTCGCCGCCCATCGCGAGTCGCGCGATCGCCGCATCGAGAATGTGCGCATCGCCACTGACGTCGTAGATCGAACGATAGTCGCGTCGCGTGTCGTCTTCCGGCGCGACGACCAAATAGCCGGCCGAGTCGTCGCGACGCCGCGCGTCGCGCTCCCACACCGTCGGCGCATCGCCGCCCATCGCGAGCGTGAGCCGGGCCAACAAACGACCGAGCACGCCGTGACCGACGATGAGATCGGGCGGACGCGCACCACTTGCAGCCAGCGCGTGATAAGCGGTCGCCGCGAGTGCGAGCAACACACCGCGCTCGGCGAGCGATTCGTCGATGCCGAGCACGCGCTGCGCGGGCACGACGAGTTGCGAAGCAGCACCGCCGAACAAACCGCGCACCTCACCGAAGCAACGTGCGCCCGGCACGAACACGCGATCACCGACACGATGGGAAGACACTTTCGAACCGACGGCGCGGACGCGACCAACGGATTCGTAACCCGGGACGAGCGGATAGCCCATGCCTGGAAAGTTCGGCATGCGCCCCGACCAGAGCAGACGTTCCGTGCCGGTGCTGATACCGCTCCACTCCACGTCGACGAGCACGTCGTCGGACGCAGGCGATTGCAGAGAGAGCCGGTTGAGCGCCAAGCGTTCCGGTCCCTCGATCACCACGGCGAGCGTATCCAATCCCTGCGCCATGCGCGCCCCACCTTTTTTTGCTGATGTGTCAGTCTACCCTTACGCTTTGACGTGTCAACTGTAATTAACACTTCTGATCTGGGGTGATGTTGGCGGCACTACCGGCGCTCGGCGGTCAGCACCCGAACTTGCAGCGGCACCCGCGTGGGCCACTCGCGGGGCGGCCCGAATCCGGCGACCCGCAGCATCCGCGCGAGCTCCTCCCGGCGCCGCGGCCGACCCCGCCCCATCGCCCGCAGATAGAGGCCGAAGTACGCGTCACCCATGCGCCGCGCCCCGGCGGTATCGGCTAACGGCTCGGCGATCAATAGCTCGCCGCCGCGCGGCAACGCATCGTGCGCGGCAAGCAACAAGCGGGCGACGGTCGCGTCGTCGTGGTCGTGCAGCACCCGCACAAAACTCACCACGTCGGCGCCCCGCGGCAGCATGTCGGCGGTGAAATCACCACCGAAGAACTCAGCGCGGGCACTCATGCCGGCGGCCATGAAACGCTCGCGCGCGATCGCGATCACCGCCGGCAAATCGAACAGCATCAACTGCAGCGCCGAATGGCGACCGCCCGCAGCGCGCAGAAACGTACCGTCACCGCCACCGACGTCGAGCAATTTGCGCCGGCCGCGCATGGGCCAGGCATCGAGAATCTCGTCCGCGACCAAACTTTGCGAAGCCGACATCAAGGCCGTGTAAGCAGTGGCCGCCGGCCGCTCGAGACTGCCAGGCGCAGCCGCAGCAGCATATGGCCAATAATTGGCAAGCGCGGTCGTGCCGGGCGCGGCTCGCAACATCGCGAGCGGATCGACGAGATCGCGATACAGCACCGCGTGATGTTCGATCATCGCGAGCACACCCGGGTTACCCAGTAACGCCGCGCCGCGCAAACCCAGCGCCCAAAGATTTTTGTCGTCGCGCTCGAACAGATCGAGCGCCGCGCCGGCGCGCAGCAGCAGTGCGAAATCCTCGCGCGTGATCGGCTCGACGCCCTGTATCGCGGTGGCATACAACGCGGCCTCGTCGCGCGGACCTGCGCGCAAGGCTTGCAACACACCGAGCCGTACACAAGCCAGCAATGTTTGCGTGTAAACGAAGCCCGCCACGACGTCGAATAGCGCTGCGGCCTCGCGGCGCACGATGGGTCGAGTGAGGGGAAATGCGGCGAGACGCCGCTGAAAGATCGGGTCGACGAGGCGCGCGTTACGCCAATCGCGAATCGCGCGACCGAGCGCACGCCACATGTCGGGTCAGGCTGCGCGTTGCAGCAGGCTCTCCGGCAGCAACCTGCGGGCCTCCTGCCGCAGCAATTCGCGCAAAGGCTCTGCCCCCGCGCAAGCGGGCACCGAGTCGATCGCCTCGGCGATCAAAAGTTCGAAGCGTGCGACCGCGCCACCGATGCCGAATTCGCCGAGTGCCGTGGGCCGTCCGAGCGCCGCATCACGACCTACGGGTTTGCCGAGCTCCGCCTCGGTCGCGATCGCATCGCGCACGTCGTCGGCGATTTGATAGGCCTCACCGAGTCGATCGCCCAAGATGCGCCACGCCGTCGGGTCGCTTTGCGCAGCGAGCGCACCGCCAACCGTCGCCGCGATGAAGAGTGCACCGGTTTTGGAGCGCCGATACTCTTCGAGTGGCGTGCTCGCTTCGCACTCCCACGCCTGCCCCGCGACGATGCCAACCGGCGCACCGACGGCACGCGTCAAAGCGAGCATGACGCCCGGCAAAGATTCGGGATGATCGGCGAATGCACGCGCCACGTTTTGCAATGCCAAAACGATCAGCGCGTCACCGACCAAGAGCGCGATGCGCTCGTCGAACGCGCGATGCACCGAGGGGCGATTACGTCGAACCGCAGCGTCGTCGAAGCATGGCAGATCGTCGTGCACCAAAGACGCGCAGTGCAGCAACTCGATCGAGGCAGCCGTTGCCTCGACCAGCGGCGAATGTCGGGCGCCACAAGCAGCCGCAACGGCGAGGCAAAGTTTCGGCCGGACCCAAGCGCCGCCCGGAAACACGGCGTAGCGAATCGCTGCGGCGAGTCGCGGCGGACAGCCGAGCACGTCGCAGGACGAAACCGCGGTTTCGAGGGCTTGTTCGATCACCGATGCACTATCCATGCGCGCCTCCGCCGAACCGGGATCCAAGGCTGCTCACGCTGGCAATCGTCAACTTTGATTGCCACACTAGGTTGTCATGCAGAATAGACACGCAGCGACTTTGAGTCAAACGGGGCCGAATTTCGCTGCGCCGGTGGGCACCGACGGCTATGCCTGGTGGTACGTGGACGCCTTGAGCGACTGCGGGCGTTACGGCGTGACCGTGATCGTGATGCTCGGTTGCGTGTTCTCGCCTTGGTACGCGGCCGCTCGCCGCCGCGGCCCCACCGACCCTTTGCAACATTCGGCCATCAATGTCGCACTCTATGGCGCTGCCGGCCATCGCTGGGCGTTGACCGAACGTGGTCGGGCCGACGTGGAGCGTGATGCGACGCGACTAACGATCGGTCCTAGCTCCGTTCTTTGGCGAGACGGCGCGCTGCAGATCGTCGTCGACGAGGTCACCTCGCCATGGCCGACGCGACTGCGCGGCACGATCACCGTTCGTCCGCGTTTTACGCTCGCAACGACGCACGTGCTCGATGCGAACGGCCATCATCGGTGGGCGCCGATCGCGACCGATAGCCCCGTGGAACTCGAGTTCGAACAGCCGAAATTGCGCTGGCGCGGCACGGCTTACTTCGACAGCAACGAAGGCGATCGGCCGTTGGAGCGCGATTTCGACTCATGGCATTGGTCGCGCGCGACACAACACGGCACGACCAAAATTTTTTACGACACCGACTGGTCGATGAGCGACGACGACACTCGCGCCCGCACAAGCCCGAGCGCGGCAGCTCGTGGCCGGTCGATCGGTTTAGAGGTCGCGAGCGACGGGCGTTGCAGCTCGCTCGACTCACCACCGCTTTGCGAGTTACCGACCACGAATTGGGGCATACACCGTCGCAGTCGCTGTGATGCCGGCCAGCGAGCCACGGTCGTCGATACGCTGGAAGACGGGCCGTTTTACGCGCGCTCGCTACTGCGACTACCTCTCGATGGAAGCGACTGGACGGCATTTCACGAAAGCGTGTCGCTGCGCCGCTTCGCGAGGCGCTGGGTGCAACTGTTGTTGCCGGTGAAATTACCGCGTCGGGTACTTCGACGCGGTTAAGTCAGCGTGCGATCGCAGCGCCGCGATCGATCCGCTCGAGTCGTTCGAAAACGCCGAGTACTCGCGCCAATTCGCGCGCGAGCAATCCCTCGCCCACCGTCGGATCGCCCTGCACACCATGCTCGCGATCGAAGCGACTCACCGCATCGAGCAAAAATTGCGCTTCGGGCAGCGCCGGTCGCGCATCAGGTGTGCCGCGCCGCGTGGCCGCCAGCATCGCTTCGAACAGTAAAAATAATTTTCGTCGTCCGGGCACCACTGCCCGCGACGAAATCGAATCGCCACCGCGACGCGCGACTTCGTGCCCGATCTCCGCGTACATCAAGCGCGCGGCATGAATCGCCGGGCGACACTCGATCGGCAACTCGTCGACGCCGGCCGAGGAGCGCTCGTAGAGTGCACGCGCTTCGTCGAGCAGGCGATCGATTACGAATCCGAGTCGTGAGTCAAAAGTCGGTGCGACGAGCCACGCCTCGGCATCTAGCCCCGCGTCGCGCAACCACGCGCGCGGCAGATATAGCCGACCCATCCGCGCATCCTCGCCGACGTCGCGCGCGATGTTCGATAGTTGCATCGCAACGCCGAGATCCGCTGCGCGTGCGAGCGCGCGCGGAGCGCGAACACCCATCAACAGCGCCATCATCACACCGACGGTGCCCGCGACTCGCACACCGTAGGCGCGCAAGTCCGACGCGGTCTCGTAACGACGCGCGCACGCGTCCCACTCGAACCCTTCGAGCAATGCAGCAAGAATCTCGCGCGGAATGGCGAATTGTGCGACCACCGCACTGAGTGCGCGATCGGTCGGCATGTCGACCGGATGACCGTCGTAGATACAATTGAGCCGGCGCTGCAACTCCTGCAAGGCGAGTCGCGGATTTTTGGCACCGTCGATCGCGTCATCCGCTTCGCGACAAAACGCGTACAGCGCGAGCGCCGGCCAACGCACACGCCGCGGCAACAACAACGACGCCGCATGAAACGTTTTAGACCCGACGCGGATCGCGGCGCGACAGGCGCGCAGATCCGCCATGCTCAGACGCGGCGCGTCGAACACAGTCGTCGAATCGATCTCTAAGGCCGAAACATTCATCGCGAGCCCCCGTATTGCTGCGCAATGATCAGAGCGGTCACTCTAAAACACGGCCGCGATCGCTGGCAACCCGTTCGAAGTCCAGCATCGCGACCTCGCCGAAGGTGGCGCGGCGCCGACTGGCCAAGGCGATGATGTTCCACGCCGTGTATGGCATGGCGATGAACGGCCACGGATCGCGCCGGTCCCAGGTGACGTCACGCGCGGTGCGCAAACAGCGAAAATTACGCATGAAACTGCGCGAAAACATCGACTTTTGAGTTTCGGTGAGGCACGGATAAAACTGCTGCTGCAGCCGCTCGGGCCTAAATTGCATCGGACCGGAGAAACTCGGCTCGAGCACGGCCTGCGCAAGATCTTGCGGCGCGACGAAGTGGATGCCGCTGGTGGCCCGCGGATTACATTCGATGCCGAACACCACGCCGCTCTGATCGACGATCAAATCGAACGACACAAACCCGTCGAAACGGGTGTGACCCACGAACTGACCCACCCAATCGAGCACGGCCGGCGAAGCATCGATGCGCTCGAAGCATACGGCGACCGTTCCCTGCATCACGGCGCCGCGATAAACGACCGTCTGCAGCAACTCACCGGCGCGCGCGATGCTGAAGGTGCTCAATAATTGTCCGTCGATGCGCTGCTGAACCACACACGCTTCGGCTCGCTGCGGCAACGCCGCACCGCGCGCGACGAACTCCACGCCGCGACCCGAGCACGAGGCCACGGGCTTGACGACGACGTCACGCGCGGCGACGAGCGCCTGCGCCTCGTGCTCGCCTAAGCGATGAGTCTGCGGCGCGCGAACGCCCGCTGCGGTGCAAACTTCCACGAACCGACCTTTGTCGTGCACGGCGAGCAAGGCCGCAGGCGGCATCGCACGCAGCGAGCAGCGTGACGGCAAGGTGCCGCGCAAATCTGCGACGTGCATGATTTCTTCGGAGATGGGTTGCACGATGTCGACGCCCTGTCGCACGACGATACCCCGCAACTCGTCGAGGTAGCGCCCGGGATCGACGGCCGGTGCGGTGACGACGAACGACCGTTCCACCGCTCGCGAACTGCCGGTCAGATGTCGCGCGAACGGATCGGCGACCAACACGCGTGCGCCAGCGCCGTGCAGCGCGCGCGCCAACTCCAGCGCCTTGGGCAAACGCCCGAGGGTGAGTAATACCGTTTTCACGAAGCTCGGCGCCGCACGGTGCACATCAATTGTCGTTCGGGTCGGATCGTCAAACGCGCGATCGGCCGTACGCGTGCGGCATCGTGCACGGTAATGTCGTAACGACGCACTAGTCGCGCCAAGATCGCGGTCGCCTCCAAGGTCGCGAAGCCCGCCCCGACACACACCCGCGGCCCGAGACCGAACGGCAGGTACGTCGAGGGCAAAATCTCGTGCTCGCGCTCGGGCGAAAATCGGTCTGGATCGAAAGCATTCGGCGAGCGCCAATATTTTTTGTGACGGTGGATGGTCCAGGGCGCGATCATGATCATCGCACCGCGCTTGACCTCGTAGCGCCCGATCTTCGCCGGCTCGGTTGCGACGCGCGGAATGAACGGAATCGGCGGGTACAGTCGCAGACTTTCACGAAAAACGTTTTTGACGTAGGTCAAGCGTCGTACTTGCTCAAGCGTCAGCGGGTCTTCACCGGCGATCGTGGCGATTTCCTCGCGCATGCGCTGCAATACCTGCGGCTGCATGCCGATCATCAAAAACGCCCAGGTCAGCGCGCTCGCCGTGGTTTCGTGGCCCGCAAGAAACATCACCCCGAGTTGATCGAGTAATTCTTTGCGCGTAAAGCCGGCACCGGTCTCAACATCGCGCGCCGTAATGATTTCGGCAGCGATGTCGTCCCACTGACTCGCACCATCCGCGAGGTGCGTGTCGACCAGATCACCGAGGTGCTTGCGAATACGCTCGCAGGCGTCGATCACCGCCGCGTGCTGCGGAATGTCGTTGAACGGCGGATCGAAAATCAAGCGCCGCAATTCCACTTGCGCGCAGGTTCGTTCGAACACCGTGAAGGCTTCGAAGACGTCGATCGCCGTTTGCGAGCGCAACGAAGTCGAGAACACCGTGCGGCAGATGACATCGGCCGTCAAATGACTCATCGCCAAATCCAGCGAAAACTGTCCGCCGGACACCGCCAGCTCGTCCAGTCGAGTTTCGTAATCGTCGAGCGCGCCGGTCATCGCCGCGAATGCTTTGCTTAGCCGCATGTGCGAAAACGACGGCTCGATCATTTGCCGCTGACGACGCCACACCGTACCACTCGATACGAAAATCGAATTACCGACCAACGGCTCCAAGGCACCGACCATCAGATCGTTCTTCGGAAAAATGCCGAGCGGGTCCGTGAGCACGTCGCGCAGTAGCTCGGGCTCGTTGACCAACAAAATCGAGCGGCGTGAATAGCCGAGCCAACCGGCGTCGACGCGATAGGCTTTCGACGGCAACAAACTCAATAAGTCACCGTCGCCACGCGCTGCGACGCGCAGCAGCGACACGATGGCCGCCAAGGCAGTCGGACGGGGCGGTTCGTACATGCCATCACCCTAACGCCACTACGACGGCGACGAAAGCCCCGCGACGGTCGACGACCCTTTTGACAAGTTACGGCGTGCGGGGGCAGCATCGCCGCCATGTTCGACTCCTCCGAACCTTTGGTGGTGACGGCGTTTCGTACGTTCGTCGCACTGCACATCTTGGCGGGCAGCATCGGTTTGCTGTCGTTTTGGGTGCCGGTGATCGGCCGCAAGGGCGGGCGCGCCCATCGGCGCTGGGGCTTGGTGTTCACGATCACGATGCTGTGCACGGGGACGGCGGCGCTCGGGATCAGTGGCTGCACGCTGCTCGACCCTGCGGCGACGCACCCGCAACTTCCAGATCACGAGTGGGTGCGCGGAATCTTCGGGTGGATGATGCAAGGGCTCGCGCTGCTCACCATCAATCTAGCGTGGTATGGCTGGCTATGCGTGCGTAACAAAAACGCACATCACGCGAATCTCGAGTGGCGCAATGTCACGCTGCAAGTTTTGTTGACGGTCGCCTCGCTCAACGTCGCGTGGCAGAGCATGCAATCCGGAATCACATTGATGCTCGGTATGCCGGCCATCGGCCTCGCGACCGTCGGCACCAATCTTTGGTTCATGCTGCAAAAGAAACCCAGCCGACTCGCCTGGCTCAAGGAACACATCAAAGCTTTGGTCGGCGCAGGAATCTCGGTCTACACGGCATTTTTCGCATTCGGTGCCGTACGCACCGTACCGGCACTCGCATTGCATCCGGGTCTTTGGTCGATCCCACTCGTCATCGGCTTGTCGCTCATCGTCTTCCATCAGCGCACCGTGTCGCGGCACGCGTGAGCCGTATCGTCGTCGTCGGCGCCGGCATGGGCGGACTGGCCGCTGCGATTGATCTCGCGCGCAGCGGTCATCAAGTCACGGTTCTCGAACGCGCAGCTGCGCCCGGCGGAAAACTGCGCGCACTCGAGGTCGACGGGACCGCGATCGATGCCGGGCCGACGGTGTTCACGATGCGTTGGGTGTTCGAGTCACTCCTTGCGGATGCGGGCCTGCGTCTTGATGATCTTTTGACGCTCGACACTCCTAGCGTACTCGCCCGTCACGCTTGGCGCGCCGACGCCGTGCTCGATCTCCACGCAGACGTCGAGCGTTCGGTCGCTGCGATCCGAGAATTTTCGGGCGCCAAAGACGCCGCGGGCTACCGTGATTTTTGTCGACGTAGCGCCGAGTTGTACGAGGCCTTGCACGCGCCGTTCATGACCGCACAGCGCCCCACTCCGTTGCAACTCGTCACCCGCCTCGGCGCGACGGGCCTCGCCTCCATGTGGCGCACGGCACCGTGGACCACTCTGTGGCGCAGCCTCGCCGATCATTTTGACGACGTACGTTTGCGTCAACTGTTCGGCCGCTATGCGACTTACGTAGGCTCTTCGCCGTTCGCCGCGCCGGCCACGTTGATGTTGATCGCGCACGTCGAACGCGAAGGTGTTTGTCTGGTACGCGGCGGCATGCGACAGGTCGCTGCGGCACTCGAGCACGCAGGCCTTAGTGTCGGCGCGGCTTTTCGCTATCACACACACGTCGCAGAGATTTTGCTACAGCAGGGACGCGCTTGCGGCGTTCGACTCGAAACCGGCGAACGCATCGCTGCCGATGCCATCGTTTTCAATGGCGATGCCAATGCGCTCGCCAACGGTTTGCTCGGTGACCAGGCACGCGCCGGAGTGCCGCCGGTCACACCACAAGAACGTTCGCTGTCCGCCGTCACCTGGTGCTTACACGCGCCCGCGCGGGGTTTTCCGCTCGAGCATCACAACGTTTTTTTCGGCGACGATTACGAACGCGAGTTCCGCGCCGTATTCAATCACGGGCAAATAGCAGAGGAACCCACCGTCTATCTGTGCGCACAAGACCGTGGTGTCACCGACCGCGTCTCGCCGACGCATCGCGAGCGGATGTTGCTGCTCGTCAATGCGCCGGCCGATGGTGACGGCACGCGATCGACCGAGCGCGAGCTAAGCGCGATCGAGCGGCGGACGTTCGCCGTACTCGAACGCTGCGGTCTCACGTTCGAGCGCCGATCCGACGACTGCGTCGTCACGACGCCGACCGCATTCGAGCGTGCTTTTCCGGGATCGGGTGGCGCGCTTTACGGCCGTGCCAACCACGGCGCACTGGCGAGCTTCGCACGGCCACCTGCCGCTTCGAAGATTGCAGGCTTGTACCTCGCCGGTGGTACTGCCCATCCGGGCGCCGGAATTCCGATGGCGACACTGTCGGGTCGCCTCGCAGCCGCGCGAATCAACGCCGCGCTGCGATGACACTAGGGTCGGGAACGATTTCGTCCAAAATTTTGGCTGACGAGACGACGCCCGGTAAACCGGCGCCGGGATGCGTTCCGGCGCCGACGAGATAGAGACGGTCCAGCTCTTCGCTTTTGTTGTGCGGCCTGAACCAAGCGCTTTGAAATAGTTTCGGTTCGAGTGCGAACGCCGCGCCGTTCACCGACGACAAACGATCACGGAAGTCGATCGGCGTCAGCATTTTCGACACCGTCAACGCGGCGCCGAGCCCAGGCAACACCGTTTCTTCGAGCCGTCGCTGCACCGCCGCGCGGTACGGTTCCGCGTGCTCACGCCAATCGGTGCCGCTCAACAAATTAGGTACCGGCGCGAGCACGTAGAACGCATCGTGCCCCGGCGGCGCGAGCGATGCATCACTCGCAGTCGGGCGATGCAAATAAAGACTGAAATCGTCGGCCAAATGCTTACGGATGAAGATGTCGTCGAGCAACGCTTTATAGCGTGGCCCGAGCACCATCATGTGGTGATAAACGTCGTCGTAGCGGCGCGAGGTACCGAAATACCAGACGAATAAACTCATCGAGTAGCTAGCGCGCGCGAGCTTGGCGTCGGTCCAACGACGGCGCGGATGATCGCGCAGTAGTTTTTGATAGGTCGTCGCAGCATCGGCGTTCGACACGACAACATCCGCTTCGAGCCGACTGCCGTCTTCGAGTTGTACGCCGACCGCACGCCCGTTCTCGACCAATATTTTGTCGACGCCGGTATTACATCGAATCGTACCACCGTGCTGCTCAACGAGCCCCACGATGCCGCGCACCAGCGCGCCCATTCCACCCTCGGCGTAGTGCACGCCGTAGGTGCGCTCCAAATGTGCGATCAAGCAGTAATACGCAGTCGTGGTGAACGGATTACCACCGATCAAGAGCGGATGAAAACTGAACAGCAGACGTAGCTTTTCGCTTTTGAAAAACCGCGACACTTCGCTATAGACGGAGCGATGGCCGCCGAGTCGCAATAAGTCTGGCGCCGCAGCGAACAAGGTCGACAACTCGTGGAACGGCTGATCGGCAAGCTCGGCGAACGCCGTGGCGAAAATCGTTTTACTCGCCTCGAGGAACCGCTCGAAACCCGGCACGTCGGCCGGCTCGATCGCGGCGATCTGCGCGCGCATTTGCGCCAGGTCGGCGGTGTATTTGAATATTTGACCATCGTCGAAGCGCACTTCGTAAAACGGGTCGAGTGCCTTAACGGTAACGTCGTCCGCCATCCGTCGCCCGCTCACCTGCCACAATTCCTCGAACAAATAGGGCGCGGTGATGATCGTTGGGCCGGCGTCGAAGGTATAGCCCGCCTCGCGATAGACGTACGCTCGACCGCCCGGCGCATCGAGCTTTTCGAGCACCGTGACGCGATAGCCGCGCGCACCCAAACGCACGGCTGCGGCGAGCCCACCGAAGCCGCTCCCGATCACGATGGCGTGCGGTTTCATTTTTTGTCTCCGTTGAGCTGTCGAGCGGCGACCTTGCGCGCCCGACGTAAACCGCGCCACACGAGATAAGCGATCGGCACGATCGCGAGCGCGGTGATTAGCGCGGGGTCGACCGGCAAGCCCCGCGCTTCCAATCCTTTACCGAGATAGTTGACGATGCCGAGCACGTAGTACGTGACGGCCGCGACCGACAAACCCTCGACGGTGCTTTGCAATCGCAGCTGTGCGGCTGCGCGCTGATCCATCGATTCGAGCAATTGCTGGTTTTGGCGCTCGCGGGTGATTTCGATACGCGTCGACAACAATTGCGTCGCGCGCGATACGCGCTGCGACAACGACTCCAAACGCGCCGCAACGGCCGCACAAGTGTTCATCGCCGGCCCGAGACGACGCTCCATGAATTCTTCTAGGGTCTGTAGACCCTCGAGTCGCTCTTCGCGCAACTGCGCGATGCGACGCTGCACGAGCTCGTGGTAGGCCGCTGCGGCACCGAATCGATAGTGATTATCCGCCTCGTGTCGCTCGATGTGCGCTTGCAAAGTCGTTAAGCGATCGAGCAACACGGGCTCGTCCGCTTCGGCGACGTTGACCAACACGTTGGCAACCTCCGACAACTCGCGCTCATCGCGCGCGATGCGCGGCGACAATTCGCGCGCCACCGGAAAGGCGAGCAGCGCTAGCATGCGATACGTGTCGACCTCGAACAGCGCCTGCACCGCACGACCGGTTTGCGGCGGCGTGAGTCCACGATCGAACAGCACGATTCGACTAAAGCCGTTGGCGTCGATGCGAAAGTCGGTCAACGCGACGGCCGCACCACCCGCGATCACCGACCCGACGACCGGACGGCCGTCGAAATATGCCGCGGAAGCTGCATCGATTTGCGGTATCTGCGACGGCGCCGCGGGCACGACTTCGGCGTGTGCCGCATACAGCAATTCACCGGGTAAGGCAGCAACCCAATCTGCTGGCACCTGTCCGAGCGCGGAATGCGTGAACGGCACGCCCGGCCCTTCACTCAAAAATACGTAGCGCGAGAACTCGGTGTGTCGTTCCCATTTGACCCGGAACTCGCCGCAGTCGAACGACACGTGGCCACCCGATGCCGCCGGAAACGCGACGCCGTGACGCTCAGCGAGTGCGCGCAACGCTGCTAATTCGCGCTCGCGCGCGGCCGGTGGCGACAAGAGTGCGAGCATCGACACGCGCGCCGGCGAACGCAGCGGCAACGGTGGCCGAGCGTGCACTTCGTCTTGCAACTCATAACGCAACGGATGGGATATGGGCAGATTCACGCGCGAACACCATACCGCCTCGGGGGCCACGGCATCAAACGACCCCGTGGTGGCGTGCAAAATCTTCAATCAATGCTTTGATTCGACCGGGATGCTCTTCGTGCGCGAGGTGGCCGGCGTCCGCGATTTGTTCGATGCGCGCCGACGGTACCAGCGCCCGAACTTTGACGGCCTCGCCGGGCAAAATCATGCGATCGCGTGCACCGATGACCAGCAACAGCGGTGCGACGAGGCGCGGTAAGTCGCGCTCGATCGGCCGTAAATCCCAGCGCCCCATCATCGCGAGCGCCGCACCGACTTGCGCGGGCGTACCGGAGAGACGGCGATACAGCGCGACGCCCTGCGCATCGAGATTCGAACCCGTGCCGCGCATCAACCGCTCGAAACCACCTGGCTCGTCCATACCCGCGGCAAAACGTCGCGCCACCCAATCGGCGCCGACGATGCCGCGTACCAACGACGAAAACATCGGATGACGTAGACCCGCCAAAGGTAATAACGCGCCGTTTAGGCTCACGATCGCCGCCGGTTCGACGACCGCGTCCAACGCGAGGCGCAGTAACAAAGCGGCCCCGGCCGAGTGACCGACCACGATCCGCGGCGCGACGCCCAGCGTCAGCAGTAATTCTTTGAGGGCAGCCGCCATACCGGGCAAGGACATCGCTTGCGGATCGTCGGGCCGCGCCGTGAAACCGTGCCCCGGTAGATCGGGCGCCAGAACATCGAAGTGCTCGGCGAGCGCCGGCAATAGATCGCGGAACGAATGCGTGGAGGCCCCGGTACCGTGTAACAGCAACATCGAGGGTCCGCGACCGAGGCGTTGCACGTGCCAGCGTAAACCGCCGGCGCGGGGAAAATCGCTGACCTCGCGATTCGGCCAATCGCGCCCTTCGACTTCCCACGACATTGCACGCAGCGCCGTCATGCGTCGATGTTAGCGCCCGTGCTCGACGACCCTCAAACCTGCGCGATATTCCTCGAGGCGACGACGATAGACCTGCGCCGCGCCTGCGATCAATTGACGCTCCCGCTCACCGGCCTCGCGCACGATTTTACCCGGCGAGCCCATCACCACCGAACCGTCGGGAATGACTTTGTCCGGCGGCACCAATGCGCCGGCGGCGATCAAACATCCGCGACCGATCACGGCCCGGTCGAGCACCATCGCACCATTCGCGATCAGCGTGTCGTCGCCGATCGTGCACGAGTGCAGCAACGCGCGATGACCGACCGTGACCCGCGCACCGATTTGAGTCGGCGCACCGGCGTCGGTGTGGATCACGGTTCCGTCTTGAATGTTGGTGTCGAGACCGATGTCGATCCAGTCGCTGTCGCCCCGCAGCACACAACCGAACCAAACGCTCGCACCCGCTGCGAGGCGCACGCTGCCAATCACGTCAGCCGACGGCGCCACCCAACATTCGGGGTGAAGTTCGGGCGCGCGAGAACCGATCGAATGCAACATCGCGATCCCCGGTCAGTAGGAACGCGGCATGCCGAGCAAATGCTCGGCGACGTACGACAACACGAAGTTGGTCGAGATCGGTGCGACCTGATAGAGCCGCGTTTCGCGAAATTTTCGCTCGATGTCGTACTCGGCTGCGAAGCCGAAACCGCCGTGCGTTTGCAAACACGCGTTACCGGCTTCCCACGACGCCTTCGCAGCCAAATATTTGGCCATGTTCGCCTCGGCACCACAGGGCTTACCGTTGTCATACAACTCGCAGGCGCGATAGCGCATCAAGCTCGCCGCTTCGGTTTCGATGTGGCTCTCGGCGATCGGAAACTGGACGCCTTGATTTTGGCCGATCGGTCGATCGAACACGACACGCTCGCGCGCGTAACGCGAGGCGCGCTCGACGAACCAACGTGCATCGCCGATACATTCGGCGGCGATCAGCACCCGCTCGGCGTTCAGACCGTCGAGGATGCAACGAAACCCCTGCCCCTCGATACCGATCAAATTTTCGGCCGGAATTTCCAACTCGTCGAAGAACAATTCGTTGGTCTCGTGATTGACCATGTTCGGAATCGCGCGCAGCGATAAACCCTTGCCGATTGCAGTACGCAAATCGACCAGAAACACCGACAGCCCTTCGGATTTGCGCCGCACCTCGGCGAGCGGCGTGGTGCGCGCGAGCAGAATCATCAAATCGGAATGCTGCACCCGCGAGATCCAAACTTTTTGACCATTGACGACGTACCGGTCACCCTTACGGACGGCGGTGGTCTTCAGTCGCGTGGTGTCGGTGCCGGTGGTCGGCTCGGTCACGGCCATCGATTGCAATCGCAACTCGCCCGCGGCGATCTTCGGCAAATATCGCTCGCGCTGGGCCTCGGTGCCGTGACGGACCAGCACGTTCATCACGTACACCTGGCCATGGCAGGCGCCGGAATTACCGCCGGAGCGATTAATCTCTTCCATCACCACCGACGCCTCGGCGAGCGACAACCCCGAGCCACCGTATTGCTGCGGAATTAGACCAGCGAGCCAGCCGGCTTTGGTCAAAGCGTCGACGAACTCGGCGGGATAGCCGCGTGCGGCGTCGATCTTGCGAAAGTATTCGTCGGGAAACTGCGCGCACAGCGCGCGTACACCGGAACGGATTTCTTCGAATTGGTCGTCGGTTGCCATCCGTACATTATGGCGGCTTCGGCGCAGCGGTGCGATCCGCAGCGTCGCGGGCGGCGCCCTCGCGAGCCGATTTCTCCTCGGCCTTCATGCGCTTGATGTCGACCTTGCGAATCTCGCGGATCGGGCAAATCTGGCGGCCCACAGCCACCTTGTCGAAGGTCGTGACCGTGCGCATCAGCGTGCTCAAACTGACCGTGGTCGCAAAATCGATGTCCGGGCAGGTATCCCAAACGGTGAGCAGAAACGCTTCGTTGATACCGGTCCAGACGATCAGTTGATTGCGCGACACCGGCGTCCAGCCGTCGATGCGCCAAGCGAAGAATTCTTTGATGGGCTCGCCGGCATAGTCGACGTAGCTCTTGCGCGTCGCCGCTTCGCGCCGCGACAGGTCGCCGGCGCAACCGGCCGTCACGAGCGCAACCAGCAGCGGCAACACGAGGCGATGGCGGTTGAACGTACGCATGAGGACCTCCGTCGGCCGTTTTGACCGCGTCTTCCGCGCGAGAGTTCCCGACGTTCAGCGACCCTCGCCGCGATATTCGACCAAGCCCGCAACGGACTTCGGAGCACCGGTGTGGATGCGGCCGAGTTTCGCACCGGACTGCAGGTCGATTTTCGCAACCTCGCCGGAAAAGAAACTCGAGATGAATGCGTATCGCGCGCCGTCACCGAGATCGATGGTCGCCCAACCGCCCCCTTCTAATGCGATTTGCCGCACGCTTTGACCACCGGCATCGACGACGTGGATGCTGCTGCCACGCAGTACGTACAGGGTTCCATCGGGCGCGTACTCCATGCCGAAGAACATCGGCGGCGGACCTGGCGGATACGGCGGTGCGAAACTCTGCAAATCCGGCAACTGTCGATCGGCGACGAGGTCGTAACGCATCAAGCGCGGTCCGGTCTCCGAGCAGTAGACCAAAGTATTGCCGTCCGGCGACAGCGTCGACATCGTCACGCCCAAAAATCCGCCCATGCCGCCGTGGGTTTCAGTAGCATATTCGCGTAGCAATTTACCGTCGGCCGCAAACCGGAACACGTGCCCGTCACCGAAGCGCTGCGTGCCGGGCATGAACGGAATGTGGGTTTTCATCCGCGCCTGAATTTCCGGTTTGATCGATTCGCCCACCACGTGTTCGGCGAGCAGTAGCGAGCCGTCCGGGGCAAAGTTCACGTGCGACCACGAGCGCGCGCCGAACTCGGTGCGCCGCTCGACCCGACCGTCGGCGTGAATGTTGAGCACGACGAACGCGTGGCTGTCGAACGCCCAAAGAACGCCACGCGCATCGAATTTCAAACCACCGACGAGATGCGTGGTCGCATCGAGATACAGCTCGCCTTTCGGCTGTAAATTCGCATCGAATTGGAGAATTCGTCCGCGGCCGGCGTGATCGTCCGCCGGGTTATCGAGTACGGTGGCCGCCACGAAAACGTCGCCGACGGCAAACGGACGCAAACCCTGTGCTGCACTCATGACTCAATCCTCTATTTGATAGCGCGAGACAATATCCCGCTGACGACCCAAAAGTTTGCCGACCACGCGACCGAGCATGCGACCGCCGGTGAGCCAAGTGATGTCCTCACCCTGCTTGCTGGCGGCCAGCACGCGTTCGACGATCCACGGCGTCGTGGTCTCGACGTGCTCGCCGATGAAGTTCAATTGCGCGAACGACTTGGCGCGCTGCGCTGCCGGCAACGCCCGCATCTCGCGCAGCATACCTTCGGTGACGTTGACGCCAGGACTGATCGTCCCGACCAACACTCGCTCGTCGCGCTTCTCGCGACGCTCTTTGACGAGCGCACCGGCCAGATATTTGACGGCACGCTTGGTGGTCGAATAGGCGGTCATGCCCGGTACGACGCGTCCGGTCGCGCCGCCACCACCGAGGGTTAAAAATAATTTGCCACCGCCTTGCGCCGTCATGCCAGCGATAGCGACATTGGCGGCATTGATCGAACCGATCACGTTGCCGCGCACCATCGTCTCGATCTCCGTCGGGGTGTTGTCGAGAAACTTTTGACCGGTGCGCGCATAGCCCGCGTTGTGCAACCAGATGTCGACGCGGCCGTGGCAGGACACGGCGTGATCCCACAAGGCCTGAGTCTGCTCCATCGAAGCCGCGTCGCAGACCCAGCCTGCGACGCTGCTGCCGTGTGCCGCAGCCTCAGGCGCGAGACGCGCCACCGCATCGGCGACGCGCCCGGCGTCACGCCCGCTCAAAACCACCTTATGCCCACGACGCAAAAATTCCCGGGCGTAGCCGAACCCCAAACCCTGCGTACCACCCGTGACAACGACGCTTTGCGACGACATACGAACCCCCCGTCTTGACGCCGTCTCGATCGACGGTCGGAGCATAAACATCGGGTCGACCGCCGGCCGTCGCTCGCAGCGGTTGACCACTGATCGGACATCGCCCGCCCACCGCGGCCGCGCGAGTCGCGCGCGTTGCATCATCGCTGCGGGGCCGATGAGCGCCCACGGGGGAATAGCGTATGTCCGAACGCAATGTCGTGATCACCGGCAGCACGCGCGGGATCGGCAAGGGAATCGCCGCAGAACTTTTGAAGCGCGGCGCGAACGTGATGATCAGCGGTCGCAGCACGGCAGCGGTCGAGGCCGCGCTCGCCGACTTGCGCCCGCACGCGACGCGTTCGAGCGTCGCAGGTCTCGCCTGTGACGTCACGAGCGGCGCCGGCTTGCAAGCGTTGTGGGATGCCGCAGCGCAGGCGTTCGGCAAAGTCGACATTTGGGTCAACAACGCGGGGATCTCGCATCCGCGACAACGTGCCGGTGAAATGCAATCCAAAGACGTGAGTGCCGTCCAAGAGACGAATCTGCTCGGCGCGATGCTGGCGACACAGATCGCACTACGCGGTATGCGTCAGCAAGCCGACGGCGGGACGATCTGGAACATGGAGGGCTATGGCTCGAGCGGCATGATGACGCCCGGCATGAGCTTGTACGGCGCGAGCAAATTCGCGCTCACCTATTTCAACAAGGCGATGATCGAAGAGACGCGGGGCAGTTCGGTCAAAATTTGTTATCTGAGCCCGGGCATCGTATTGACCGATCTTTTGAAACGCGACGTCGGTAGCAATACACCCGAGGATCTGCGGCGTACGTTGCGTGCGTACAATATTTTGGGTGATCGCGTCGAAACCGTCACGCCGTTCCTCGCCGACGGTTTACTCGCCGAACATCGCTCGGGAGATCGCGTCGCTTGGCTCACCGGCGGCAAGGCCGCGCGGCGGTTCTTCTTGTCGATCTTCAAAAAACGTCAGGTGATGTCGGAAGCCGACTTCGCCGCTGGCTGAGGACGCCGCGCAATCAACAGTACACCGCCAGCGAACAGCGCGAGGCAGGTGAGATTGAAAATCGGGTATTCGATCGGGTGCAACCAGTATTCACGGTAGGCACCGAAATGCGCCGGCATTTCCGCCGAACCCCACAGCACGATGCCGGCGCCGATGCCGTAGCGTAGCGCCGCGGCCGCACGGATCTGCTGGGTGCATTTCCAGATGAGATAAAGCGACCAGACGGTCCACGCAACATAAAGGCCCTGTACCGCCATCGCACCCGCACCCCGCGTGCCGAAATAGATGACGTACAGCCAAAATTGATAGCAAAACCACGTCACGAACAACACCTCCATCGCGGTGATGCGCGCGAAACTGCGCTGGTTATCGGGCGTCGGCATGCCCGGTGAGAAACGCAAGTTGCGGTGGAAAAACCGCATGAAATTGCACTTCGTCTGCAGGTTGAAAATGCCATAGAGCAACAGCATGGCGAACATGATGGTGACGGTCGCCTGCAACATGTTCGCCTGCGGAGCAGCGACGTAACCATCGGCGAGTTGCGGCTCGACCGGAAAACCCGGCACGCGATACAACACGGAGAAAAATTTGAAGGAATACTCGAACCAGCCGATCCAGATGAGCCAACCGCCGAGCATGCCCATCCACGTCGCCTGCAGCTCAGTGCGCTTCAAACCGTTCCAGACGATCAAAAATCCGACGATGCCGGTGACGATCGCGGCTCGATAAACGCTGTCACTCGGGCTGACGCCCTCACCGAACCCCAACTCGAGCAGTTTGTAGGCCGTGTGACCGAGCGGCTGGGTGAGAAAGCCGACCGCGAGGCCGACGAGACCAATCAGCGGCTTGCGATATAAGCGCTCGATCATAGGATCGCGCGCACGTCCGCCTCAAGGGCCTCAGGCTTATCGAGTGGCGCATAACGACGGACAACTTTCCCGTCACGATCGACCAAAAATTTGGTGAAGTTCCACTTCACGCCCTCGGATCCGAGCAACCCGGGCGCCGCAGACTTCAAATGTTTGTAGAGCGGATGCGCGGTGTCGCCGTTCACGTCGATCTTGGCGAACATCGGGAAGCTGACGTCATAAGTCAGCTTACAAAAATTTTTGATCTCAGCCTCGTCACCCGGCTCTTGGTGACCGAATTGATCGCAAGGAAAGCCGAGCACGGCGAAACCCTCGCCGGCGAGCTTACGATGCAGCGCCTCGAGACCGGCGTACTGCGGCGTGAAACCGCACTTGCTCGCGACGTTGACGATCAACAGGGCCTTGCCGCGATAGTCGGCGAGTGAAGTGTCCTGCCCTTCAATGTTGCGGGCGGAAAAGTCGTGAACGGTGGTCATGAAGTTCTCCGATCAACTCAAAGACAAAAACTGCGAGGGCAACGACAGGCCCGGGTTCGAAGTCCAGCCGCGAACCCGGCTCGCGACCAAACGATGCGCTACGCCGGAATACAGCGGGAGCACGGGTAAATCTTGCAACAGTCGGCGCTCCACGTCGACATAGCGACGCGCCCGCTCCTGCGGATCGCGCTGACTCTCTGCCAGGTCGATGCCGCGGTCGACGTCGGCTTGACGATAACCCGAATAGTTGAGGAACGACGAACTGCGGAACCGACCGATGAAGCTCGTTGCGCTCTGTACCGCGGAAAAAGGCCCGTAATCCATCAAGTCGAACTCACCGGCCGTTAGCGCGACGTTATACGCACGGCTTTCCATGCCACGCGCGACGACCTTCACGCCGAGCGGCGCCCACATCGCCCCGAGCGCTAAAAAGGTACGCTCGGTGAGGGTGTTCGCCGAGAAGATCGCCACCAACTCGCGGGGCTGCGCCCCGGACAAACCGGCCTCGCGCGCCAATCTTTGGGCCTCGGCCGAACGTCGCGCCCGCGGCCAAAGCGCTTCGTCCGGCACGGCGTGCTGCGGATAGTCGGCGACCGCTTCGGGCACGAGACTCCAAGTGGGGCGCTCGCCCAACGCTCGCACCTTCTCGCACAACACCTCGCGGTCGATCGCGAGATTCAGTGCGCGACGCACACGCAAATCGGTCAGTGCGGGGCGACGCAAATTGAGGCCCACCCAGCCGCCGCCGTAAAACGGCTCCGAGTGCAGCGTTGCGGCGAGTTCGCGGCGTGCGAGTGCGAGTTGCGCGCCGTCGCTGATCTGCACGACGTCGAGTTCTCCGGCGCGAAAGGCGCGCAGTCGGGTTGCGTCGTCGATCCCCATGCGCCACTCGACGCGCGGCACGATCGGCGCGTTACCGATGCGGCGTGGATTCGCCTCGAGAACCAAAGCGCCGTTCTGTGCCCACGCGATCGGTCGATAGGCACCGTTCACCACGATCGCAGGTGGCTTGGCCCAATCGCGCCCAAGTTTGGCGATGGCATGCAAAGGGGCGACGTAAGCGATGGCCAAAAGTTTAGCGAGATCGGTTTCGGGCCGTACGAGATCGATCACCACCCGGTCGGCTGCTGGGGCAGCGACACCGAACGCGACGGTTGCGCCTTTGCCCTCGCGCAATTCGCGCGCACCACGAATGGCGTCGTAGCGATAGGCTAATAATGCGGCGGTTTCCGGTGCGAGCAGCCGACGCAGACTGCCGACGAAGTCCTCGGCGACGAGTGCGCGCCCGTCGGACCAAAAGAGATTCGGCTGTAACTTGAATTCCCAGCGCAACCCGTCCGACGACACGCGCCACTCGCGCGCGCAACCCGGAACGATCGCACCACGCGCATCGACCGCTGTGAGCCCCACGAATAAGTCGGCGATGATTTCCATATCGGCAGCGGAAATCGGCCGGTGCGGGTCGAGCGTGGTGAGGTTGCCGCCGCGTGAGCGCCGCAGCACGCCCTCCGACGCCTGCGCCTGTGCCGCGACACCACCGAGCACCCCTGCACCAGTGATCGCGCCAGCTACCGCACTCGCTGCTGCAGTCGTCAAAAATCGACGGCGCAAAATTTTCATCTACGGCTCATCGCCTCATGCGGTCGGGCGTTCGTGCGCGCGACGCAGCAGCAACGCACCGATCGCGGCGATCGCTGCACCCGCCCAGAACGGCGCACTCGTACCGACGGTGAAATAGATGGGACCGACGACTGCCGGCCCCAAGATACGCCCGAGGCTGCTCGAAGAATTAAACAGCCCCATCACCGCACCACGCGAGTTCGCATCCGCCTCGAACGACACGAGACTGCTGATCGACGGCAAGAACAAACCGTTCGCGATACCGTAGACGACAAGTGCGAGCCAAACCATCCCATCGTTTTGTGCGATCGCGAACAACACCAGCGCGAACGCCGCACCCGACACCGCCAACAACGCCACCGGCTTCTCGCCAAAACGTTTGGTGAGCGGACCGATGAGTCCGGCTTGCCCGAGTGCCGAGAACAACGCGAGCACCATGAAGTGCAAACCGATCTCGCGCAGGTCGTAGCCGAATCGATCACGCCCCCAAAATTGGAACACGGCCTGCAACGCGCCCGCGCCGGTGGCGACCATCAGCGCCGCAGCCGAGAGGCCGATCAACACGGGCTTTTCGCGAAACACTGCGACCGCCGAGCGTCGCGGCGGTGACGGCGCACCCGATCCGTCGGTCGCCGGCGCGCGCAGCGGCTTACGCAATTCCGGCGCCAAACTTTCCGGCAACATGAATACGGTGCCGACGAGCGCCACGAACGCGAGAGCGGCCGAAACCAACGAAGGCCAATGCAAACTCGGCACGCCCGTCAACGTGCCGAGCACACCGCCGAGCGGCGGGCCGATCGCGAAGCCGATACCGAAGGCCGACGCGACGATACCGAGGCCTTTAGCACGATCTTTGGGGTCGGTGACATCCGTCGCGTACGCAAACGCGGCTGCGAGATTGCCGGACATGATGCCACCCAACGCACGTGCGATCAGCAGCGTGGTCAAGGTGTCGGCATAGGCGAGCCAGATGAATGCCAACACCGTGCCCACGAGGCTCACGATCAAAATCGGCTTGCGTCCGTAGGCATCGCTGCACCGACCCCAAATCGGCGTGGCGATCAATTGGAACAGCGAGAACATTCCCGAGCCGCCGAAGGTCTTCCAAAAATCCGACGCGCCCATCTGCTCGGCGACGAACGGAAACGGGATGATGGTGACGCCGAAGCCCATCAAGCTGATGAGCACCACCAACCAAAGAATTCCGAGCTTTTTCATGTCGATCCGAGCGGGTGAACGGGTGACGATTATCGGGTGCCGCTGCGCGCCGCGCCACGGTAGCGCACGCATCCGCGCTGCAATTCGAGCTCTAAATTCACGCGATCGGGCCATTCGTCCGTGTGATGGCTGCTCATCACCACCGTTCCGCCACCCGCGACGTAGCGATCGATACGCGTCCGCAGCGCCGCACGCGTCGCGAGGTCGACGCCGCCGAAGGGCTCGTCGAGCAACAACAATCGCGGACGAGTGACGAAGGCGCGCGCGAACAGCACGCGTCGAACTTGGCCGTACGACAGCTCGCGCAGCGGCCGGCGTAAGCATTGCTCGAGATCGAGCGCGCGAGCCGCAGCCCGTGCGCGTCGGCTCTCGTCGGCACGCGGCGCGCCGTCGAGGCCGATGGTGCGACGCAAACCGGACACGATCGATTCGAGTACGGTCTCGCCGTGCGGCGGATCGCTTTGTAGATGCGGCGCAACCAACGCACACCATTGCCTAAACGCGGCCAACGGCACGCCGGGACGAATGCCACGACGCTCTATCGCACCCCCGAGCGCGACCGAGTGATCACCGTAGAGCGTGCGTAGCAGCGTACTTTTGCCAGCCCCATTCGCGCCGTGCACCACCCAACAATCACCGCGACGGACCTCGAGCGCGACCTCGTGCAGCACGTGGTGGTAGTCGAGATAAACGTCGGCGGCGCGCAGCGCGACGAGCACGGGGCCGCGATTACGCGCGGTGCGAGTCGCCTTCGCGACCGACGGCAACGTCTCGCGACGCAGCGACGTGATCGGCCCCGCGGCGCGCACCACTCCGGCATCGAGTTCGAGCAGGTGCGTGGCGACCGGTGGAATTTCCTCGCGCCGATGGGTGGTCAGCACCCAGCTCGGAATCTGCCACGACCCACGCGCGAACCATCGTGCCATGCGCGCGCGATTGCGCGCATCGAGACCACCCAGCGTCTCGTCGAGCAGCAGTATTTTCGGTTGCATCGCCACTGCGCGCGCGACCAACACCAAGCGTCGCTCGCCGTAAGACAACGTCAAAAATCGACGCGCGGCCAAACTCGCGATCCCGAACGATCGCAAGATCTCGCGTGCCGCGCGCTCGGCGCGCGAACTCGGCGGGCCTTGCGGGATGTCGCTACGCGTGAGACCCGTACCGACGATCTCGAGCGCGGTGAAATTCCAGCCGTAGCGCTCGTAGCGATCTTGTCGCTCCGGCCCGACGTAGGCGATCTCGGCCAGCGCTTCGATGGGATCGATCGGCTGGCCCGATTTAGAGTATTGAAGACCCTGCGCACTCGCGGGATCGGGCCACACCGCACCGGCGCACAATTTCAAAAGTTGCGTCTTACCGGCACCGTTTTCACCGCAGATCACCCAACGCTCACCGGGGCGCAGCCGCCACTCGATGCCGCGTAGAATCGCGCGCCCCGCGCGGTGTAGATCGACACGCTCTAGTCGGATCTCGAGCCCGCTGCGTCGTCGCCGCTCAGCGACCGTTCGTCGCGACCGCATCGACCCAGGCTGCCGGCTCGTCGAACGCCATGTTCGAACTGTGCGAGTCGAGATGGCGGAAGCGAAAATCGCTGCGCAACGCACGTACGCGCTCGAACGTGAAGTCGAGCAGATCGTCGGTGTTGCTCAACACCGTAACCGGCGTACGCAACGCGCGCAACGCCGTGGCCATGTCGTAGCGAAAAACGGCGTGATGACCGAACCACTCGTTATGACCGGCGAGATACAAAGAAATCACCGACCACTGCACACTGTCGGGCGAGCCGGCGATGCGCCCTTTCAAATATAGCCAGCGATCGCTCAGGTGCTCGCCCTCGGGCCGGTACGTTTGGTCCCAGTGGGGTGCCGCGAGACGCGCAGCGGCTTCCTCCGGCGTATAGAGCGCGACACCGTGTAACACGAGGCGCGAAATCAACTCGGGCTTGGTTCTGGCGATCTCGACCCCGATCGTCGCGCCAGTGTGATGACCGACGAGCACCACCCGTCGCAAGTGCAGGTGCTGCATCGCCGCAGTGATCGCACGAGCGTAGTCGGCGATCGTCGGCGGCTCGGTCGGGCGCGCGGAAAGACCATAGCCCGGCGTGTCGAACGTAATGCTGCGCGCACCGCGACGCGCGAGCTCCGCTTGTGCGCCGTTGTAGTAGATGTGAAACCACGGCACCTGATGCAACAACACGTAGACGGGCTGCGAGGCGTCGAGCCGTGGCGGCCTGACGTCTTGAAAGTGAATTTGTCCGAGCGGCGACGGCGCGTAACCACGCTCGACCACGAACTCACCCGGCACGACACCGAGCGTCGCGTTCGCTGCGGTCGCGACCGTCGAGGCCAAACAAAACCAAAGGACTGCGAGCGCAGCGATCACGTGCGCGCCGCGAGTGGCAACCGCTCGCCTAAGATTCGACCGAAACTGAGCGCAGGCGTCACCATCATGCCGCCGACGAACGAGCGCCCCTGCGTTTGCCCCGCTCCCAATAATTCGCCGGCCGCATAAAGATTCGGGATCGGCATTCCATCCTGTCGAATGACGCGCAACCGATCGTCGACCGCAATGCCGACGGTTGCCGTGGTCGAATGCCCTTGATGGCGGATGGCATAAAAAGGTGGTTTGACGATCGGCTTCGGCAAGTACGTGCGCCCGAGTGCGTCTTTGCCGCGCGCCACGCCGCGATTGAAATCGGCGACGGTGCGCTGCAAGCCGTCCGGATCGATGCCGCTGTTACGCGCCAAGGTCGCAAGATCGTCGGCTTGCTGGAACCATTTGTGCACGCCGAAAGTTTCGCGCATTTGCTCACGCGTCCAACCGCCGACACCCGGCGGTGCAGACGACAAAATCGCCTCGTCGAAGACAATCCAATAACGTAGATCGGGCTGCGCCAACAAAGAATGCTCGCGCGCGTCGACGCTCGGTTCGTCCTCGCGAATGAATCGCTCGCCACGCGCGTTGACGAACACCTCCCACGGCTGGCGCTCTTGCGGGATGACGACGAAGCGTGCCAGAAATCGTCCGGGTATCGCATCGTCGGTGAGGATGGAACCGAAATTGCTGAGGTAGTTTTGGCGGCCGCGCACGTAGCCACCGACTGCCACGGCAAGCTCGATGCCTGCGCCCTGGGAATATGGATAGCCGGTCGCGGCGTAGGCGCGATAACCACTCAAACGCTCGAACATCTCCGCGTTGGAACCATAGCCACCGCAGGTCAACAACACGTGGCGAGCAGAAAATACTTGTTCACGATCGGCCGATTTGACGCGCACGCCCCGCACCGCGCCTGCGGAATCCGTGAGCAACGCGCTCACCGGCGTCTGCAAGCGCAAGTCGATGCGGCCCGCCGCGCGCTCGCGCTCGAACTCGCGGCGCAACACAGCCAAAATCGAGCGCCCGCCTTCGGCGCCCCAGTAGTAGCGTTTTCGTGAATAGGGTTCGTGACCCTTACCGAGCACCGGGTGCTCCGGCAAAGGCGCAAAGCCGCGCTCCATCAACCAATCGAACGTTTTCGCCGCTTCGTCGACCGCGATGCGCGTCAAGATCGGATCGGCGGTGTTGCGGCTGATGCGCATCACGTCGTCGTAGTGCAACTGGGGCGTATCGACGATGCCGAGACTCGCTTGCAACCGAGTGCCCGCCGCACTCATTTGACCGGTCGACAGATGCAAGGTACCGCCGATGTCGCCCGCGGCATCGAGCAGCAGCACTCGGGCACCGCGCGCGGAGGCGAAAATCGCTGCGGGCAAACCGGCTGTACCCGCCCCGACGATGATGTAGTCGTAGTCGCTAGGCGCAGCGGCACGCGCAACGCGCGCCATCACACCGCTCGCCGCCGCGCCGGCGAGTCCGGCTACCCCGGCGACGAAACGACGTCGACTCATTTTTGGGCGCCCATCACGAACCAACCACCACTACCGTGCGCCGGCGCAGGGATCTCGCCACGCAGAAATTTCGCATAGCGTTCCTCGCCGAAGGAGGCCGCGTCGGGGATCGTCAGCTTGAAACATTTGTCGCGCTCGAAACCGGCCTCCGCGCACAGCGCGATCGGTTCTTGAGCGCGGAAGCTGGTGTAGAACGGTTCGTTGTTGTTGATGGTGTCCCAGTTCCAAAAGAAATTGTCGTAATCGCTCACCGATGCTTCGTCCGGCAATTCCATGTGCACCATCACACCGCCCGGCGCGAGCAGTCGATAACATTCGCGCAACACGTTGCGCGTCGCCTTGACCGGAATTTCGTGCAGGAAAAAACTGGATACGATCAAATCGAAATGACTATCCGGAAAATCGGTGTGCTCGGCGTTCTGCTGACTGAAGTGCACCGCGACGCCTTCATGCTCGGCGAGTGCGTGACCGTAGCGCAGCACCGGTGCACCGCAGTCGATGCCATGTGCTTCGGCATTCGGGAACGCAGTTTTGTACGGGAATAGATTTTTGCCCGCGGTGGTCGCCATATCGAGCAAGCGACGCGGCGCGAAGCCCGGCCGGGTGGCCTTCAACCAATGCGCGATCGACTCGGCGACCACGCCGGCGCGCTTGCGGTACGGGTGTTGGCCGGTGAAGACCTTGCCGCCGAAGCCGACCACCGCACCTTGTGCGACGTCGTCGATGGTGTGCTCGGTCGTGACCCAACCGGGTGCGAGGTGTACGTCGAGCGCGGCAAGATAGCGCGGGATCTCGAAGTTCGGATCGAGGCGCAGCGACCCGCCGCTCGGGTTGCGCACCGCCAAATCTTTGGCAAGCGAGATCATCTGCGGCAAGGCACGTTCGACTGCCGGCTGCACCGACAGATAGCACATTTCTTGCGCGTGATAACGCAACGTACTGTAGAAGCGGTAGGACGCTTGCGACTCCATCGCCTGTTCGATTTCGCGCCAGTTGCGCGGCACCTCACCGCGCTCGCGCAGCGCGGGCTCGACACGTCCTTCGTAATCGCGTTTCAACTCGGCACGCAGATCGATGATCGCGTGCTTGCGCAACATGCTGACCATCGACTGACGCGCGCGTTCGTCATGCGTCGGCTGAAAAAGTTCCTCAATATTTGGAACCGCTACAGTTTCGGCTTGTGCTGCCATCGTCTTCTCCGAAGATTTCAGTTTGCGCCGTCGGCCGCCCACTGCGAAGCGCGTTGCACCGCCGCTCGATAGCGGCTGCGACCTGCAGCGAGTATGCCGATCCCGATCATGCCACCCGAAAAGCATACGAGCGCGAGGCTCGGCGCGATGCCGGTCGGGTAGTTGAAAACGTGGTCGGACAACAGCCCGACGGCTCCAGAGCCGACGGCGATGCCGACGAGCCCGGTGAGCAGAGTGTAAATCGCGACGACCTGGCCGCGTAGTTGATTCGGCGTGACTTCGTTGAGGGCGGTCAACGCTGCCGTGACCGCCCAAGTGGCGAACAAAGACGTGCCGACGTGCAACACGAGCGCGAGCTCGGGGGTGGGCGCGAAGCATTTCGCGGTGCCGAACAACACCCACGCCACGCACTGCAACATCATCACCAGAATCGGCCCGTCGGTACGGCCGCGCTTGGCGAGCGCCGAGAGCACCCAACCGGCGGTGATCGCGCTGATGATGCCGAACGGCACGCCGACCACCGACAAAGCGAGCGCGATGCGCGCCGGTTCCCAACCGTGCACGCGTACGAACAGCGTCGGAAACCACGATAGCTGCGCGTTGACGATCATCACGTTCATGATCGTGCCCAACATCACCGCCAGCAGTGCCACCCGGTTGACGCGCAACTCTTGCCACAGCGGCAGTAGAGAAATCTGTCCGGGCGCGACCCGTGCACCACGTCGCGCGGGCTCGGCGACCGTGAGCGCGATCAGCGCCGCGAGCAGCAAGCCGGGCGCCCCGACCACGAACAGCACAACCTGCCAATCGGCAAAACCGCCGAGCAAGGTGGGTGCGAGGGCTTTGACGCTGGAGGCGAGCCCGATCGCGACGCCGCCCAACATGTACGCGATGCCGATACCCACCGAGCCGCCCATCGCGAATACGCCGTAGGCGCGCGGTCGCTGTTGAGGAGGAAACAGATCAGCGATCAAGGACGCCGAGCCGGGCGTGGTGGTCGCCTCACCCGCTCCCATCACCACGCGCGAACCGAACAAGCCCCAAAAACTTTTGGCGAATCCACCCGCGACCGTCGCGAAACTCCACACCGCGAGCCCGGCCCAGATAACTGGCACGCGCCGCACGCGATCGATCAAAAACCCGAGCGGTAAGGTGAAGACGCTATAAAACACAGCGAACGCGAGACCCTGGATGATGCCGATCTCCGTGTCACTCAAATGCAAGTCGGCTTTGATCGGCTTGACCAGTAAACCGATCACGATGCGATCGACCACGCCGAGCGCGTAACCGAGCATCAACAATACGACGACGTACCACGCGTATGCCGGTCGCGGCCAAGCCGCGCGATCGGTGACTTCGTTCACCACCGCATCCCCGCACGGTAGCCCTCGCCCGTCGCGACCAACAAGGAGCGCGGCGCCTGGCAATCACCGATCACCGCAAGTTCGACGCCCGCAGCGCGCAGTGGCGCGACGAGCTCGTCCCGCGGTACGCGCGGTGTCGCATGAGTCAACAAAGAAACCCCCTCGATCTTGACGCTTCCGACCCCGAACACGTTCACCAAAGTCACCACACCCTCGGCAAGACCGTCGTCAAACACCGGTTCACAAAAATTTTTCACTTCGATACCGAGTTTGGCGAGTCGTCTTTGGATACCTTGACGATTGACGAGCGCTTCCTCGGCAGCGACACCTTCGCGCGCCGTGGCGATGACGACGCGCTCGTAAACTTTGGCGAGCAGCACTGCCGTCGCATAAGTGAACGACGTGTGATCTTGATCGACGATTAGCGCCGTACCCGACTCGCGCACACTGCGACCGACGAAGCGCGCCGCAACGGTGCGCACGTCAGGGAAAAAATCGAGGTCGTGATAGTCGTCGGGCAGCCATCGCGGCCAAGCCGGCGTCGCACCGCAGGCGAGCACCACCGCCTCGGCACCGATCGAACGCAATTCGTCGATGCCCGCGCGCACCCCGAACTCGAAACGCACGCCGTGTGCGGCAGCGCGCAATTGTTGATAGTCGTAGACGCTGCTCAAGCTCTCGCCGCCCGGCAACGCCGCGTGCAAGCGCAATTTACCGCCGCTCTCGGTACCGCTCGCGAACACCGTGACCTCGTGACCACGTGCGGCCGCCACCCACGCAGCCTCGAGTCCTGCAGGACCGGCACCCACCACTGCGATCCGCCGCGATGTAGCCACACGCGCTGGTCGCCAATCGGTTTCGTCATCGGCACCGACGCGTGGATTGTTGTCGCAGGCGAGTGCGTTGCCGCCCACGATCGCACCCCAGCAGGTGTTGCAGGACACGCAATAGCGGATCTCCGCTTCGCGACCGGCTTGTGCCTTGAGGCCCCACGCCGGGTCGGTGACGAGTGGTCGACCCAACATCACGAGATCGGCGAGCCCCTCGCGCACGAAGCGCTCGCCTTCGTTCGGGTCGGTGATGAGACCGAGTGCGCCGATCGCGATGCCCGGTGCGTGCTGACCGAGCACCGCGATTTTGTCGACGTACGGCGCACGCGCACCGTGCATGTCGGGCAAGTGCCAATCGAGCGTCGGCGAGTGCGACCCCCAACACCACGTCAGATAATCGACTGCACCGGTCGCATGCACGAGACGCGTGATCGCCGCCGAGGTCTCGAGATCGATGCCATCGGGCATGCCGTCTTCGCCCGGCAATTTCACGCCGATCAAAAAATCGGCGCCGCAGACCTCACGCAATCGACGACACAAATCGGTCAGCAGTCGTGCGCGACCCTCGAGATCGCCACCATATCGATCGGTGCGTTCGTTCGAGCGCACCGCCAAAAATTGATGGAACAAATGACCGTGCCCCGCGGAAATCTCGACGCCCGAAAAACCGGCATCGCGCATGATGCGCGCCGCGTGTGCGAAATCTTGCACGAGCTGCGCGACCTCGTCGGTCTCTAGTGCGTGCGGCACCGTCCAACTCAAATCGTCGGCGAGCGCCGACGCGCCGAATGCGTCGTGCACGCGACCGGGTTGGTGTCTGCCGCGACCGGGATCTTGAATTTGCCCGATCAAATGCGAGTCGTGCGCACGCACCGCTTCGGCCCACCGCCGTAAGCCCTCGGCATTGGCCGGGTCGAGCACCATGACTTTTTGCGGATTGCGTTGTCGCGGCAAAAGATTCAAAGGTTCGGTGACGATCATCGACGCCCCGCCGCGCGCGCGATTGGCGTGGTAGGTGATCATCTTCGCCGGCACCTCGCCGGCTTTCACGTACCGCGTCGACATCGAGGCGTGCACGAGACGATTGCGCAGCCGAACGCTGCCGAGTTGCAGCGGCGAGAATAAATTGGGGTACGCGGCGCTCACCGGTCCGCAGAATGCATGCGAAACACCCGCTTCAAAAACGCATCGCGCCACGCGGCGCGCTCGGCCTCGACCGCGGCGTCCGGGCGGTACGCTTCGAGCGAGGCACGCGTCACGCTGCCCTGCGTGTCGAGCAGGCGCTCGACGGTGTCGAGCCGCTCGCGCATCACACCGACCTCCGTGGTCAGCTCCACGATGAAAGTCATCATCTGATCGATCGCGGGGTCGGCGAAGAACGACGGTCGCTTGCCCTTGGTGGTACGCGGCAGGACAACTTTGGATGGATCGGTTTGGGACATGCAGGCGACTCCGCTCGACGTTCGGCGAATGGTAATGTATCTATGACCATTCGTTGTGCGCAAAGGTCTCGCGATGTATCACCAGTTTAAGTTTCCGCTCGTGTTCGCCTCGTGGCTGAGTCCGTGGCTCGCCTTCGCATTGTTGGTTGCCGCGCCTGCGACGCAGGCAGCCGAACCCGCGTTGCAACGCATTCGCATGGCTACGGTGACGACCACCGATCTCGGTGCGTTCGAACGCGATTATTCGCGCTGGCTCGGCTATCAGGTCCGCGAGCGTGGCCGCGTATCGCAAGCACTCGCCCGCAGCTGGGGCGCACCGGCAATGCAAGGCCGGAACTACGTGCTGCTGTCGTCGAAGGCGGCGCCCGACGTGTTCGTTCGCGCGGTGCAAACGAAACGCACCCCCGCCGGTTACGCGCCGCTCATGACGCACGGCTGGAACGCGATCGAAATCATCGTCGACGATCCGGACGCGACGTACGCCAAATTACGCGAGTCGCCGTTTCGCGTCATCGGCGAGCCGGCGCCGCTCGGCGGCTATCCGAGCATCCGCGCGTTCCAGGTCGTCGGGCCTTCGGGCGAAGTTTTATATTTGACCGCCGAGACCGGCGATCGAAGCAAGTCGATCCTGCCGTTGCCGGGCGGCGACGTCGGTCGCATTTTCATTATGGTGTTGGCCGGTCCGGACATCGACGCGCTGCTCGATTTCTACAGCACCAAATTCGACATGGCGCGCGGCACGGCGCGCAAGCGCACCGTCGGTGTGATCAAGCGCGCGCAGAGCTTAGGCGACGACGAGACGCCGCTCGCCACCATGCGCCTCGCACAACACGGTAATTTACTGGAGTTCGACGGCTATTCGGCCAAAGCCACCACCCGCCCCGTCGAGCGCGGCGAACTACCACCCGGCATCGCCAGCACGAGTTTCGCCGTCAAAAATTTAGACGTTTTGGGCGTCGAGTTCGTCGCGCCGCCGGCCAAACTCGATGGCCTTGCCTACGGCGATCGACGCGTCGCGAGCGTGCGCGGCCCGGCGGGCGAACTCATCGAATTAATCGAGGAGAACTGAGCGTCGCGATTCAGCGCGTCGCACCGAACACAAAGGCGACGCTCTTGCCGTGCTGCACGTATTCCGTGAAGCATTGCGCGGGTGAGAATCCGGCGGCGATCATTTCTTTGAGCATGTCGCGCTCGGCGAAGCCGGTCCAGAACGGCTCGCCGTTCCAGCGCACCTGCCAGTCGTTCATCACTTGATCGTCCAAGGCGAGACGCGAACTCTGCGTCGCGACGTCCGCATGCAGCATGACGCCGCCCGGCTTTAACACCCGATGACACTCGCGCAAAATTTGAGGTAGCCGCGCCGAGTTGGTCTCGTGAAACATGATGTTCGACAACACGAGATCGAAGCTTCCCGCGTCGAACCCCGTGCGCGCCGCATCGCGCTGATGGAAATGGATCGGCGTGCCACGTCGTTCGGCGATCAAGTGACCGAAGCGCAGCAAACCCGCTGCCACGTCGACGCCGTGATATTCGGCTTCGGGAAACTCGAGCGCGATGGCTTGCGAGTGCACACCGACCCCGCAACCGAGATCGAGGATGCGTTGCGGCTTGAGATTCGGAAAACGCTGCTGCAGTTGCGAGAGCAAATTGTGCGCGCGGCCGTCCGAAGCAGCTTTCGCCTGCCCCTTGCCGACCGCGTAAATCATCGAAGCGCCGATGTAGCGCAGGCCGGGAACCAGATCGTCCGGGTCTTGCGAGCCGACGAAGCCGCCCGGCTGCCGATGAATTTCGGTGTTCGAGATCGGCGTCGGAATCTCGAGCGTCGGGTCGAGTTCTAGCGAACCGCGTTTGCTTCCGGTCGTTCGCAAGGCAGCCAATTCGTTGATCGCCTGCGGCGCGACCCGTCGGGTCGTCGCCTCGATCGCATCCCACATCATCCCCTGCGATCGATGCGTGAGTACCGCCCAAGAACGAAAGGCCGTGGTGCGTGCGAGTGCTTTCTCGACTTCGCGCCGCGAGCCGGGATCGCGCCCGAGAGTCGTCTGCAACTGCGGCAACACCTGCCGCTGGTAGGTTTCACGCACTCGCTGTTGCGCACTGCCGTTGGCCAAATATTTGAGGCCGAGCACGAAGTCTTGGCGCGCTTTCTCGAGGTTCGTCGGGGTGTAGACCTGTTGCTCGCTCATCCTTAGAACTCCGCAGAAATCACCGAAGGATCACGCGGCCGAGTTTAACGCTCCCGCGCCGTTCCGGAAACGCCATCCACCGGGAACGCCCTCCGGCGACAACACGATTTGCCACAGCTGATTGGCCCGAGCGCGAAAAGCACCCGCGCAACAAAGCAGGTAGTAGCGCCACAAGCGATGGAATCGTTCGTCGTAACGCTGCTGCAACTCGGGCCAGGCCGCCTCGAACCGCGCATGCCAGGCCATGAGCGTGCGGTCGTAATCCGCGCCGAAGTTGTGCCAGTCCTCGATCACGAAGCGCCCTTCGCATGCGCGGGCGATGTCGGACATCGACGGCAGCACCGCGTTCGGGAAAATATATTTTTCGATCCACGGGTCGACCCCGGTACCGACTTTGCCGCGACCGATCGTGTGCAACAAGAATAATCCGTCGCGCACCAGTGATCGATTCACGAGCTCGAAGTAATCACGATAATTTTTTGGGCCGACATGCTCGAACATGCCGACAGAAGCGATGCGATCGAACTTTTGAGTGCCGTCGCGATTGAAATCCCGGTAGTCGATGAGCTCAAAGCGCACCGGCAAGCTGCCGGCGAGCTCCGTACCGAGCGCGAGTTGTTGCGCCGAAATCGTCAAGCCTAGGCAGTGCACGCCGTAATGCTCGGCCGCATGCCGCATCAAGCTACCGAATCCGCAACCGATGTCGAGCAAACGCATACCGCGCGCCAACCCGAGCTTGCGACAGATCAGATCGAGCTTGTCACGCTGGGCTTGCTCGAGGTTCGTCGCCGACGCCCAATAACCACAACTGTAGGCGAGCATCGGGTCCAGCATTCTTTGATAGAGATCGTTACCGAGATCGTAGTGCGCGCGCCCAACTTGCCAGGCACGGGTCGTCGATTGCAGATTCAAAAGTCGCGCCCGCAGTACCGACCAAAGAAAACCCGGTTGCGCCACCGACTCGTCGAGTTTGGCCGCCAAGACGCGCGCGACTAGCGCGTCGAGTTGCGCACAATCCCACCATCCCTCGACGTAACTCTCACCGAGCCCGAGACTGCCGTACTTCAAAATCCGCGCGAGCGTGTCCGGGTGGTGAATCTGGATGTCCCAAGGCCGCGGCCCGTCGATCCAGACGTCGGCGCGAGCCAGCAAGCGCGAGGCGACTTCGAATCCGACCGGCGTGGCGGCGCGCGTGCGGCCGCGTGCAGCGACGAGAGCGTTGTCCATACGCCGACGGTAGACGGCGGAGCGACCGCGGTCGGTGCGGCGGCGAACGAGTGTTCAATGGTCGATCGCTATCGACCCCTGACGTCATCAGCCCCTGACGTAGCAATGACTTTCGACACGATGACAGTCCGCAAGCGCGCGCCGACAGTGCGGCCATGTTCGCTCGCGGCGCACTTAATACGCACCCCGTCCATACAGACGTTGCCTTGACTATACCTAGGTCGATATAATGTACCGGCTCTATGTGCATCGGGATGCAAAGCGGGATTTGGATCAACTCTGGGAAACGTCCAAAACTGCGACTGCGGCGGCACGCATCGTTGCTCTGCTCGAGGATCTGCAAGGCAACCAAGACTTACTCGATCGACTCACGCAACACGATTTCGGAGTCGGACGCAGCGAACCGTTTCACGTCAGTAAGTGGTTCGAACATTGGAACAAAGGAAAAGATCTCTGGCGCTTGAAGTTATGGGATCTCGAGGCCGTTGGACTTAAATATCGGGTCGTCTACGCGTACACGCCCGGGATCCGGCAGTACAACATTTTGGCCATCGCACCGAGGAGTTTTGGCTATGCAGAAGATCATCCGCTCACTCAGCGCATCCTCAGAGCCTTTGATAACCCATGAACGAGTGTTCGGCGATGCTTTGAACGCTGAGCGACGCGCTCGTTGCGCAACCGAACCGTGCAAAGTTTTTTTCTTCGCGCAATACGCCGAGACCGAAGCACCGACACCGAAAAACCACACGACCATAGACGAGCTGGTGTCGACATGGGACGCCGATCCGAAACGGCGCGAGGCACTCATCAAGGCTCGCCGTTGGCTGACGACACGCTCATCAGAAGACGGCGCGCACACGATTCGCACCCTGCGCCTCAAAAAAGGTTGGTCGCAGGCAAGGCTTGCGTCGGAACTCGGCACGAGCCAACCGCATATCGCGCGCATCGAAAAAGGTACCGAAAACGTAACGATCGACACCTGCAGACGCTTATCGGCCGCGCTCGAAATCGACATGAATAACGTCGATCAGGCGCTGCGTAACCAAGAACTCAACGCTGCGCGAAAGAGCGCAAGATGAAACGCCAAGTCCAGACGATTTTTTGTGACGACGTGCGTAACGAAGTTGGTGGCAAACTGTCCTACATGGGCGTCTACAGCGGCACGCTGCTCGTAACCGAGTTTCCGATCGTCCTGCCGAAGTTGTGCGTAGCGCTGACGGCCATTACGTCCGCAGCGGAGCCTTTCAAAAAAATGACATTTCGTTTACTAAAAGACACGGAAACACTGGCGGAGTGCGTGCTGGGCAAAGAAGATTTGGCGCGTGCCAGACGATCGATCGGCAAAAAGCCCCGGAAGCTCTCGGACGAGCGTGCTCAGTCGATCCAGACGGTGCTGACGTTTGCGGCACTCAAACTCGACGGCCCTTGCCAACTCGCCGTCCGGGTGAACACGGAAACCGAGGAACTGCGTGGCCTCGGCCTGCGGATCGGGCTCGCGACCAAGCAATAAAGGAGTGGCGCGCCCGGAGAGATTCGAACTCCCGACCCTCAGGTTCGAAGCCTGATGCTCTATCCAGCTGAGCTACGGGCGCGTCCGGGTGCAGTCTAGCATCGAGGTGATATGGCGGCCGACCGCGGGGCGACCTAATATACGCTCTCCAGACAACCGATCTCGTGGGGTCCTTACGATGAAGACCGTGATTTCCCTGGCGCTCGTCGCCGCTCTCGCTGCCGGCTCGGCCAACGCGGCCTGCACCTACCCGAAGGCGCCGGAGAAAATTCCCGACGGCGGTACGGCCACGCTCGAGGAAATGATCGCCGCGCAGCGTGGCGTGAAGCAGTTCGATGCCGACATCACGGCCTACCAGAGCTGTCTCGAGACCGAATTCAACGACGCGATGTCGAAAGAAACGTCGCTGACCGAAGAACAGAAAAAAGAACGTCGCAAGATCGTCGATCAGAAGATGAATGCAGCGGTGGACGAGGCGCAGGGTCTCGCCGATCGCTTGAACGCGCAGATCCGCGTTTATAAAGAAAAAGCGGCCGCCAAAAAGAACTGAGCCCGCCACTGCGCGGGTTCTGCCCGCACCGTGCCGGGATACACTGCCCGGCATGATCTCTCCTTCCGAAGCCGACGCGCTGATCGGCAGGCATTTGAACTGCCTGCCGATCGAGTCGTTGCCGCTCATGCAATGCAGCGGCGCAGTGCTGCGCGAAAACGTTTATGCCGAGCGCGATCAACCCCCCTTCGATCGGGTGGCGATGGACGGCGTGGCGCTCGATTCGCGCGCGGTACGCGACGGGCGCCGGCGGTTTCGCGTGCAGGCGATGCAAGCGGCGGGCGATGCGCCGCTGCGTCTCGAGGCGAGCGACGCGGCGATCGAAATCATGACCGGCGCGTCGTTGCCGGCGGGTTGCGATGCGGTCGTACCGGTCGAACAACTGCTGCGCGCCGACGATTCGATCGAACTCGACGAGCGCGTGCGCGTGGCGCCGTGGCAGAACGTGCATCGCCGCGGCTCCGATTGCAGCCAAGGCAGTCTCTTGCTCACGGCGGGCTCACCGCTCGGCGCGCCGGAGATCGCGGTCGCAGCGGGCGCCGGTATGCCGCGCATCCGGGTGAGCGCACAACCGACCATCAGCGTCATCTCAACCGGCAACGAACTTGTCGAGCCGGGCGAGCCAGTCGAGCCGCATCAGGTGCGGCGCTCGAATGCGTACGGCATCCTCGCCGCCTTACGTCGCCGCGGCTTTCAAAGAATTGCCGACGATCATCTCGCCGACGATCTGCCGACGCTGATCGCGCGCCTGCGCGTACAGCTCGACACGCACGACGTGTTGATCCTCTCCGGTGGCGTGTCGATGGGCAAACTCGACCTCGTACCACAAGCACTCGCCGCGCTCGGGGTGCGCGAGGTGTTCCACAAAATCAGCCAGCGACCCGGCAAACCGATGTGGTTCGGGATCGGCCCGCAAGGCACTGCGGTATTCGCGTTGCCTGGTAATCCGGTCTCGACGCAAGTGTGCCTCGCACGTTACGTCGTTCCGGGCTTGCACGCGGCGATGGGCGGCAGCGAGCCGAACGTCGAAAAAATTGCGATCGCTGCGCCGCTAGAGATCAAACACGGTCTGACTTCGTTGATCCCGGTGCGCATCGAGACCGACGACTGGGGTCGCCCTTGGGCGCATCCGCGGCTCACTAACGGCTCCGGCGATTTCACCGCACTCGTCGGCACCGACGGCGTGGTGGAATTACCGCCCGGGCCGAACGAGTATGCGAAAGGGTTCGTGACCCGGCTGTTTCGTTGGTAAGTTTCGAACTCATCATCGTGAACGATCTCAATGAAAACCCGCCGGCCGCGACCATGACGACCACCGACTTGCGTCGTAACGTCGATGCACTCGGCCGCCCGATGCGCGACCTGCGCATCTCGGTGATGGACCGCTGCAATTTTCGTTGCCCGTATTGCATGCCGCAGCACACCTTTCACGAGGGCTATCGTTTTTTGAAATCCGCCGAACGCTTGTCGTTCGAAGAAATCGTGCGCTTGACGCGCATCGCCACCACGCTCGGCGTGCGCAAGCTGCGCATCACGGGCGGCGAACCGCTGTTGCGTCCGAATCTATCCGATCTGATCGGCGATCTCGGCACGTTACCGGGTATCGACGACATCGCACTCACGACCAACGGCGTGCTGCTCGCAAAATACGCAACTGAACTCAAAGCTGCCGGACTCACGCGCATCACGGTCAGCCTCGACAGTCTCGACCCGCAGGTGTTCGCCGCGATGAGCGGTGGTTACGGTGGTGTCGAGCAAGTGCTCGAGGGCATCGACGCTGCGCGCACCGCAGGACTCGCGCCGATCAAAGTCAACGTAGTCGTGCAACGCGGCCTGAACGATCACACCGTGCCCGAGCTGCTACAGCGCTTTCGGCACACGGGCGTGATCGTGCGCTTCATCGAATACATGGACGTCGGCAACCGTAATCATTGGCGTCCGGAACTCGTCGTCTCGTCGGCCGAGCTCGCGGCCCGCATCGGTGCGCGCTGGCCACTGCGGCCGCTCGAATCGAACTATCGCGGCGAGGTCGCCGAACGCCATGCCTACGCAGACGGCGGCGGCGAGATCGGCTTCATCTCCTCGGTGACGCAGCCGTTCTGCGGCGCCTGCTCACGGGCGCGGTTGTCGTCCGACGGCTCGCTCTACACTTGCCTGTTCGCCACCGAAGGCGCCGATCTGCGCGGTCCGATGCGCGCGGGTGCTAGCGATAGCGAATTGCTGGAATTACTGCGTAACATTTGGAATGGTCGCCGCGATCGCTACAGCGAGCAGCGCGCCGAGTTGCGCGCCCGCACCGACCGCAAAGTCGAAATGCATTACATCGGCGGTTGAGAATTGACACCGATGACCCGAGCGAACCGCGCCAAAAAAACACCCGGCAAGTTGACGCATTTGGATGCGGCACGCAGACCGACCATGGTCGACGTCGGTGACAAAGAAATCACGCGGCGCGAGGCGACCGCCGAAGCACGCATCCGCCTGCCCGCGAACGTCGCTAAAGCGCTTGCCGCAAGCGGTCATCGCACCAAAAAAGGCCCGGTATTCGATACGGCGACCATCGCGGCCGTGCAAGCGGTCAAACGCACGCACGAGTTGATCCCGTTTTGTCATCCGCTGCCGATCGAGCACTGTGCACTCGACATCGACGCGGCGCGTTCGGGGCTGATCACCATTCGCTGCACGGTGCGCACGTCGCACACCACGGGCGTCGAAATGGAAGCGCTTACCGGCGCAAGCGTCGCGGCCTTGACGATCTACGACATGTGCAAGGCTTTGTCGCACGACATCGTCGTCGAGCGCGTCCGCCTGCTCGCCAAAAGTGGCGGCCGTCGTAATTACACCAGGCGCAGCCGATGACACCGCCCGATGCGATCTACGGGCTCGTGCTCGCGGGCGGCCGCAGCACGCGCATGCATCGCGATAAAGCCGCGCTCGCCTATCACGGCCGTAGCCAACTCGCCGAAACGTTCGCGCGCCTCAGTGTCGTGACGCAGCACGCATTCGTGTCGGTGCGCGCCGACCAAACCGCCGATCCCTTGCGCAGCGCCTTTCCGCAAATCGTCGATCGGACCCTGGTCGATGGCACCGCGGTCGAGGGCCCGCTCGCCGGCATTCTCGCCGCGCAGGCCATGCACCCCGAAGTCGCGTGGCTAGTGGTTGCTTGCGACCTGCCGTTCCTCGACGAGGCGGTGTTGCGCGAGCTCGTTGCGCAGCGCGATCCCCGATCGTTCGCGACGGCGTTTCGTTCGGCGCACGATGGCTTGCCCGAGCCCTTGTGCGCCATCTGGGAACCGCGCAGCGCTGCACCACTCGCCGCCTACGCCGCCGCGCATCGCAACTGTCCGCGCAAGTTCTTGATCGAGTCGGGCGCGACGCTGCTCGATCTGCCGAATGCGCGCGCACTCGACAACGTCAACTCGGCCGCCGATTATTGGCAGACTATGTCGACGCTCGACCCAAACTCGCTCAACTGCACTGTGCACGTGCAATATTTTGCGCTGCTGCGCGAACAAGCTGGCACCACGCGCGAAACGCTCACCACGCCCGCGCGTAACCCGCGCGAACTCTACGATGCGCTGCGACTACGCCATCCGTTCACGCTCGACGCCGAACTGCTACGCGTTGCAGTCAACGGCGAGTTCGGTGATTGGCAACAACCGCTCGCTGAGGGCGACACGGTGGTGTTCATTCCGCCCGTCGCGGGCGGCTGAGCGCAGTCGCGATGTCACGTTTCTCCTTCAGCCACGTCGCGCTCGAAGTGCCGACGCTGCAAGCCTCGCTCGAAAATCGCAGTTGCGGCGGCTATGCGGCATTCGAAGGCTGGGTGCGCGATCACAACGAGGGGCAACGCGTCACGCATCTCGAATACGAAGCGTTCGAAGAGTTGGCGGTGCGCGAGGGCGAACGCATCATCGCCGAGGCCTGCGCGCGCTTCGGTGTGACCAATGCACGCTGCGTGCATCGCGTCGGCGATTTAGCACTCGGTGCGATCGCCGTGTGGGTGGGCGTGAGCGCTCCACACCGCGATGAAGCATTTCGGGCCTGTCGCTACATCATCGACGAAGTGAAGCACCGCGTCCCGATTTGGAAGAAAGAACATTACGTCGGCGGCGATTCGGGCTGGGTGAACTGCGAGCGTTGTGCCACCGCGCCGCTCGCCGCGCATGCGCAACACGATCATGACCACGACCATGATCATCACCACGCGCGCGCGACGGTCGCGCGCAGCGATTACTCGCGACAAATCGCGCTGCGTGAAGTGGGCGACGACGGCCAACGTCGACTACGGGCGGCGCGCATCGGCGTTGTCGGTGCGGGCGGTCTCGGCGTGCCGGCGTTGCAATATCTCGCCGGCGCCGGCGTGGGCCATCTGGTCGTCATCGACGGCGACTCACTCGAGCCGTCCAATCTGCATCGGCAAACTTGGTACGCCCTGGCCGATTGCGGCCATCCGAAAGCGGAACTCGCCGCCGCCCGCATCCGTGCCCTGAACCCCGAAGTCGCCGTCACCGCGCACCACACGAAACTCGATACCCGGAACGCACTCGAACTTTTGCGCGACTGTGATGTGGTGCTCGATTGCACCGACAATTTCACCACCAAGTTCGCACTCAACGACGTTGCGCACGCGCTCGCCAAACCCGTGGTGTTCGCGAGCGTGCATCAATACGAAGGTCAGCTGCAGGTGGTCGACCCGACTCGTAACGGCGCGTGTCTGCGCTGCATCTGGCCGCAGGCCACGCGTGACGGCGTGGTCGGTAACTGCGCCGAAGCCGGTGTGCTCGGCCCGGTGCCAGGCTTGCTCGGCACGCTACAAGCGCTCGAGACGCTCAAAATTCTGCTCAACTTGCCGGGCCGGCTCGGCGACGAACTTTTGGTGGTGGACGCGCTCGGCGTCGAGGTCACGCGCGTGCGCGCCCGGCGCGCCGCCGAATGTACCCCCGGTGCCTGCGTGCGCAGCGCGACGGCGAACGACGCTGCGACCGCGCCGACCGCCGCAATCGACTGTAGTTTCCAACGACTCGAACCCGCGGTCGCTGCCGGCTATGTGGTGATCGACATTCGTGATGCCGACGAGGTCGCGCGCCAACCGTTGCCGCATCCGGCGGTGCGTCACGTACCGATGAACGAACTTTTGAGTGGTCGCAACCTGCCGAACGATGCGCGCTATCTACTCGTCTGCGCGCGTGGCGTACGCAGTCGTGGCGCCGCCGAAACGCTGCGCGATCGTGGTATCGCCGAAGTTTATTCGCTGCGTGGCGGGGCTCAGGCCCTGGTCTGACCCGCGCCGCGCACCACGTACTTGTAACTCGTCAGTTGTTCGACACCGACCGGGCCGCGCGCGTGGAAGCGATCGGTCGAGATGCCGATCTCCGCACCCATCCCGAACTCGCCACCGTCGGCGAATTGCGTCGACGCGTTGTGCAGCACGATGGCGCTGTCGACCTCGGTCAAAAACTTTTGCGCAATCGCCGCATCTTGCGTCACGATCGCTTCCGTATGCGCCGAGCCGTAGCGCGCGATGTGTGCGATCGCCGCATCGACGCCATCGACCACCTTGACCGCGATGATCGCGTCCAAATATTCGGTGTACCAATCTTCTTCGCTCGCCTGCCGCACGTGCGCATCGACCCGCTGCACCTCGGCATCGCCACGCACTTCGCAACCCCGCTCGAGCAGCGCTCGGACGAGCGGCGCGAGATGCGTCGCCGCCGCCGCGCGATCGACGAGCAGAGTTTCGGCAGCACCGCAAATGCCGGTGCGGCGTAACTTCGCGTCCAGCACGATGCGCGTTGCCATATCGAGATCGGCAGCCCGATCGACGTACACGTGGCAGTTACCCTCGAGGTGACCGATCACCGGCACCCGCGCCTCGTCTTGCACGCGCTGAACCAAATTTTTGCCGCCGCGCGGCACCAGCACGTCGAGGTACTCACCCATGCGCGCGAGCATGTGACCGACGGCCGCGCGATCGGTGGTCGGCACCAACTGGATCGCCGCCTCCGGCAAGCCCGCCGCGCGCAAGCCTTGCAAAAGACAAGCATGGATCGCGCTGCTCGAATGCAGACTCTCGGACCCGCCGCGCAGGATCACCGGATTACCCGACTTCAAGCACAACGCACCGGCATCGGCCGTCACGTTGGGCCGACTTTCGTAGATGATGCCAACGACGCCCAGCGGCACACGCACCCGCGCGATCGTCAAACCGTTCGGCCGCTGCCACTCGGCGATCACCGTACCGATCGGATCGGGCAACGCCGCGATCTCTTCGAGACCGCGCGCCATCGCCTCGATGCGCGCCGGATCGAGCTTGAGACGATCGAGCATCGCGGCCGATAAATTTTTGGCACGCCCGAGTTCGAGATCGCGTGCGTTTGCCTCGAGCAACTGCGGGATCGAGACACGCAGCGCCGCGGCCGCGGTGTGTAGCGCAAAATCTTTGGATGCGCGCGTCGCCCGCGCGAGCGGTTGCCGTGCCGCCACGGCCGCCGCACCGATTGCGTTCATGATGTCGGCAACGTCGCCGCCCGTCTGCGCTGTCTGTGCCGTCATTGCATCACCAAATCGTCGCGATGGATGAGTTCGTCGCGACCACGGATGCCGATCAACGATTCGATTTCGGCGCTCTGGCGACCGATGATGCGCGCGGCATCGACGTCACCATAGGCAACGATCCCACGCGCGACTTCGCGACCCGCCGCATCGACCACGCTCACCGTGTCGCCACGTTCGAACCGGCCGGCGACGCGGCGCACGCCTGCCGGCAGCAAACTTTTACCGCCGCGCAGCGCGCGTAACGCACCATCGTCGATCACCAGCGAGCCCGCCGGTCGCAAAGTGCCGGCGATCCATTGCTTACGCGCCGCCACCGGCGATGCGGCGGGACGGAACCACGTGCAACGCGCACCCTGCTCGATGCGACGCACGGGATGCCGCGGCGCCCCCGGCGCGATACAAAAGTGGCAACCGGCGGCGACGGCGATGCGCGCCGCGATGATCTTGGTCGTCATACCCCCACGACCGACGTCCGAGCTCGACCCACCGGCCATCGCCTCGATTTCCGACGTGATTTCGCGCACCACGGGGATGAACTGCGCACTCGGATCTCTGTTCGGGTCGGCGGTGTACAGCCCGTCGATGTCGGACAGCAGCAACACGCAATCCGCACTCACCATCTGCGCCACGCGCGCGGCCAGTCGATCGTTGTCGCCGTAACGAATCTCGGCGGTCGCTACCGTGTCGTTTTCGTTGATGACCGGTATGGCGCCGTGCGCGAGCAACGTGTTCAGGGTCGCACGCGCGTTCAAATATCGACGCCGGTCTTCGCTGTCGTCGAGCGTGAGGAGCACTTGCGCGACCGGGATGTCGTGCGCTTCCAGCAGTTCTTTATACGCGTGCGCGAGTCGGATTTGCCCGACGGCTGCCGCCGCCTGACTTTCTTCGAGCCGCAACGCACCTTTGGGTAGGCCGAGATGTCGACGGCCGAGCGCGATCGCGCCCGAAGAAACCAGCACCACCTCGCGGCCCTGCCGACGCAGTCGAACGACGTCCTCGACGAGTGTCTCGAGCCAAGCGCGATTCAGGCGTCCACTCGCCGCGTCGACGAGCAACGCAGAGCCAACCTTCACCACCACGCGATGCGCGCGGGCGAGCGGGTTCGAAGCGGCATTGTTGGCGGACTTGGTGGGCATGGGGGACGCAGCGCGAGCAGCCGTCACTATATCATCGCGGTTTGCGCACGCTCGCCGCAGGCCGGTAAAATCGCGCCGCTTTTCAGTTTCCCTTCGAGGGGTGTCGATTGTGAGTAGAGACAAGGAACCAGTCCCGGGACAGTGGTACGAGAACGTCGAGGAGGAAGAAACCTTCCGCGTGCTCTCGCTCGACGAGGACCATGAGTTGGTCGAGATCGAATACCTCGACGGCGAGATCGAAGAAATCGACATCGACGAGTGGCACGAGATGGACCTCGAACTCACCGAAGAGCCAGAGGGCTGGTCAGAAGACGAGGACGACGACGAGGAAGAAGACGAAGAGGAAGAAGACCTCGACGACGACGAAGATGACGAGGACGACGACTGGGACGAGGACGAGGACGAAGACGACGACTGGGACGACGACGACGATCGTTGAGTCGCGGGGCGCCCGTCCCGACCGCGTTGTGGGCTACCCCCAGCCTACGATGCGACCCTCCGCGGCCCCGTGGTAGTTTTCCTCCGCAATCTTCAGGAGGTCGCGGATGAAATTCTCGGTTCTGCTTTGGGGTATCCCGCAGGCGATGCGCCTGATGGCGACACTCTATCCGGAATACGCGGCCCGTCTGCGCGAGCGCAACCTTGTCGCGCAGTTCCGCCTGCAAGACGAACCCAAAGGCCGCTGGATCGAATTGCGCGACGGCAAAATCCGCTCCCGCGCGGGCTTGCATCCGAAGCCCGATCTCACCGTGCGCTTCAAAAATCGCGAAATCGCCGAGAGCTTCCTGACGCCGCCGTTCGACATGCTCGAGCGCATCGACGCAGCCAAAAATTTCAAGATCGGCATCGACGGCCCGGACGAGCTCGCGGTGTGGTTCATGGCGACGGTCGCGCGGCTCGAGACCATCACCTGGACGTCCGGCACCGACATGGGCGACGGGGTCACGCGCTACACCAACGGAACTAACTCCGGCCCGATCTTCGTCTACGTCAAAGACGGCAAGATCATCCGCACGACACCCATCGACTTCACCGACGACGATGCACCGTCTTGGTCGATCGAGGCGCGCGGCAAAACTTTCAAGCCCTCGCGCCGCACCACCGTCGCATCGCACGGCATGTGCCAAAAGTCGATGGTGTACTCGAAGAACCGCATTCTCCAGCCGATGAAACGCGTCGACTTCGACCCCGATGGCGAGCGCAACATCCAAAATCGCGGGAAGTCCAAATTCGTGCCCATCAGTTGGGACGAAGCCACCGACATCGTCAGCAAAGAAATCAAGCGCGCCAAAGCCGTCGGCCCGGGTGCAATCGCGGTCGCCAACGGCTCGCACCACCAATGGGGCAACCTCGGGCACTACTTGAGCGCCTTCAATCGTTTTTGGAACCTGATCGGCGTCACCAAACTCGTGCACAACCCGGACAGCTGGGAAGGCTGGTACTGGGGCGCAATGCACCACTGGGGCAACAGCCTGCGACTCGGCTGCCCGGAGTTTTACGGCACCGTCGAAGACTGTCTCAAAGAAGCCGAATTGATGGTGTTCTGGTCCAGCGACCCCGACGCGACCTACGGCTTCGACGGCACCGAGCGCCGCGAGTGGGCGAAGCAACTCGGCATCGAGATGGTGCACATCGACCCGTACCTCAACCACACCGCCGCACACCTCGGCGGTAAGTGGATTTCGCCGAAGCCCGGCACCGACCCAGCGCTCGCCCAAGCGATCTGCCACGTCTGGATCACCGAAAATCTCTACGACAAAAAATTCGTCACCGAGCGTGCGACCGGCTTCGAGGAATGGAAGGCCTACATCCTCGGTGAGAGCGACGGCGTCGCGAAAACACCAGAGTGGCAGGAGACAGAAACCGGCGTCCCGGCACGCGACGTGCGTGCGCTCGCGCGCAAGTGGGGCACTAAAAAAACCTATCTCGGTGCCGGTGGCTGGGGTGTGGGTTTAGGCGGCGCGAACCGCGGCCCGATGGGCGTGCAGTGGGCGCGCATGATGACGATCTTGGGCGCGATGCAAGGCTTCGGTCGCCCCGGTTCGAACTTCGGCAACCTGCAATTCGGCGCGCCGCTCGACTTCAACTTCTACTTCCCCGGCTACGCCGAAGGCAGCATGTCGGGTGATTTGCAATTCAGCGCGAACTCGGCGAACAACTATCAGCGCATGCCGCACATCGTCACCATGAGCTCGGTGCGGCAATCGATTCCGCGCATCTGGTTCCCCGAAGCGATCATGCAAGGCAAAGCGATGGGCTACCTCACCGACGTATCGTCGGTGACCGGTCAGTTTTTCCCCTTCGGCTACCCATCGCCCGGTCACGTGCGCGTCGAGATGCTCTACAAATACGGCAGCGCCTCGTCGACTCGAACCGCTGGGTGCGCATGTACCAGCACGAAAATTTGAAGTTCGTCGTCAACCAATCGGTGTGGTGGGAAGGCGAAACGCCGTACGCCGACGTCATCCTGCCGGCTTGCACGGTGTTCGAACGTTGGGACATCAGCGAGTGGTACAACGTCGGTGCGGGCTACGTGCACCACATGTACTCAATGAACAACCACCGCGTCATCTCGATGCAACACAAAGCGATCGAGCCGCTCGGCGAATCGAAATCCGACTACGACATCTTCCTCGCCATCGCGACGAAACTCGATCTCGGCGCCGTGTATTCGGAAGGCGGCAACACCGAACTCGACTGGTGTAAGCGCGTGTTCGATTCGTCGGATCTCTCCAAACGCATCACCTGGCGTGAATTTTTGAAGAAGGGCTATTACGTCGTGCCCGCCGACCCCGAACCGGCGCGGGCGCCGGCCGCGAACCGCTGGTTCTACGAAGGCCGCAAGAAAGACACGCCCGAGCCGTATCCGCTGCCTTCCGATTACGTGAACGGCTACGGCAACGGCCTACAAACCCCCTCCGGCAAATTCGAATTCATCGCGCAAACTTTGAAGCGCATCGACGATCCCGATCGCCCGCCGCTGAATAAGTACATGCCGCTCTACGAGAACAAGCAGGCCGAGCCGGAGCTCGCGAATTTCCCGCTGCAATTGCTCTCGCCGCACTCGCGCTATCCGTTCCACGTCATGGGCGACGACGAAGGCAGCAGCTTGCTCGACATCCGCGAGCACCGCATTTACAAAGATGGCCATTACTACCTCGTCGCACGCATCAGCCGCGAGGATGCCGCCGCGCGCGGCATCCACGACGACGATCTGATCCGACTCTGGAACCATCGCGGCTCCGTGGTTTGCGCGGCCCAAGTGACCGACCGCTTGCGGCCGGGCGTGATCAGCGCCCCAACCGCGTCGGCGCAATATCGCCCGATGGGTGAGCCCGGCAAGTCGACCGATCTCGGCGGTTGCGTGAACTTACTCAACCCCAGCAAGCCGATCACCAAAAAATCGCACGGTATCCGTCCGAACACCACGCTCATCCAAGTCGAGAAGTGGACCGGCGTCGACACGTGGAAGCCGTTGGCGGAGAGCGCGTGATGACCAAAAAATGGAATCTCGTCGTCGACGTCGAGCGCTGCGACAACTGTCGCGCCTGTTTCCTCGCGGTCAAAGACGAGTACATCGGCAACGATTTTCCCGGTTATTCGGCACCGCAACCGGCGCAGGGCCATAACTGGTTGGAGATCCGACGCCGTGAGCGCGGCAGCTACCCCATCATCGATGCCAACTTCATGCCGGTGACCTGCAACCACTGCGACGACGCCCCGTGTATGAAAGTCGCGCGCGACGGCGCGGTGCGCAAACGCGCCGATGGCATCGTGTTGATCGATCCGGTGAAGTCCAAAGGTCAAAAACAAATCGTCGACGCCTGCCCGTACGGCGCGATCAGCTGGAACGCCGAACGCGAGATTCCGCAAGCATGGACCTTTGACGCGCATCTACTCGACCGCGGTTGGGAGAAGACGCGCGCCGAACAGGCCTGCCCGACCAACGTATTCCGCACCCTCAAAGTCGACGATGCCGAGATGCAGCGCCTCGTGCAGGCGGAGGGCCTGCAAGTCGATCGACCCGAACTCGGTACGAAGCCGCGGGTGTACTACAAAAATTTGCACCGGATGTCGCACTGCTTCGTCGGCGGCACCGTGGTGCACCGGGTGGGCGGCGTCGAGGAATGCGCCGCCGGCGCGACGGTCGTGCTACACAAGGACGGCCGGGAAGTCGCCCGTACCACCACCGACACCTTCGGCGAATTCAAGATCGACCACCTGCCCGCGGGCAGCGGTCGGTACGACCTTGAGATCAGCGCGGCGGCCGGACGGACGAGAACCGGCTTCGAAATCGCCGATTCCAGCCCCTATCTAGGCCTCTTGACCCTCGCTTGAGGGCTCACAAGCCCTTGAATTTCGTGGGATCACCGCCACCTATGGCGGTGTGGCCCCGGGCCGGCTAAATTTGCGTCGCCGATTGAACCGACGCAAGAAAGTCGGGTCCAATCGACCAACCCCTTACATGGAGTTTCGCTCACCGTCATGAAACGCATCCTGCTGTTCCTCGTCACCAACCTCGCCGTCATGCTGGTGCTCTCGCTCGTGATGCGCCTGCTCGGCATCGACGAGTACATCGCAGCCCAAGGCGGCAGCGCTTGGGGTCTGCTCGTGTTCGCGGCGGTGTTCGGCTTCGGCGGCGCGATCATCTCGCTCTTGATGTCGAAATGGAGCGCGAAGCGCATGATGGGCGTCGAGGTCATCACCTCGCCCGCCAATGCCACGGAGCAGTGGCTCGTCGACACCGTCCGATCGCAAGCGCAGCGCGCTGGCATCGGCATGCCGGAAGTTGGCATCTTCGACTCGCCGGAGCCAAACGCCTTCGCCACCGGCGCCAACCGCAATGCTGCGCTGGTCGCGGTCAGCACCGGACTTTTGAACCGCATGACGCGCGAGCAAGTCGAGGCCGTGCTCGGCCACGAGATCGGCCACGTCGCCAACGGCGATATGGTCACGCTCACCCTGATCCAGGGTGTCGTGAACACCTTCGTGATCTTCCTCGCGCGCATCATCGGCAACTTCGTCGACAAAGCGATCTTCAAAAACGAGAAGGAAGGCGGCATCGGCTATTTCGTCACCGTGATGGTGGCGGAAATCTGCCTCGGCATTCTCGCCAGCGTCATCGTCGCCTGGTTCTCGCGGCAGCGTGAATTCCGCGCGGATGCCGCCGGTGCGATCCTCGCGAGCCCGCGCCACATGATCGGCGCACTCGAAGCGTTGAAGCGCGCACACGAGCCGGAAGGTCTGCCGCAGCAAATGTCGGCGTTCGGCATCAACGCCGGCACGCCCTCGGGCCTGCGACGCCTGTTCATGAGCCACCCACCGCTCGATGAGCGTATCGAGATGCTGCGCCGCACGCACGGCATCGACTGACGGCACCGCTCTAGGGCATGTTTCGCGCGTTCGGCACCGCTCTCGTCCGCTGGTTCGATACGGGCCCGTTGACCGTCGAGGTCGACGGGCACGAGCGAGCGGCGTTGCCCGATCGCATCGAGTGGGCGCGCATCCTGCCGTTCATTTTGATGCACGCGACCTGCTTGTGCGTGATCTGGGTCGGCTGGAGCCCGGTAGCGGTGGCGGTCGCGATCGGCGCGTACCTCGTGCGCATGTTCGCGATCACCGGCTTCTACCACCGCTACTTCTCGCATCGCTCGTTCAAAACTTCGCGCGTCGGTCAATTCGTCTTCGGCGTGATCGGCGCGACGGCCGTGCAGCGCGGACCGGTGTGGTGGGCCGCGCATCACCGCCACCACCACGCCTACTCCGATAAACCGGAAGACGTGCACTCGCCCGCGCAGCACGGATTTTTGAAGTCGCACATGGGCTGGTTCTTGACCTCGAACGGCTTTCGACCGGATCTGCGACGCGTGCGTGATCTGTTGCAATTTCCAGAACTGCAATGGCTAGACCGCTTCGACATCTTGGTGCCGGTGGCATTCGCAGTCGGCATGTTCGGCCTCGGCGTACTGCTCGAGGACGTCGCCCCGGAACTCGGCACGACCGGCTGGCAGATGTTGATTTGGGGCTTCTTCATCTCGACCGTCGCCTGCTACCACGGTACGTACACCATCAACTCGCTGTCGCACGTGTTCGGGCGTCAGCGTTACCGCACCGGAGACACGAGTCGCAACAATTGGTTGCTCGCGATCATCACGCTCGGCGAGGGGTGGCACAATAACCACCATCACTACCCGAGTGCGACGCGACAAGGTTTCTACTGGTGGGAAGTCGACATCACCTTTTACGTGCTGAAGCTGCTCAGCTGGCTCGGCATCATCTGGGATCTGAAGCCCGTGCCCACCTCCGTGCGCGACCACTCGTCGCGCCGCATCGTCCCACTGCGCTGATCACGCGAGCGCGCCGATGAGCCGGGTCGCCATCATCGGCACCGGCATCGCCGGCATGACGGTCGCGCACCATCTGCATCGCGACCACGACCTGACGCTTTTCGAAGCCGCCAACTATGTCGGCGGTCACACGGCGACGGTCGACGTCGAGCACGGCGGCAAACGTTACGCCGTCGACACCGGCTTCATCGTCTTCAACGACTGGACCTATCCGAATTTCATCGCACTGCTCGACGAACTCGGCGTCGCCTGGCAGTGGTCCGACATGAGCTTTTCTTTGCGTTGCGAACGCAGCGGCCTCGAATACAACGGCACCAGCGTCAACGCACTGTTCGCGCAACGACGAAATATTTTTCGCCCGTCTTTCCTGCGCATGATCCGCGACATCCTGCGCTTCAACGAGCGTTGCCGCGCCCTGCTCGCGGATGAACGGGGTTCTTTGACCCTCGGTGAATATTTAGGACGCGAAGGATATTCACAAGCCTTCGTCGAACGCTACATCGTGCCGATGGGACGGGCGATCTGGTCGGCGACCGATCGCGCGATGCTCGAATTCCCGGCGCGTTTCTTCGTCGATTTCTTCGATCGTCACGGATTTTTGAACGTCGACGATCGACCGGTGTGGCGCACCGTACGCGGTGGTTCGCGCGAATATGCGCGCAAACTGGTGGCGCCGTTCCACGATCGTATCGCGCTCTCGACACCGATCCGCCGCGTGCGGCGCGATGCGACGGGCGTGACCGTGACGACCGCACGAGGCGACGAAGCGCGTTTCGATCACGTGTTCTTCGCCTGTCATTCGGACCAGGCGCTTGCGATGCTTGATGATGCGAGCACGGCCGAACGCGAGGTGCTCGGTGCGTTTCCTTACCAAACCAACGACGCGACGCTGCACACCGATGCGCGGCTGCTGCCGCGACGGCCACTCGCACGGGCGGCCTGGAACTATCACCTGACGGATCGTCCGCAAGAACGCGTGCCCGTCACGTACGACATGAACACACTGCAGTCGATCGATGCGCCCGTGCGATTTTTGTTGACCCTCAATCGCGAGGCTGACATCGACCCCACGACGATCATCGATCGCTATCGCTACGACCACCCGGTGTACACGCCCGCCGCGGTTGCTGCCCAAGCCGAACGCCGACGCGTGAGTGGTGTGAATCGCAGTTACTACTGCGGCGCCTACTGGCGCTACGGCTTTCACGAAGATGGCGTCGTGAGCGGTCTTTGGGCCTTGCAGGATTTTGCGCAGGCGACGCAGGGTGTGCCGCCGCCCGCCCCGATCCTCGCACCGACGCGTCGTTCGCGGGGCTGATCGCGAGATGTTGGCCGATCGCAATAGTTGCCTCTACGTCGGCCAGATTCGACATCGGCGGCATGCCCCGCGCCGCAACGACTTTCGCTACCGCATCTACCTCAATTGCATCGACCTCGACGAACTCGACCGCATCTTCGCGCGGCGCTGGTTTTGGTCGGTGAATCGGCCGAATCTGGCATCGTTTCGCCGTAGCGATTTTCTCGGCGACCCCACGGTGCCGCTCGATCGCGCAGTGCGTGACCGCATCGAGGTGGAAACGGGTATACGACCGAGCGGACCGATCCGGCTCGTCGCACACCTGCGGCATTTCGGATACAACTTCAACCCGGTGAGTTTCTACTACGTGTACGATGCCTCCGGCAAAAATCTGGAATTCGTCGTGGCCGAGATCACTAACACCCCCTGGGACGAACGTCATGCGTACGTTCTGCCCGTCGCGAGCGCCGAGCGCGTCGGTGCGCACGTCCTGCGCTGGCAATTCGACAAACGCTTTCACGTCTCGCCGTTTTTGCCGATGGACATGCGCTATGACTGGCGCTTCTCGATACCGGGCGATCGACTCGACGTCCACATGGAAAATCGTCGTGGCGATACGCTCGTCTTCGATGCGACGCTCACGCTGCACCGCGAGCCCTTGAGCGGCACGACGCTCGCGCGCGCACTATTAGCGTTCCCCTTGATCACGCTCAAAGTGAGCTACGCGATCTACTGGCAAGCGCTGCGTCTGCTGCTCAAGCGCACACCGTTCTTCACCCACCCCGATAAGTTGCCTGCCCCATGAACGAAGACGTGCGCAAACCTTCCATCGTTCCGGTCGAGGTCGGCTCGCGCCGCGCGTCGTGGCTCGCACGACTCGGACGCAAACTGTTGTTGTCGCAATTCGCACGATTACGCGACGGCGAACTCACGCTCATCGAACCCGACGGGCGTCGCCACATCTTTGGTCGACGCACGCCGCGCCTCGATCTCGCCGTACGGCTCGAAGTGCTCGATGCGCAGTTGTATGCCGACGCCGCTTTCGGCGGCACGGTCGGCGCCGGCGAGGCCTATATCCGCGGTCTTTGGCGCTGCGACGATCTGACCGGCATCGTGCGCATGTTCGTCGCCAACCGCGACATGATGAACGCCGTCGACGGCCGTTGGACGTTCGTCACGCAACCCTTCCTGCAGGCCTTCCATTTTTTGAATCAAAACAGCAAGCGGGGCAGTTCGCGCAACATCGCTGCACATTACGATCTCGGCAACGCGCTCTATCAATTAATGCTCGATCCGAGCATGGCCTATTCGTGCGCGATCTTCGCAGACGACACGACCACCCTCGAACAGGCGCAAATTGCAAAATTCGACGCGGTCTGTCGCAAGCTCGATTTGCGCGCGGGCGATCGAGTGGTCGAGATCGGCACCGGCTGGGGCGGGCTCGCGATGCACGCCGCGAGTCGCTATGGCTGTCACGTCACCACCACCACGATCTCGCGCGAACAACACGACTATGCTCGTGAAAAAATCGCGCGCGCCGGATTATCGGACCGCATCACGTTGCTGCTCGAAGATTACCGCGACTTGCGCGGCACCTTCGACAAAGCGATGTCGATCGAAATGATAGAGGCGGTGGGCGCGAATTACCTCGACACCTACCTCGCCAAATGTTCCACGCTGCTCGCCCCCCACGGCGCGATGCTGCTACAAGCGATCACGCTTCAAGATCAATTTTACGAGCGCGCCAGCAAGTCGGTCGATTACATCCAGCGCTTCGTGTTTCCGGGAAGTTTCATTCCGAGCGTCGCGCTCATCAGCGACGCCTTGCGTCGCGTCACCGATCTCAAAGTGTTCGCGCTCGAGGACATCGGCCCGCACTACACCCGCACCCTGCGCGAGTGGCGACAAAGATTCTTCGGCAATCTCGATGCGGTGCGCTCGCTCGGTTACCCCGAGAGTTTCGTGCGCCTGTGGGAATATTACCTCTGCTACTGCGAGGGCGGCTTCGCGGAGCGACAACTCGGCGACGTGCAACTGCTGCTCACGAAACCCGACTGTCGACTGCGCCCGCTCGCCATATGATGCCGGCGGGGCCGGCCTCGCCGCTCGCGCAACTCATCGCGCGCTTCGGCACCGACCTCATCGTCACCGAGCGGAGCGCGCTCGAGGCGGTGTCGATCGATCAACACCGCCGTCATCGAGGTGTGCCGCTCGCGCTTGCGCTGCCGCGCACCGTCGCCGATGTCACAAGCTTGCTCGCGTTTTGCAACGCGGCACGCATCGGCGTGGTGCCCCAAGGCGGCAACACCGGCTATTGCGCAGCGGCCACACCCGACGCGTCGGGCTCGCAGCTGGTGTTGTCGCTGCGTCGCCTCAACAAAATCCGCGACGTCGACGTCACGAACGGCTCTTTGATCGTTGAGTCCGGCTGCTTGCTTGCCGACGTCCAAAAGTCCGCGGCGGCAGCGGGGCGATTTTTCCCGTTGAGTCTCGGCTCCGAGGGCAGCTGCACGATCGGCGGCAACCTCTCGACCAACGCCGGCGGCTTGAACGTGTTGCGCTACGGCATGATGCGCGAGCTCACGCTCGGCCTCGAAGTGGTGCTCGCCGACGGCCGCGTGCTCTCGACGCTGCAAGCGCTACGCAAAGACAACACCGGCTACGACCTCAAACAATTGTTCGTCGGCGCCGAGGGAACGCTCGGCATCATCACCGCCGCCGCACTGAAGTTGTTCCCCGCGCCGCGCGCCGCGGGCACGGCGTTCGTCGCCGTACCCTCGCCCGCCGCAGCGGTCGCGCTGCTTGCGCGTTTGCGAGACGGGCTCGGTGAGCTCATCAACTCGTTCGAACTGTTGCCGAACGTCGCACTGCGATTGCTGGGTCGCCATCTACCCGCATTGCGGCAGCCGTTAACGACTGATTCACCGTGGTTCGTGCTCTGCGAAGCGTCGAGTGCCGATGCTAACGATCCGCTCACCGACAAACTCGGTCGATTGCTCGAGGCTGCCATAGACGCCGGCGAGGTCACCGATGCTGCACTCGCGCAGAACGAACGCGAGCGACGCGAATTTTGGGAATTACGCGAGAACGTGCCCGAAGCACAGCGTCGCGCCGGCCCGAGCGTCAAACACGACGTGTCGCTGCCGATCGGACGCATCGCCGATTTCATCACCGAAGCTGGCACTTGGATCACCGCGCACGTCGAAGGTTCGGTGCTCGTTTGCTACGGACATTTGGGCGATGGCAACCTGCACTTCAACATCAGCGGTGCGAACGAGTCCGTCACGATCGACGCGCATGCCGACGTCATGAAGCGCGCCGTACACGACATGGTCGCCGCGCGCGGCGGCAGTTTTAGCGCCGAGCACGGCATCGGTCAGACGAAAGTCGGCGAACTCGCGCGTTACGCCTCGCCGCTTGAACTCGAATTGATGCGCAACGTCAAAAAAATGTTCGACCCCAACGGCATCATGAACCCCGGCAAGGTACTCGCATGACGGTTCGCGGATGAGCACGCAAGCGTTGCTCGCAACTCATCGACCGCAATTGCTACACGCGATGCTGCGAGTGTGCGACCTGTCGCGCGCGCTGAATTTTTATTGCGGCGTGCTCGGCCTGCGCGAACTGCGCCGTATCGTGTTCGAAGCCGAGGGGCGCACGCTGGTGTTCCTCGGAATGCCGGACGATGTCGGCGGCGGTCCCGGCGGCATGCAGATCGAACTTTGGCAGGAGAGCGACGGCGTGGCGATCGCGCATCCGCCGCGCGCGGGGCATGTCGGCATCGGCGTCCGCGATATCGCCGGCTGCGTCGCCACCTTGGCCGCCGCCGGCGTCGAAATTCTCAAACATCCGGCGCCGGTGCGACCCGGTGGCCGAGTGATCGCGATGATTCGCGACCCGGACGGACACGAAATCGAGTTGCTCGCGAGCGATTGACGGCGCGGTTATCATCTTCCGTCACTATCGCGACGGACGACCCGATGAACGACGAATCTTGGCCGCGCCCCGCGGTCGCCTGGTACACCGTGATCGTGCTGATGGTCGCGTACATCCTCTCCTTCATCGATCGAGTGGTGATCGGGTTGCTCGTCGGCCCGATCCGCGCCGACCTCGGCATCAGCGAAACACAAATGAGCCTGCTCTACGGTTTCGTTTTCGCACTGTTCTACACCGGCCTCGGCGTACCGATCGCCTGGGCGATCGATCGTTACAATCGTCGCGACATCGTCGCGGTCGGCATCGCAGCCTGGAGCGCGATGACCGCGCTTTGCGGCGTGGCGCGCGGGTTCACCGAATTGGCGCTTGCACGCATCGGCGTCGCAGTCGGAGAGTCTGTGCTGTCTCCGGCGATGTACTCCATGGCCGGCGATAATTTTCCGGAGAAAAAACTCGGTCGTGCGTTGTCGGTATTTTTGATCGGTCTGCCGCTCGGTGTCGGGCTCGCGCTGGTGATCGGCGGCCTCGTGATCAAATTCGTCGCGACCGCCCCGCAGTACGATCTGCCGCTGCTCGGCACGGTGCGCGCCTGGCAGCTGACGTTTTTGGTGGTCGGCCTGCCGGGATTGTTGCTCGCGCTGTGGGTGCTGACGATTCCCGAGCCCGCGCGCCGTCAAAAACCGGGCGCTGCCACGCACGCCTCGATCGCCGAGACCTTCGCTTATTTGCGCGCTCGTTGGCGTGCCTACGTTTCTTTGATCATCGGCTTCGCCGTGCTCGGGATGGTGATGAACGTGTTCCAAATCTACGGCGTGCAATACTTCATCCGCAAACTCGGTTTGACCATTCCGCAAGCGGGCTTGCGCATCGGAGCCGCGATCGCCATCTGCGGCACGATCGGCGTGTTGGTCGGCGGTTGGCTGACTGACCGCTGGCGTGCGGCCGGCGCAGTCGATGCCGCCATGCGTGTCGGGCGCACGGCCGCGATCGCGTTGATCCCTTTCGCCACCGGCTGCACCTTATTCGGCGACCTCGATCTGTCGACGCTGTTCTTGATGCCGATCGGTTTCTTCACCGCATTCGCGTTCGGCGCAGGTGCTGCGGGAGTGGTCGTGCTCACACCGCCCGCGATGCGCGCGCAAGCCTCCGCGATCTACATGTTGTGCTTGAATCTCGTCGGCATCGGACTCGCGCCGTGGCTGACGGCGGCCATCACGCAGTACGGCTTCCAAGACGATCTCGCCGTCGGCAAGAGTTGCGCAATTGTCGCCGGTGGTGCGGCGGTGCTCGCCGCGCTGCTCTTCACCTGGGGTCTGCCGCATATGCGCAAGGAACTCACGCCTGCATGAGCATAAACCCGCAACTTCGCATCCTCGCACTCGCGCTCGTCTGCTTCGGGCTCGCGGTCACGGCGCCCCACGCGCAGGCGCGTCAATGGCTACCGAAAGTCGATGCCCGCGCCGTTCGGCTCGCGCCGATACGGCCGACCGATCTGCCGTCCGATGCGGAACTACAAAAGTCGGGCGCCATCATCGGCGAGATCAAAATTCGCGCTAATCCGATCTTCGACACGAGCCGCCCCGAGGAAGACGCCGAACTCTTCCGACTCGCGAACAAACTGCACATCCGCACCAAGCAAGACACCATCGCGACCCAGTTGTTGTTCGCGCCGGGCGATCGCTACGACCCGCGGCTACTCGAAGAAACCGCGCGTTTGCTGCGCGATACACGATATCTGCAAGAAGCCTACGTCACCCCGGTGGCGTTTCGCGACGGACGCGTCGACGTCGAAGTCGTCACCTACGACGTGTGGACTTTGAACCCCGGCGTATCGTTCGGTCGCAAAGGGGGACGCAACACCTCCGGCTTCGAGATCGAGGAACTCAATCTTTTGGGCACGGGCTCGCGGTTGTCGGCGACTCGCCGCAGCGACATCGATCGCACCTCGACGACCTTCATCTACGACGATCGACAACTGGCCGGAACGTGGTGGGCGTTCGGCGTTCGATATTCGGACAACAGCGACGGTCGCACCGAGGGACTCAATCTCGACCACGATTTCTTTGCCCTCGATGCGCGCTGGGCCGCTGGACTGCAGTGGCTCGACGACGATCGCGTCGATCCGCGCTACGACCTCGGCGTGCAAAACGGTGAATACCGACACCGTAGCCGTTTCACGAATATCTACGGCGGGTGGAGCTCCGGTCTCGAGAACGGCTCGGTGCTGCGTTGGCGGGCGGGATACACCTACGACGATCGTCGTTTCGAGCGTGTGCTCGGCAGCCCGTACCGTACCGTCGTTCCGCCGAATCGCAAGCTCGCCTACCCTTGGGTGTCGGCCGAATGGTTGCAAGACGACTTTCGCGTGCTGCGCAATCGCGATCAAATCGAACGCACCGAAGATTTTCGATACGGCTGGCGCGTGACGGGTCTGCTCGGTCGCGCGAGTCGCGGTCTCGGCGCCGATCGCGATGCTTGGATCTTCACCGCCGGCGCATCGCGCGGCGTCGACCTCGACGCGCTCGGAAGCTTGCTGTTCGACTCGACGCTACAAGGTCGCTACGAACGTGGCGACTTCGCCAACACCGTGCTCACCGTCGCCGGTCGCTACTACCTTCGTCAGTCCGAACGACGCTTGCTATACGCCTCTTTGAACGCCGATATCGGCCATGCGCTCGATGCCGATCGACAGATGACCTTGGGCGGCGATACGGGTTTGCGCGGCTACCCGCTGCGCTACCAAGGCGGTCAAGGACGGTGGTTGTTCACGCTCGAACAGCGCGCCTTCACGAATTGGTATCCGTTTCGACTCGTGAACGTCGGCGCGGCGGCGTTCGTGGACGTCGGTCGCAGTTTCGGCAAGAACCCCTTCGGCACGCCCTCGCGCGGCATCCTCACCGATGTCGGCGTCGGTCTGCGTCTCGGCAATAATCGCTCGGCGCTCGGCAACGTATTGCACATCGATCTCGCCATGCCGCTACAACGCGAGCGCTCGATCAAGGCGTTGCAATTCGTGATCGAAACCAAACGAAGTTTTTGAACGAACGACAACGGAGCGTGTGACGACCATGAAAAATCCCGCCTGCGTCGGTGGCTTGCTGGAAGTGTGTGTCGGTGTGCCCGATCTCGTCACGGCCATCGCCGATTTCCAAGCCTATGGTTGTCGTGTCGGCACGATCGGCGAACTCGATGCGCGTGCGGCTCGCGCACTCTACGGCGTCGATTCGGCACTGCGGTCGGTACGCCTCGCGCATCTCGATACCGATCACGGACACGTGCGCTTGATGCAATGGGAGCGCCCAGTGAACGAAGGACTGGGCATCGGCAACAACCTGCGCTGCATCGGTTCTCGTTGGGGCGTGCGCGTCACCTCGAGTTGCTACAACATCGTCAACCACGCCGAGCGTGCGCGCCAAGCGGGCGCCCCGCTGCACATGATCGAACCGCAGCTCGCGGTCATCGGCGAAGTGAGCGGCACGCGCGCCGCACACGCGTTTCGCGACCCGGTAGTCGGCGTGCGCGAAATGGTGCTGCTACAACCGCATTACCGCCAAGTGTTCTTCGAGCGCTTCAACTACGAGAGCCCGAATTACGGCCGCATCGATCGTCATGCGCTACTACGCACCAGTCAGCACACGCATTTCGGCTTGATGATCGCCGACGACGATCCGCACGTGCTCGATTTTTACGACGAGGTGCTCGGCTTGCAACGGTGGATGGACGAGCGCACACCGTACGAAAACGCCACCGGCTCGCGCTCGATTTTCGGTCTGGAACCGGGCGAAGGCTTTCATATGGTCGACTTCGACGATCCGCGTTCGGGTCGCTCGCTCGCCGATCGGCGCTCGGGAAAATTGAAGTGCGTGCGCTTCGCGAAATCGGCGCGCATCGAAGACCTTCTCCATCGCTCGCGCGCGGGCAGTCTCGGTTACGGCACCTACTGCTGGCGCGTCACCGACATCGAAGCCATGCGGGCGCGAGTCGCCAGTGCCGGGGCAAAGAACGTCTCGGATGTGCTCGAAGACGAGTTCGCGCGACGCGCCTTCACCTTCGACGCACCGGACGGCTATCAGTGGATGCTGATCGCGGCCTGATCTCGTCAGCGCTTCGCGCTTTCCTTCTCGATATATTTGATCAACGCCGCGCGATCTTCGGCGGCGGGCACACCGGCAAACGCCATCGCATTACCCGGCACCACGGCGCTCGGCTTTTCGATCCAACGCTCGAGCGTCGCTTTGTCGAACACGATGTTCGCCTTGGCGAGCGCGGGCGAGTAAGCGAAGTCATCGACGCTCGCCGATTTACGGCCGATGATGCCGTAAAGATTCGGACCGACTTTGGCTGCGGCATCGGGTTGTAAGTCGTGACAAGCACGGCACTGTATGAACAACAACTTGCCGCGCTTCAGATCGGCGGCATCGTCCGCGCGGGCGAGCGAGGCTACGACTGCGAGCCCCAAGGCCGCCACCCGAAAAAACTTCGACATAAGCACCCCCTTCGAAACGTCGATCAAAATCAAGACTGCACCATGCGCATCAACCCTTCTTGCGCGGTGCTCGCGACCAACACGCCATCACGGCGGTAGATGCTGCCGCGCGCGAAACCGCGCGCGCCCGCCGCACTCGGACTGTCCATCGAATACAGCAACCAATCGTCGACCCGTGGCGAGCGATGGAACCACATCGCGTGATCGATACTCGCCATGACGAGATTAGTCGCCGGAAAAGTCATCCCGTGCGGACGAGCCGCCGTGCTCAACAATCCGAAATCAGAAACGTACGCCAACAAACAACGGTGCAACACCTCATCGTCGGGCAAGCGATCGACGGTGCGAAACCACACGTTCTGCAGCGGCGGCCCGACGTGCGGCCGCAAAAAATCGGTCTTCTCGACCGGGCGAAACTCGAACGGTCGCTCGCGCAACATGAAACGCCGCATTTTTTCCGGAAGGCGAGCCGCGATTTCGTCGGTTGGTCGACTGAAATCCGGCAAAGCGTCCGGTGTCGGCACCGCGGGCATGTCGACTTGATGCTCGAGACCCGTCTCGGGCGCTTGGAAGGAGGCCGAGAACGTGAATATTTGTTCGCCGTTTTGAATCGCGATCACGCGTCGCGAGGAAAACGAGTGGCCGTCGCGACTGCGATCGACTTGATAGACGATCGGTTGGTTGAAATCGCCGCGCCGCAAAAAATAGGCGTGCAAAGAATGCACGGTGCGATCGGTGACGGTCGCATACGCAGCCATCAACGCTTGCCCGAGCACCTGACCGCCGAACACCTGCGGACTGCCGATGTCGCGACTCGCGCCACGAAACAAATTGACCTCGAGCCGCTCGAGCTCGAACTGACGCATCAAGACGGCCAGCCGCGGGTCCATCGTTCTCAGCCGACTCCGAGTCGTTTCTGCATCACTGGGCTCGTGGTCGTGTACTGCAAAAATTGTTTCTTCTCGGGATACAGCCAGGCCTGCACACCGAAGGCCGCGAGCGCAGCCTCGTGAAACCCCGACAAGATCAATTTCTTTTTGCCGGGGTAGGTGTTGATGTCGCCGATCGCGAAAATTCCCGGCACGCTAGTCTGGAATTTCTCGGTGTCGACCTTGAGCGCCTTGCGCTCAAGCTCCATGCCCCACTCGGCGACGGGACCGAGCTTCGGATGCAGGCCGAAGAATGCGAACACGTGGTCGGCCGGCAGATCGTGCAGGCTGCCGTCGGCCGCTTTGACGCGCACCCCTGCGAACGCCTCGCCTTGCGTCAGCACCGCCTCGGCGAGCCCCTCGATGAAGCGCAATTTGCCGGCGGCCTCGAGTTCGCGCATGCGCGCCACGGAAGCCGGTGCCGCGCGAAACTCGCTGCGGCGGTGCACGAGTGTCACCGACGGCGCGGTGGTCGCGAATTCGAGTGCCCAATCGAGCGCGGAATCGCCACCACCGAAAATCACCAAGCGCTGCTCGCGATAGGCGTCGGCACCTTTGACGCGATAGTGGATGTTGCGGCCTTCGAACACTTCGCCACCCGGCACGCCGAGACGACGTGGCTGAAACGAACCGACGCCCGCGGCGATCACGATCGCCCCGGCATCGAACCGCGTGCCGGCCGAGGTGACGACGTCGAAGCGTCGATCGACCCGCGGCGTCACTTCGAGCACTTCCTGCCCGAGATGAAATTGCGGCTCGAAGGGTTTGATTTGCTGCATCAGGCGATCGACGAGCTCTTGCGCGCCACAAACCGGTAACGCCGGAATGTCGTAGATCGGCTTGTCGGGATAGAGTTCGGTGCACTGCCCGCCCGGGTTACCGAGCGAGTCGAGCAAGTGGGCCTTGATGCCCAACAACCCGAGTTCGAAGACTTGGAACAACCCGCAGGGCCCCGCCCCGACGATCACGACTTCGGTCTGAATGGCGGTCGACACTGAAAGGGCTCCTCGACAAGGCGGAAAGCGGGTAAATTCTAGCAGAGGAACTCGTGGAGGCCGCGGAATGATCAAGCTCAACGTCAATGGCAAGGCGCTCGAAGTCGACGTCGAGGAAGACACCCCGCTGCTTTGGGTCTTGCGCGACACGATCGGCCTCACCGGCACCAAGTACGGTTGCGGCATGGCGCTGTGCGGCGCGTGCACCGTGCACGTCGATGGTGATCCGATCCGCGCGTGCGTGACCCCGGTCAGCAGCATCGTCGGCCGCAAGGTCACCACGATCGAAGGCCTCTCGAACGATCGCAGCCACCCCGTGCAAAAAGCGTGGATGGAGATCGACGTGCCGCAATGCGGCTACTGCCAATCGGGGCAGATCATGTCGGCGGCCGCGTTGCTCGCAAAGAATCCGAAACCGTCGGATGCCGACATCGACGCGGCGATGTCCGGAAATCTTTGTCGCTGCGGCACCTACCAACGCATCCGCGCCGCCATCCATCGCGCTGCGGAAATCGCCAAGGGCTGATCGCCCGCGGCGATGCCGACCAACGAAGAGCTTGCGCGGCGTCGCGCGGCCGCCGTGCCGCGCGGCGTGTCGAACGTGCTGCAAATCTACGCAGAGCGCGCCCGCAACGCCGAAATTTGGGATGTCGAAGGTCGGCGATACATCGACTTCGCCGGGGGCATCGCAGCGCTCAACACCGGTCACCTACACCCGCACCTGCAAACCGCACTCGCGAACCAACTCCAGCAGTTCACGCACACCTGCTTTCAAGTCACACCCTACGAAAGCTACGTCGCACTCGCCGAGCGCTTGAACGCACTCGCGCCCGGCGCAGGACCACACAAAACTTTGTTCGTCTCGACCGGCGCCGAAGCGGTCGAAAACGCGATCAAGATCGCGCGCAGTCACACCGGTCGCAACGCCGTGATCGCTTTCGGCGGCAGCGCTCACGGCCGCACGCTAGGCGCGATGACCCTCACCGGCAAGGTGCAACCATATAAAGCCGGCTTCGGCACGCTGCTGCCCGAGGTGTTCCACGCGCCATTCCCCATGGCTTATCACGGCATCGACGCCTCATCTGCACTCGCAGCACTCGAACACATCTTCAAATTTGCGATCGAACCGCAACGCGTCGCCGCGTTGATCGTCGAGCCGGTACAAGGTGAAGGAGGTTTTTACGTCGCACCGGCCGAATTTTTGCAAGCACTGCGCGAACTCTGCGATCGGCATGGCATCGTGCTCATATTCGACGAAATTCAAAGCGGCTTCGCGCGCACCGGAAAAATGTTCGCCTGCGAACACGCGGCGGTTGCACCCGACCTGCTCACCATCGCCAAAAGTTTGGCGGGCGGCGTGCCGCTCGCCGGCGTGATCGGTCGCGCGCACATCATGGATGCGCCTCAGGTGGGTGGCTTGGGCGGCACCTACGCCGGCTCACCGCTAGGCTGCGCGGCGGCTCTGGCGGTGCTCGAAGTGATCGAACGCGAAAATCTTTGTGAGCGGGCGCTACGCCTCGGCGAAGTAATCACGGCGCGCTTGCGCGACTGGCAATCACGCTGGCCCTGCATCGGCGAAGTGCGGGGCTTGGGTGCAATGGTCGCGATGGAGTTGGTTCGCGAGCGGCGCGCCGACCAGCCCGACGCCGAACTCGCGCGCGCACTCGTACAAGCGGCGGCGCGACGCGGTCTGGTGCTGCTGTCCTGCGGTATCTATTCGAACGTGATTCGATTTTTGATGCCGCTTACGATCAGCGACGCAGAACTCGCCGAGGGTCTCGCGATCCTCGAAGCGGCGCTCGAGGACGTGACGCGCTGAGCCGCGCCACGGGCGACCCCTCAGGCGCGACCGACGTTGCTGTCGTTCGGACTGTGGAAGTACTCGCTCTCGCTCGACAGCTCGCGAATCAACTTTTGAAGTTCCGCCATACGGCCCTCGGCAGTGCTGACGGGCATGCAATCTTTGCAACGCGGATCGCTGCACGGCTGGCGCGAATAGAGCCAATATTGGATCGCGCCGGCGAGCAGACCGTCGGCGACGTCCCAGAGGTCGGCCTCGCGGTCCGACTCGGCGATCTGGTTCCCGAGGTCGACCGCCTTGGTGAACGCGGCATCGAAACTATCGGCGGAGTCGGTCATGGCAAGCTTCCCGGCGGCGTGATAGCGCATTTTAGCCGATGGGCGCCCCCGTCGTCGGATCGCCGGGCAACAAGGTTGCGCACAGAATTACCAGTTTGTAACGGCAATCGTTTGCAACTTCGTGCACTGTGTCACGTACCAGTCCGTACATCCGTCATCGGAGGTCGCGATCTCATGCCCGAGTCATCCGGTAGCAAACTCAAGCACATCGACATACCCGGCTTGCTGAGTCCGGCCACGGACCGCAAATCCGGCGTCGCACTCGCGCCGCGATTCGTGGACGACCATTTCCACGAGAAATTTCCGGCCAGCGCCATCGCCTCGCATTGCGGCTTGAGCCGCTTCCAGTTCAGCCGCAGCTTCCACGCCGCCTTCGGCATCACCTTCCGCGAATATCTGCTGCGCTACCGCGTCCGCGCAGCTTGTGAGCGTTTGCTGCACGCCGATCTGCCGGTGACCGAGATCGCTTACGCCGTCGGCTTTCACGACGGCTCCTATTTCGCGCGCATGTTCCGTCGCTACACCGGTGTGCTGCCCTCGCAGTATGCTCGCGCGCATGCCGCCAGCCAGGGATCCCGCCAGCGCTGATTCACGCCCCGTCGCCACCCGCAGAGTCTGGCGCATCGCTCGCGCGGGCTCGCTGTCGCGACTGCGACTGATCGAAGAGCCCCTACCGCCACCCGCAGAGGGCGAAGTTCAGGTCGCCGTGCAAGCCGTTGGCCTCAACTTCGCCGACGTCTTCGCCTGCTTGGGCCTTTATTCGGCCACGCCCCGCGGCGCCTTCGTGCCCGGCCTCGAAAGCGCTGGAGTGGTGACCGCCGTCGGGCCGGGCGAGACCCGCTGGCGCCCGGGCGATGCGGTGATGGTGCTCACCCGCTTCGGTGGCTACGCAACCGCCCTCAACGCCTCGCGCGACACCTTGTGGCCGATGCCGAGCGGCTGGGATTACGCCGCGGCGGCGGCCTATCCCGTGCAAGCCCTGACCGCGTGGTACGGCCTCGTCGCGTTGGGCGGAGCGCGGCGTGATGCGATCGTGCTCGTGCAATCGGCGGCCGGCGGCGTCGGCCTGCAAGCCCTCGCTGCGTTGCGCTCGCTCGGGGCACGCCCGGTCGCCATCGTCGGCCGCGAAGAGAAGCGCCGATTTTTGATCGAACGGCACGGTCTGCCACCCGCGGCCGTGCTGCTGCGCGATCGGCACTACGCGGCGAGTCTCGATGCGGCACTCGCCCACTACGGCGCGCCCGGTTTCGATCTCGTGTTCGATGCGGTCTACGGCGCGGCGTTCACGCCCGCTTTCGAACGCCTCGCACCCGAGGGGCGCTACGTGCTCTACGGCGCAGCGGAATTCATGGACACTGGCGCGCGCCCGAATCCGCTGCGACTCGCGTGGCGTTATCTGCGCCGCCCGCGACCCGATCCGCTCGCGATGATCTCGGTGAATCGCGGCCTTTTGGCGTTCAACCTCATTTGGCTGTGGGGCGAAGTACAACGCCTGCCCGCAGCGATGCGTTCGACCTTGGAGCTGATTCCAGAACCACCACACGTCGGCGCCGCGTTCGCCTTCGACGACGCACCGCAAGCGATGCGCGTCCTGCAAGCGGGCGGCACGACCGGCAAAGTCATCTTGCGCTGCTGACGGGTACAATTCGGCATGGCCGAACCCAATGCTGCCGACCGTCCGAAGTCGAAGTCCCCACGCCCCCTCATCTACCTCTGGCCCTTCCTCAGGCCCTACCGCGGCATCCTCGCCGCTGCGATCGTCGCCTTGCTGCTCGCCTCGGGCGCGATGCTCGGCTTGCCGATCGCACTCAAAGGTTTGATCGACAAGGGCATGGCCGCCGGCAGCGCCGAAGTCATCAATGGTTACTTCATCGCTTTCTTAGGCGTCGCCGCACTCTTCGGCGGCTTCGCTGCAGTGCGTTTTTATCTCGTCACCTGGCTCGGCGAGCGCGTGGTCGCCGACGTGCGCACGGCCGTCTATCGCAACGTCGTGCGCATGGACCCGCAATTCTTCGAAGTCACTCGCACCGGCGAAGTTTTGTCGCGCCTGACCACCGACACCACGCTCGTACAATCGATCTCGGGTTCCGGACTTTCGATCGCGCTACGCTCGAGCATCAACCTCATCGGTTCTTTGGTGTTACTCGCGATCACCAATCTGAAGTTGCTGTCGTTGATCGTGGTCGCGATGCCGGTGGTGATCGTCCCCGTGCTGTCGCTCGGCCGCAAGCTGCGAAAATTATCGCGCTCGTCACAAGACAAAGTCGCCGATACGAGCGGTCTTGCCGGTGAAACTTTGAACGCGATCCAAACCGTACAGGCGTTCACGCTCGAAGATTTGAACACCAAACGCTATGCGGCCGCCGTGCAAGACTCCTTCGACGTCGCCGTGGTCCGCACGCGCGTGCGCGCGTGGCTCACCGCGCTCTCGACGATGTTGGTGTTCGGCGCGCTCACGCTCGTGCTGTGGTTCGGCGCACACCAAGTGCTCGCCGGGCAGATGACCGGCGGCGAACTCGGTCAGTTCCTGTTACTCGCGGTCTACGCCGGCATCGCTGCGGCCTCGCTCAGCGAGATGTGGAGCGAAGTGCAACGCGCCGCCGGCGCGATGGAGCGCCTCGTCGAACTACAACGCGCGACGCCGGCGATCGTCGCACCCGCCTCCCCCGTACCGCTACCGAACGCCGGCGCCGGCAAGGTCGCCGGACACGTGCGCTTCGAAGCCGTGCGCTTCAACTATCCCTCGCGTCCCGACACACCGGCCCTCGATGCGTTCACGCTCGACATCGAACCCGGCGAAACCGTCGCCTTCGTCGGCCCCTCCGGGGCGGGCAAAAGCACGACCTTCCAATTGCTGCTGCGTTTTTACGATCCGCAACAGGGCCGCGTGTTGCTCGACGGTGTCGATCTCGCGCACGCCGATCCGCAAGCGGTGCGACGCCGCATCGGCCTCGTACCGCAGGACACCGTGCTCTTCGGCACGAGCGCGCGCGAGAACATTCGTTACGGGCGCCCCGATGCGAGCGACGCCGAAGTGGAAGCTGCTGCCCGCGCGGCGTTCGCCGACGAATTCATCCGCAAGTTACCCGACGGCTACGACACGTTCTTGGGCGAGCGCGGCACGCGCTTGTCGGGCGGTCAACGGCAACGAATCGCGATCGCCCGGGCGATCCTCAAAAATCCGCCGTTGTTGTTGCTCGACGAAGCGACCAGCGCACTCGATGCCGAGAGCGAACGCGTCGTACAAGGCGCACTCGAAACGCTCATGACCGATCGCACGACGATCATCATCGCGCACCGTTTGGCGACCGTACTCAAAGCCGATCGCATCGTCGTGATGGATCACGGTCGCATCGTCGCCATCGGCAGTCACGAAGAATTGGTGGCGAATAATCCGCTTTACGCACGGCTCGCTGCGCTGCAATTCACGGACGGCCCGGGAACCGGCTGACGATGTCGCCACGCGCCATCCTGTTCGATTTCGACGGCACTCTGATCGATTCCGCTGCGAGCGTGCTCGCGTCGCTCGATCACGCATTAAAACGTTCGAACGTGACGCCGGTCGTGACGCTAGACCGCGCGCTCATCGGCCCACCGCTCCGCAAGACGCTAGCGACGCTCACCGGCAGCGACGATGCGGCGCTGCTCGATATTTTGGCGCAAGCGTTTCGCGACGATTACGACACGCGCGGCTACACACGCACGGAAGTTTATGCCGGCGTGCCCGAGATGCTGCAGGGCCTGCAGACACAGGGCATCGCGCTACACATCGTCACCAACAAAAGACTCGCCGCCACGCGCCGCATACTCGATCATCTCGGTTGGACCGCATGGTTCGCCGGCATTTACGCCCTCGATGCACTCGAGCCCGCCGCACCGAACAAACCGCACTTGGTCGCCGAAGTGCTGCGCCGCGAACGTTTGCCTGCAGCGACCACTTGGATGGTCGGCGATTCGGCCGAAGACCGACGCTCGGCAGAGACCAACGCGCTGCGTTTTTTTGCCGCGACTTGGGGTTATGGCGCAGCGGCCGACGATGCCGAAGACGACCGCTCGCTCACCGCGCCGCTAGAACTTTTGCAGGCAGCGCGGCGCGCACCGACGGCGACTCACGCGCCGAGCGACTAGACGCGCATACCGCCGTCGACGTCGATGCAACGTCCGGTGAAAAAATCGTTCTCGACGATGAACAACGCCGCGAGCGCGATTTCCGACACGTCACCGAGTCTGCGCAGGGGAATCTGCGCCGTGAGCTTTTCCAGAATTTCCGGACGCATCGCCGCGAGAATGTCGGTGCGGGTATAGCCGGGGGCGATCGAACCGGTGCGGATGCCGTATCGTGCCAATTCTTTGGCCCAGGTTTCGGCCATAGCAGCGATGCCGGCTTTGGCCGCGACGTAATTACTCTGCCCCGCATTGCCGTAACGCGAAATGCTCGAGATGTTGATGATGACGCCGCCCTGCCCGCGCCGCACCATGCGTTCGGCGGCTTCGCGACCACAAAGAAATACACCGGTGAGATTGATGTCGATCACCGCCTGCCATTGATCGAGCGTCATCTTGCCGACCACGGCGCCATCTTTAACTTTGATCAACAAGCCATCTTTGACGATACCGGCGTTATTCACCAACACATCGATGCCACCGAAGTCAGCGACGACCGCATCCATCGCCGCGATCACCGTCGCCTCTTGGGTCACGTTCGCGAGATAGCCGCGCGCCTGCACCCCCGCGGCGCGGCATTCCGCGCTCGCCGCGTCGAGGTCGGCTTGATTGAGATCGAACAGCGCAATGTTGGCACCGCGGGCCGCGAATTCCTTGGCCATCTCGCGCCCGATACCCCTGCCGCCACCGGTGATGATCACCGTCTTGCCCGCGATCTGCATGATTCCGTCGCTCCCTGGTGCTCGAATGTGCGAATCTTCGCAGAATTATAACGGAGGCGGCATGCTCACCCTGCGCTCGGCACGACCGGACGACGTCGACACCATCCTGCAGCTCGTGCGCGCGCTCGCCGATTACGAGCGTCTCGCCCACGAAGTCGATGCCGACACCGCAGGCTTCACCGCTGCCTTGTTCGGCCAGCAACCGCGAGTCTTTTGCACGCTCGCCGAATGGCAGGCGGCGAACGAGCCGCAGCGCGCCGTCGGGCTCGCGCTTTGGTTCTACAATTTTTCGACCTTCCGCGGCCGACACGGCATCCACCTCGAAGATTTGTTCGTGCTACCCGAGTATCGCGGCCGTGGCATCGGCCGCGCGCTGCTACTCGATCTCGCCGCACGTTGCGAGCGCGAACATCTCGCTCGCCTCGAATGGCAGGTACTCGATTGGAATACGCCGGCGCTGGAGTTTTATGCCGGACTTGGTGCGACCGCCAAATCCGAATGGGTCCTGCATCGCGTCACCGGTGACGCGCTCACGCACCTCGCCGCTCGAGTGACTCACGAGTCGCCAACGCCGCCTCGACCGTAAATTCGTCACGCGCCAACGCCGCTTCGACCTCCGCGCGCGTTAGACAAAGAAATTCTTCGACCTCACCGTCACGACCGACGGGCTGAAAAGAGTTCGGCAATGAAATATCCGCAGCGATCACCAGCTCGTCGTGGATGCCGAAGCGCGTCTCGCGCACCGAGCGGATCACCATGCCCGGAAAGTCGACGTGTCGCGACAAGGCCGTCGGCACGCCGGCCTCTTCCCAAAGTTCACGAATCGCCGAGCGACGTGGTGATTCGCCCGCCACCACGCCACCGGCCGCGAGGTTGTCGAGTTTGCCGGGGTCAGCGTGTTTGAGTGCGCTGCGACGCGCGATCCACAACGTCCCGTCCTCGCGCCAACCGGTGACGTGCACCGCACGCTTTTGGATGCCGAGCGTGCGGAACGCACCGCGCTCGAAGCGCGCGAGCTCCACACCGTGTTCGTCGAGCACCGCGCAAGATTCGTTGCGCCAATCGGCGATCACGCCGGCGAGTCGTAACTGCAGGGCGACGGCTTGCAGCGCACGACTGCGACGTTGTCGCGAGTAGCCAGCATCGCGCAACCGCAGACCGGGGTCGACACGCTCGATACCCGGGCATGCTGCGACGATGTCGATCAAATCACGTCTGACGCGACCGCGGATCGCGCCACCGACCCAAAGCGGTACGTAATCGATCATTCCCGCAAAAATTCAGTGACCGTCACCGCGAATTCTTTGGCGAGTTCGACACACGCGAGGTGTCCGGCGTCGAGCACGGCAAGATCGGCGCCGACGATCGACGCCCGAATTTCCTCGGCGCGCTCGGGCGGGGTCGAAACGTCGCGGGCGCCGGCGATCAACAACGTCGGCGCTTGCACGGCGGCGAGCGACGATCGCAAGTCCATATCGCGAATCGCGGCGCAGGCCTCGAGATAGCCGCGCGGGTCGGTGCCGCGCACGAGCTCGACGATGCGCTCGACGAGCTCCGGTTGTCGCACGACGAACTCAGGCGTGAACCAACGTGCGGCGACACCCGCGACGATACCCTGCATGCCATCGGCGCGAACTTTAGCGATGCGCTCGTCCCAACTTTCGGGTGGCCCCATGTATGCGGCCGTATTCGCCGGCACCAAACGGAACACGCGTTGCGGCGCGTGCGCCGCCACGTGCAGCGCGATCATGCCGCCGATCGACACCCCGCACCAATGTGCGCGCGGCACGCCCTGCGCATCGAGCACGGCACACACGTCGCCGGCGAGATCGGCAATCGTGCGCACGCGCGGCGCTTGCGACGGCACACTCGAACCACCGTGGCCGGGCATGTCGCAACGAATCACCCGAAAGAACCGTTCGAAGTATTCGAGCTCGGCGTCGAATACGGCGCTGCTTGCGCCTAACGGATGCAACAACACGAGTGCCGGGGCGTGATTACGCCCCGACACCGTGTAATTAATGTTCGAGCCCGAGTGCTCGATCGAACCGCGCAACACGCGCGGTCAGTCCGCCTTGTATTTGTCGTGACAGGCCTTGCAGGTTTGCGTCGCCGCACCGAACGCCGGCTTCAACGCATCAAGGCTGGTCGCGGTCTTAGTCGCCGCCGCCAACGCTGCGGTCTTGTCGCGCAGATCGCCGAGCAACTTTTGAAACTCGGGCTGGTTCTTCCAAATTTCCGACTTGGCCTTGGTATTGCCGACGTCGGAGCCCGCCGGAAATACGTCGGGTACCACCGTCGACATGAACGCGGCGCGCTCGGCAGCGACCTTAAACGCCGCCGCGTCGTACGGCGCTTTGCCGGACGCCATGGCACCCATCATGCCGATTTGAGCGCCGAGCACGGTGTACGCGCCTTGACGATATTTGATCTGCTGAGCGCCGCAATATCGCCATCATCGCGCACGTCGATCATGGCAAGACCACCTTGGTCGACTGCTTGTTGAAACAATCGGGAACCTTCGCCGCCCACGAGCGCGTAGGCGAACGCATCATGGACTCGAACGCACTCGAACGTGAGCGCGGCATCACCATTTTGGCCAAGAATTGCGCAATCGAATTCGGCGAGACGCGCATCAACATCGTCGACACACCGGGCCACGCCGATTTCGGTGGTGAAGTCGAGCGCGTGCTGTCGATGGTCGATGGCGTGTTGCTGCTGGTCGATGCGGTCGAGGGCCCGATGCCGCAGACGCGTTTCGTGACGCGCAAAGCGTTGGCGATGGGTCACAAAGCGATCGTCGTGATCAATAAAGTCGATCGACCGGGATCGCGACCCGATTGGGTGATCGACCGCACGTTCGAACTGTTCGACAAACTCGGCGCCACCGACGCGCAGCTCGACTTCCCGATCGTCTATGCCTCGGCCTTGCAAGGCTGGGCGACGACCGATCTCGCGCAGCCCGCCACCGACATGCAGGCGCTGTTCCGCGCAATCTTAGAATTCGTGCCGCCGCCGCCGACCGAGATCGACGCGCCGCTGCAATTGCAGATTTCGCAACTCGACTACAACTCCTACGTCGGCCGCATCGGCATCGGCCGCATTCGTCGCGGCACCCTGCGCACCGGACGCACGGTCGCCCTGCGCCACGGCGATGCAGAGCGTGGTGTCGGCAAGATCGGCCAAGTACTCAGCTTCCGCGGTCTGGAACGCGTGCCCGTCGAAGAAGCCTCCGCCGGTGACATCGTCGCCGTGACGGGTATCGACGAAGTGAACATCGGCTTGACGATTTGCGACCCCGAGCGTGCCGAGGGCTTACCGCCGATCGAAGTCGACGAACCGACCTTGTCGATGACGTTCCAAGTGAACACCTCGCCGTTCGCCGGCAAAGAAGGCAAGTTCGTCACCAGCCGCCAAATTCGTGATCGCTTGGCGCGCGAACTGCAAAGCAACGTCGCGCTGCGCGTCGAAGACACGGCCGATGCCGACGTGTTCCGCGTTTCGGGTCGTGGCGAATTGCACTTGACCATTTTGGTCGAAAACATGCGGCGCGAAGGCTACGAACTCGCCGTCGGCAAACCGCAAGTGCTGAAGCGCGAAATCGACGGTGTGATCCAAGAGCCGTTCGAAGCACTCACCATCGACATCGACGAGGCTTATCAAGGCGGCGTCATGTCCGAGCTCGGTACACGCCGTGGTGAATTGCTCGACATGGTGGTCGAAGGCGACCCGAGCGGTCGTGGCCAAGGCCGAGTACGCCTCGAATATCGAATTCCCGCGCGCGGTTTGATCGGCTTCCAAGGTGAATTTTTGACCATGACCCGCGGCACGGGCCTCATGAGTCACATCTTCGACGGCTATGACGTCGTCAAAGGTGAAATCCCCGGCCGCCACAACGGCGTGCTGATCAGCAACGAACAAGGTGAAGCAGTCGCCTACTCGCTCTTCACGCTACAAGAGCGCGGCCGTCTGTTCGTCGAGCACGGCACCAAAGTTTACGAAGGCATGGTCATCGGCATACACAGCCGCGACAATGACCTCGTCGTGAATCCGATCCGCGAGAAGAAACTCAGCAACGTGCGAGCGGCCGGCAAGGACGATGCGCTGTTACTCACGCCGCCGATTCCGCTCACGCTCGAATACGCGGTCGAGTTCATCGACGACGACGAACTCGTCGAAGTGACGCCGCAATCGATCCGACTGCGTAAACGCTTCTTGAAAGAGCACGAACGCCGTCGCGCCTCGCGCGAAGCGGAGTGAGCCCTCAGGCCCTCGGTGGCCCAGGAAAAAACGCGTTGGTGCGCCGCACGTATTCAGCGTATTCCGGTCGACGCTGACCGATATCGCGCTCGAGCAGCCGCACGCCCGACACCCGCAGCAATAAAAAGCTCATGAACGCCGGGCCGACGAAACTCCACCATGCACCCGCCGATAGCGCGATCGCATAAAAGCCCCACCAAACGGCGAAGTCGCCGAAATAGTTCGGATGGCGCGTGTAACGCCAAAAACCGCGGTCCATCACCTTGCCCGCGTTCGCCGGGTCGCGCTTGAAGCGCGCGAGCTGCCAATCGCCGCCCGCTTCGAAAGTGAATCCGATCAACCATAGGGCCGCACCGAGATAATCGAGCGGACCGAGCGGCACGTCGGCGAGCGTCGCACCGAGCAAGGGCAAAGAGATCACCCACGCGAGCAAGGCCTGGAACAAAAATACGAGATATAAACTTTTGAAGGCGAAACCCGGATCGTTGCGACGACGGATCGCTTGATAGCGGCGGTCTTCTTCGTGCCCCCAGTTACGCGCCGTGATGTAGATGCAGAGTCGTAGCGCCCACGCGCCCACCATCGCGAGCAGCAACAGTCCGCGCTCGCCCTGCACAGGCGACAATCGCCAATAGACGACCAGCGCGATCAAGAACAACAGCGACCAGAGGCTATCGACGACGTCGACGTTGCGCCGCACCAGCGAGACGAGCCAGCCCAGGGCTGCGACCGCCGCGAGCACCGGCAGCGCCGAGAGATAGATGGCAAGGTCGAACATCGCGACTCCCGAGGTTGGTGGATTGGCATTGTGGCCGCTGCTCGCGCTCGCCTCAAGCAGAACGCCGGTCCGCCGATACAGAACCCATGATCGCCATGGCTGGATCGGTCGTCGTGCTCGTCTGCGTGGTCGGCGGCTTCTTGATGGCCGGCGGCAATCTGCTCTTGTTGTGGCATCCGTCGGAAATTATCGTCATCGTGGGCGCGGCTTTCGGCGCCTTCATCACCAGCAACCCCCTCAAGGTCGTCAAAGCCGCGTTCATCAACGCGCTCGCGCTCTTCAAAAAACCGCATTACGACCGCAATAGCTACGTCGATCTCCTGAATCTCGTCTTCGATCTACTGGTGCGCGCGCGCAAAGAAGGCATGCTCGCCATCGAAGCCGACGTCGAGAATCCGAGCGCGAGCCCGATCTTCGGCAAATACCCTGCGGTAGTCGCCGACCAGCACATGATGGAGTTCATCACCGACTGCCTGCGTCTGATGGTCGGCGGCAACCTCGATCCGAACGAACTCGAGAGTTTGTTGGAGTACGAACTCGACACCCACCACAAAGAGGCCGCCGAGCCCGCGCATGCCGTGCAAAAAGTCGCCGACGCCCTGCCCGGCTTCGGCATCGTGGCCGCAGTCCTCGGCATCGTGAATACCATGTCGACCATCGAGGGCGCGAGCAGTGCGGCCATCGGTCACAAAGTCGGCGCGGCGTTAGTCGGTACGTTTTTGGGAATTTTGATCGCCTACGGGTTCGTCGGGCCGATCGCCGCGGCGATGGAAGCACGCGCACACGAGGAAGGCAAAGCCTTCGAGGTGGTGAAGATGGCCTTGGTCGCGAGCGTGCGCGGCTACTCGCCACAAGTCGCCGTCGAGTTCGCTCGCAAACTGCTCTTCAGCGACGTACGACCGAGTTTCACGGCGCTCGAAGAACATTTGAAGAACAAGCCCAAGGCGTGAGCGAATACCGATGACGCCGCCTGCGAAAAAAGATACCAAGCCGCGACCGATCATCATCAAGCGCAAGAAGATCGTCGCCGGTGGACACCACGGTGGCGCGTGGAAAGTCGCCTACGCCGATTTCGTCACGGCGATGATGGCGTTTTTTTTGGTGATGTGGTTACTGGCGGCGGTCAATCCGGATCAGCGCGCAGCGATCTTCGAATATTTTCGCAACCCCAGCCTCGAGAACGGCACCGCACCGAAAGCCGCGCCGGGCCAGAGCGGACCTGGTGGGGCGAGTGCGAACCCGATCGATCTGCGCGGCGGTCTCGACGCCCGCCGCAGCGCCGAACCCGTCGATGCCGCCGAACGTCGACAACTCGAATCGCTGCTCGAAGAATTACGACAAGCCGTCGATCGCAGCCAAGCGCTCAAGCCCTTCAAAGATCAGCTGCTGCTCGACATCACACCGGACGGTCTACGACTGCAAATCGTCGATAGTCAAAACCGACCGATGTTCGATCTTGGCAGCAGCCGTCTCAAAGATTACACGAGCGCGATTCTGCGCGAGGTTGGCCGGTATCTGAACACCGTGCCGAATCGCGTCAGCATCAGCGGCCACACCGACACCACCCCCTACTCGGGCAACGCCGGTGCCGATTACGGCAACTGGGAATTGTCGGCCGATCGCGCCAACGCTGCGCGGCGTGCCTTGCTCGCCGGCGGTCTCGCCGAAGACAAAGTGACCCGCGTCGTCGGTTTGTCGTCGAGCGTATTGTTCGACAAAGCGAACGCACGCAACGCCGTGAACCGACGCATCGCCATCATCGTGCTGACCAAACGCGCCGAACGCGCCGCGCTTATGGACGGTCGCCCGGAGCCTGCAGCGCCGCCATGACCTCGGCGATGAAACGCGCCCGCTCGGCGTCGATCGCGGCCTTCTCGGCACCCTGCGGTTGGTGACGGTCGACTTTTTCGCGTAATTGGCCATCCGCTGCCAGCACCGCTTCGAGCACCATCAAGCGATCTTTGACCACCCACAATTCGCGCGCCAGCATCAGCGCGAGCTGTGCCGCGCGATCGTTGCGAATAGCCGTGTCGTTGGGCGTGAGATCGAGACTCATGCCGGCTTCCTGCCATAGACGAACCATGGATAGATGCCACCGCGAAAACCTTCCGAACGCACGTCGACGAAACCCGCCTCGCGCGCAGCCGCCGCAAGATCGAGACTCGCGGCCTCACGCCAAAAGGGCTCGCCGCCGTTCACTGCAGTGTATTCCGCCCAACGCACGCCCTTTTTGTCGAGCGCGGCGTAGCGCGTGACGTCGGTGAACAGCACGTCGCCGTTCGGGCGCAACAAGCGGAACGCCTCGCGCAACTGCGCCTTAGTCGCCTCGGCCGGAATCTCGTGCAACACGATGTACGAGGTGACGAGATCAAAGCCCTCCGACTCGAAGCCCGTTTTCTCACCGGAGCCGACGAACAACCGCCACCGCAGTTCGTTCTCATTGGCGATGCGTTGCGCGTGCTCGAGCATGCGCGGCGACGGATCGCAGCCCCAAAGTTCCGCCTCGGGAAACGTGCGGGCGATCTGCAGCGTGTAGTTACCACTGCTCGTACCGATCTCGAAAATTTTCCGATAGTCGCGCCGCGGCAGCACCGACAGAATCTCGCGCCGCTGCGCGTAGATGTCGCCAGGATAGTTACGCGCCACGTAGTGCCGATGGATGAGTTCGCCGTGCACGAAGCCTTGATAGGGGTGACCGTCCCAACCGCCGGTCGTGCGATGAATCCAAGCACGGTCGAAATAGTCGGGTCGCGCTTCACCCGGCAGCGGCTCGATGGTGGTGGGGCCTTGCTCGAGCGCCTTCAAGCGCGGCAGCAACTCCGCTTCGATTTCGGCGAACGCTGCAGCGGCGACGCGCCCGTGATTCACGCCGCTGTATTCGCCGAGCATCGCTAAGGCCGCGGCCGCGGGCGAGTCGGCGAGCGCCGCGTCGACCTGCAGCAACCGCTCGTCGAGATCGTCGGCGAGCGTCGACTCATCGAGACCGCGCGCCAGCATATCCGCATCGACCTGCTTGCGTAACGGGCCGGTCGCGACCGCTAGATCGGAGAGGAAATGCATCGAGGCGCGACCGCGTTGCTTCAAATCGAATTCCATGGTGGACCCCCGAAACGTGTTGAGCCAGATCGATTGTAACGAATCATTCGTAGCGCAGCGCCGCAATGGGATCGAGGCGCGAGGCTTTGAGTGCCGGATACAGACCGAACACCACCCCGACACCCGCACTCACGCCGAGTGCCATCAGGATGATGTCGGTGCGCGCGAGCATCGACCAGCCGAACGCAGCCGCAACGAGATTCGCAATGCCGAGTCCGAGCAGCACGCCGATCGCACCGCCGATCGCCGCCAGCGTCAAAGATTCGATCAAAAATTGGCGCATGATGTCGCTCGGTTGCGCGCCGACTGCCATGCGTATACCGATCTCGCGCGTGCGCTCCGTGACCGACACCAGCATGATGTTCATCACACCGATGCCACCGACGACCAGCGATACCAACGCGATCGCCGCCAAAAGATTGGTGAGCGTGCTCATTGCGCTCGTGAAGATGCCGGTCATCTCGGCCATGGTCGTCGTACTGAAATCGTCTTCGGCGTCGGCCGCGAGTCGATGACGCTCGCGCAACAAACTCGCGATCTGCGCGCGGGCTGGTTCGATCGCCTCGCTCGTCATCGCACTCACGTACACGGGGCCACGGACGTATTGCCCGAGCCCGCCTTGGATGCGTGCTTGAAAGGCCGTCACCGGCACGAAGATCGCATCGTCCTGATCGTCGCCCATACCGCCTTGGCCTTTTTTGGCGAGCACGCCGATGACGCTATACGGTGCGTTTCGAATGCGGATCACCTGCCCGAGCGGATCTACGCCGACGCCGAATAGTTTGTCGGCCACGGTGCGTCCGATGACGACGTTCTTGGTGGCACCGGCGACATCCGAGGCCGACAGGCCGGCGCCCACCGCCAAATCCCAATTACGAATGACGAAATAGTCGGGCGTCGTGCCGTAGACGGTCGTGGTCCAAGTTTGAGTCTCGGAAATCGCCTGCGTCATCGTACGGGTCAACGGAGCGACCGCGCGCACGGCCGGTAATTCGGTCTGCATCGCGCGCACGTCGTCCCAAGTGATCGTCGGCTGAGAGCCCATGCCGCCACGCATACCACCGGAATTACTCGAGCCCGAGAACACCAAAATCACGTTGGTACCCGCGCCTTCGATTTGCGTGCGGATACGCCCCTTCGCCCCTTCGCCGATGCTGACCATCGCCACCACCGCGGCGACCCCGATGATGATGCCGAGCGCCGTCAAGATCGAACGCAACGTGTTGCGCCGTAGCGCGCGCAGCGCCATGCGTAACGTTTCGGTGGTCGGAATCATGCTGCCTTGCCCCCAGCTCGTCGCTCATCGCGAACGATCGCACCATCTTTGAGGGCGAGTTCGCGCGCGGCGAACGCCGCGATGTCGTGCTCGTGCGTGACGAACACCACCGTGATGCCCGTGTCCCGCAATTCTTTGAGAAAGTTCATGATCTCGATGCTGGTCACCGAGTCGAGATTACCGGTCGGCTCGTCGGCTAAAATCAGCGGCGGGCGCGTCACGAGCGCACGCGCGATCGCCACACGCTGTTGTTGACCACCCGAGAGCTGCGAGGGCTGATGCCGCGCACGGTGCGCGAGGCCCACCCGCTCGAGTGCCTCGAGCGCCCGCCGGCGCCGCTCTGCCGGCGCGACGCCGGCGTAGATCAAGGGCAATTCGACGTTCTCGGCCGCCGAGGTGCGCGCGAGCAAATTGAAACTTTGGAAAATGAAGCCGATGAATTGATTGCGGATCGCCGCGAGCTCGATACGCGACAGCTGCGACACGTCGCGCCCGTCGATGCGGTAGGTGCCCGAACTCGGCGAATCAAGACAACCCAAAATATTCATCAAGGTCGACTTACCCGAGCCGGAAGAACCGGTCACCGCGACGAACTCGCCGCGCTCGATATTGAGATCGACACCGCGCAAGGCGGCGAATTCCGTATCGCCGGATTGATAGACCTTACCGATTCCCTGTAATTCGAGGAGCGCCATGGGCCGTGCGCGTCGCGTTACATCATGCGCGGCGGACCGCCGCGACCACTGCCACGGGTCGCCGAGCCGGCGGTCTCGGCGCCCATGATCACCGGCTCGCCAACCTTCAAATCGCCACCCACGATTTCCGTGTAGCGCGTATCGGCGAGACCGATGCGCACGCTACGACGTTCCGGCTTACCTTTGACGAGCACGTAAACGCTGCGCGTGCCCGGTTCGTCCACCGCAGCGGGCGCGGCCGCGGCACCGAAATCGGGTCGGAAGCGCAGCGCCGCATTCGGCACTCGCAACACGTCGGCGCGGCGGTCGGCGATCACCGATACCGTCGCAGTCATGCCGGGTTTGAGTTTCAATTCGGGATTCGCGACTTCGATCACCGCGTCATAAGTGACGACGTTTTGCACGACTTGCGCGGCATTGCGAATCATGTTGATGCGACCACGAAAACGCTCGGACGGATAGGCATCGACGGTGAACGTCGCTTCCATGCCGACTTTCAAACGGCCGATGTCCGATTCCGCGACGCTCGTGTGAACCTGCATCGCGCGCAAATCTTGCGCGATGGTGAAGATGATGGGCGCTTGCATGGTCGCCGCTACGGTTTGTCCGACGTTCACCGCACGCGAGATCACGATGCCGTCGGTCGGCGCGATGATGTCGGTGTAGCGCAGATTCGTTTCCGCTTGGCGCAGCGCCGCAGCGGCCTGCGCGAGCTGACCTTCGGCTTGCACGGCTGCGGCCTCGGCGGCACGCGCGTTCGCGCGCGTCGTGTCGCGATCGTTCTCGGCGACGATGCGTTGTTCGAAAAGTTGTTCCGAGCGACGCGCGAGGCGCTTGGCTTCTTCGGCCTGTACCTGCAGACGCTGCAAGTTACCGCGCGCGGCGATCACGTTCGCGCGCGCTTGCGCAGCGGCGGCTTCGTAGATCGCAGGATCGATCTTTGCAACGTGATCGCCTTTTTTGACGATCGAATTGAAATCGACGTACAGCGCTTGGATGCGTCCGGACACTTGGCTGCCGACGTCGACGGTGACGAGCGCCGACAACGTGCCGGAGGCGCTCACGCGCGCGACTACCTCTCCGCGCCCCGTCGCTTCGGTGGAGAATTTCGGCGTCGCATCGCCCGCGGACGTCCAACGCCAGACGAGCAAGACGACGAGCAGTGCACCGATCGCCCAAACGATCTTATTACGCAGCAACGAAGGCAATTGCATGAGCGGGAATTCCACGTGTTTTGCGAACGCCAAGTGTAGACTGCCGCCGGCACCTATGGTTCGTTCGCAAGGGGGTTTTCGTGGCCGAAATCATCATGCGGGCGCGCGATCCGCGCACCGGTAGCGAAGACTATGCGTTCGCGGTCGACGGTCCGGCCGAGGTCGCTGCGGCCGCCGCCGCCGTGCGCGCCGCACAACCGCGCTGGTTAGCGTTAGGCGTCGAGGGCCGCCTCGCCGCACTGCGCGCGCTCGGCGATGCGTTCACCGCCCACGGCGCAGCGCTGCAACGCGCGCTAGCGCGCGATACCGGTCGGGAGCGCATCGCGCACATCGAAGTCGGCTCGGTGCACGGCATGATCGCCAGTGCGCTACACCACGCACCGCAAGTGCTCGCCGAAACGCCCTGGCAGGCCGCCATGGCGCCCGGCGTGTTCGGTCGCCAACGACTCGTGCCGTATCCGCTCGTCGGTGTAATCGCGCCCTGGAATTTTCCGATCGTGCTGTCGATGATCGACACCATTCCCGCGCTAGCGGCCGGCTGCGGCGTGATCTTGAAGCCGAGCGAAGTCACCCCGCGCTACATCGAGCCGCTGCTCGAAATCTTTGGTCGGGTGCCGGAATTGGCGGCGGTGTTTCGCGTCGTCCGCGGCCCCGGCACCACCGGCGCCGCGCTCGTCGACCAAGTCGATGCCGTCGTCTGCACCGGCAGTGTGCGCACCGGCCGACTGGTCGCCGAACAAGCCGCGCGCCGTTTCATTCCCGCTTTTTTGGAGCTCGGTGGCAAAGATGCGGTAATCATCACGCACGACGCGAACGTCGAACGCGCCGCAACCGCCGTGCTGCGTGGCTCAGTGCTCGCGACGGGCCAAGCCTGCCAGTCTCTCGAACGCGTGTACGTCGATCGTCGCGTGCAGCCGAAACTTGTCGCGCTGCTGCGTGCGGCACTACCCGACGTCAAGCTCACCGTCGACGATCCGCACGGGCATATCGGCCCCTTCATCATGGCGCGGCAAGCAGAGATCGTGCGCGAGCACATCGCCGACGCCGTCGCGCGCGGCGCAACGGTCGAGCACGGTGGGCGCATCGTCGAACGCGGTGGTTTTTGGTGTGAGCCCACGTTACTCACCGGCGTCGATCACACGATGCGCGTGATGCGCGAGGAAACTTTTGGCCCGGTGATGCCGATCATGGCTTTCGATACGCTCGACGAAGCGATCGCACTCGCCAACGATTCCGATTACGGACTGTCGGCGAACGTTTTCGCCGGCGACGAGGACACCGCACTCGCGATCGCTCGTCGATTCGATGCGGGGTTCGTCAGCATCGACGACGTCTCGATGTCCAGTTACGTCTCCGATTTCGAGTGGGAAGGATTTCGCTACTCTGGTCTCGGTCGCTCACGCATGGGCGCTGCCGGCATCGCTCGCTATTGCCAAATGCAAGCGATCGCCGTGAATCGCGGCCCGACGGCAGCGATCGCGGCACTGACCGATCGCTAACCTCAGCGCGCAGCGGGTTCGATGTCGCGCGCCAACGCCTCGATGAGCGCACGATCGGCAGCGGCGCGGGCGGCAGCCTCAGCGGGCGACGGCAAATATGCATCGACGGTGCTCGCGTCGAGTAAGCCGTGCTTCGCGAGCAACGCTTCGTGCGTCGCCAAGCGTTCGCGCAAGGTACCGACTTCCATCGCAAGCCGCATCGCCACCGCCACGAGTTGCGACACGTCGGCAGCACGCAAGGGCTGATCGGGGCCCGAGGTTTTGCTGATCGTCATGGCGCGCGTCCACCGAAGAAAAAGTAGTGACCCGCGCCGAGTGGTTCGTAATCGGCGACGATTCGCTCCGGCGCGAATCCCGCGCGCGCGAGTGCCGCTGCGACATCCGTGTCGGCGAACCCGGTCCAGAACGGCTCGCCGTTATTACGCACCTGCCAATCGTTAGTAACTTGTTTGTTCATGGGCATCCGCGCCGGCTGATAAGGCACGTCGGCGTTCAAAAATACGCCACCCGGCGCGAGCAGCCGGCGCGCCTCGGAAAAAATCGCCGGCGTGATGTCGTGCCAAGTCTCGTGGAACAAAATGTGCGAGACGATCAGGTCGAAATGTCCGTCGGGGTAGCCGGTGCGCCGCGCATCGGCTTGCCGGAAATGCAGTGCCATGCCGCGCTCCTCCGCCCACGCGTGCGCGAACGAGACGAACGGCGCGGATAAATCCACGCCGTGAACCTCGGCATCCGGAAACGCTTCTTTGAGTGCAATCGTCTCGGTTCCCGGACCACATCCGAGATCGAGAATGCGGCGCGGCGCGAGATCCGGATATCGCTTGCGCACCACCTGCGCGATGTAGCGGCCGATACCGGGCTCGCCGACCGGCGCGTTGGCCGACAATCCTTTGGCGGCGCGGTACAACTCGATCGTGCCGAAATAAATCAGAGCGGCATGCAAATCTTTGGGGTGGCGACTGGCGAAATAGCCACCCGGCTGCCGATGGATCTCGACCCGATCAATCGGCGTCGGCGGCTGCAGAGCCGGATCAAGTCGCAGCGAACCCCGCGGCTGTGCACCGAGCGCGGTCGCGCGCGCCTCAAACGCCGGTCCGATCCGCTCGCAGGTTTCGCCGACCGTCTCCCACATCAAACCTTGCGAGGCGTACACCAACGAACCCCAGAGTTGATAGAGCGGGTCCGACTCGAACAGCGGCCGCGCATCGTCACGATTCTGCGGCGCCCGCCCGTGTGCGGCGACGAACTTCGGTAGTAATTCCGCTTCGTATCGCGCGGCGAGCTTCTGCTCGAGCGCGCCGTTGGCGAAACTCTTGAGCACGCCAACGAAGCGCTGACGCGCATGTTCGTCGTGGTCGGGTCGATACAGTTGGCCGAGTGTCGCACTCATGGTGTTCTCCGCTACGGGCCGCGCCGTTGCAGCCCGTGCGCATGATAGCCGCTTCGCCTGCAGCCGGTTAACATGCGCATCTGCAAGCAGGAGCCTCGTTCGATGGGTCGTATTTTCGAAGTCCGCAAAGCGACGATGTTCGCCCGCTGGAACCGCATGGCGAAGCAATTCGCGCGCATCGCCAAAGACATCAACATGGCGGTGAAATCCGGCGGCCCGGATCCGCAGTCGAATCCGACCCTGCGTCGCGTGTTGCAGAACGCACGCGCCGTAAACATGCCCAAGGACAAAGTCGAAGCGGCGATCAAGCGGGCCTCGGGTCGCGATGCGACCAACTACGAAACCGTGATTTACGAAGCGTACGCCCCGCACGGGGTCGCACTGCTGGTCGAAACCGCCACCGACAACCCGACCCGCACCGTCGCCACGGTGCGCAACATCATCTCCAAAAATGGCGGCAACCTCGGCACCAGCGGCAGCGTCTCGTTCATGTTCCGTAAAATGGGCGTGTTCCGACTCGACCCGACCGGCATCGATCAAGACGACCTCGAACTTTATTTGATCGACCACGGCCTCGACGAAATGGGCGAGAGCACCGGCGAAAAAGGCGAAGCACAACTCGTGGTGCGCTGCGCGTTCGAAGATTTCGGCAAAGTCCAAGAAGCGCTGGAAGCACGCAAAATCGTGCCGCTGTCGGCCGAGCACGAATACATCCCGACCGCGCCCGTCGAACTCGCCGAGGCGCAATCGACCGAAGTGCTCGCCCTCATCGACAAACTCGAACAAGACGACGACGTTC
>RGUL01000002.1 GCA_010027845.1 Gammaproteobacteria bacterium
CCGCTCGGCGCCTCGGGCAGCGATGGCGCCCGTAACCTCTATGAATCTTTGCGGCCGCGCGATCCGGAATTCGACCAACAAGGGCTCGATCCCGCGGGAATCACCATCGCAGCGGACGGGACCACTTGGGTCTGCGACCGTCGCGGGCCGTTTTTGATGCAACTCGATGCGCAAGGTCGCGCCATCGTGCGCATCGGGCCGCAAGGCGTGGCCGGATCTTTGCCGGGCGTCAATCGGTTGTTGCCGGCGATACTCGAGGCGCGTCAGGCGGGCCTCGGCTGCGGGGGACTTGCGATGCGTCCGACGTCGGGCGACGTATTGCTCGCCGTCGGTGCGCCGCTCGACATTGCCGGTCGCACTGCGAAGAACGCCAAACTCGTACGACTCGTGAGTTTTGCGCCGCGAACGAACGTCGTCCGACAATACGCGGTGCCGGTGCAAGATTTCGAGTTCGGCTATCAAATTTTAGATCTTGAGACCCTGTCCGAGAATCGAATACTCGCGTTGGTGCGTTATCGAGACGGCAGCGCAACGGGCGCTATCGTATGGGACGTCAGAATTTTCGATCTGTCGAACGCGACGGCGATCGATACCAAAACCCTCACCAACGGCCCGAACTCCAGCCTCGCACTCGAGTACGGCACGCCGAGTGAAATTGGCTTGAGCGGCGTAACGCTCGTAACGAGCACCCGCCTCGTCGAACTGCGGCCGCTCGGCTGGACACTTGAGGGTGCGGAAGGTCTGGCCAAACTCGATGCGCAAACGCTGCTGGTGATGGGCCAAGTGAACGGCGGCGTGACGAGTCGAATCGTCAACGGCGATCCGAATCTCAAAGTCGAAGACCATCAAGTCGACACGAACGGCCTGATCACTCCACGCGGCGCGGGCAGCACCGCCGCGCCGACATTCGCGATCGTGCCCGATTCGCCCGAGCGTCGTCAGATCGTGTTGTGGTCGATCAAGTTGAAGACTTTGCTGCAGTAAGCAGTCTCAACCACCACTCCACCGCACTTCGATTTCGATGCGCCGATTGAGCGCGCGGTTCGCGGCCGAATCGTTCGGTACGACGGGACGCGTGTCGGCAAAGCCCTGTGCTTCGATGCGTCGCGGATCGACGCCGCGACGCGTGACGAGTTCGCGTACGACCGCGATCGCACGCGCCGCAGACAAGTCCCAGTTATCTTTGAACCGCAGTGTGTTGATCGGTTGATCGTCGGTGTGACCACCGATGACGATGCGTGCGGACTGCACGCGCGCCAGATCACCGACTTTGTCGATGACGGCGAGCGCCAACGGCGTCAGCGTCGCATCGCCGGTGGCGAACGCGCCGCCCTCACCCAGCCGAACCACCAATGAATCTGCACCGCGATGTAGATGAATCACGCCGGTCGCGAGTTCGTCGGCAAATGCACGTTCGAGAGTCGCGATGCCGTTCGCTCTCGCGTTCGTCACATCGGTCGCGAGCGTCCCCGTTACGGTGTCCGTGGTGTCGGCGAGTGCGAGCATCGCGGGCGTCGCGCCGACGATGCTGACGGGCACTGCGAGCGCAGGATCGAGCGCGGACACTTTGCGCAGCACGCGCGAGACGCGTTGCGCGGCGATCAAGCGCGCGGCGATCGGTGCGCTGTCGTCGGTATCGAATCGGATGCGCACACGGCCGCCGGTCAACACCAACTCGACGCCACCCGCACCGAGTTCGCTCGCCAGCGTGTTGCGTAGGCGCGCGAGTTCGCGCCGTGCAATGTCAAAAGAATTCACGCTCGCCGCGCGCCCCTCACCGAGCAGCCATTCGGATGACGGTGACGGTGCAAAACTCAGATCGTCGAGCGCGGTGCGCGGCGCGCTCGCGGCATCTTTACGCGTACCGAACTCGCTCTGCATTCGGCCCGAGAAATCGTCGAACTTCGGCGCATCGAGATTGGCGAACGAGAACATGAAGACGAACAGACACAACAGCAGTGTCATCATGTCGGCGAGACTCGTCATCCACACGGCCGACGCCGCCGGCGTACGCGCCCGCAGCGGCGGGAATCGCACCGAGTGCGCAGCAGGGTTCATGACAGGTGGCGCGCGGAGTCCACGGAGTTTTGAGGCGCCGGTGTGGACGCGCCTGGTGTAGCCGCGGAGCCACTCGCAGCCGTTGGCCCAGATGCATGCGGCGCACCGAGACGTGCGAGCATCGCTTCGCCGATCAAGCGCGGATTGTCGTTTCGCGAAATCATCTGCATGCCGGCAAGCACAGCCTCGAGATATTCGAGTTCTTCGTCGCTCGCGATGCGCAGCTTGCTGACGATCGGCGCGGCGACGACGTTAGCGAGCACGACGCCGTACAGCGTGGTCAGCAATGCTAGCGCCATCGCCGGACCGATCGCTTTGGGGTCAGACATGTTGCCGAGCATTTGCACGAGTCCGATCAACGTACCGACCAAACCCATCGCAGGTGCAGTCTCGACCCACGCCTGCCAAACGGAAATCACCGCAGCGTTGCGCTTGTAGATCGTTTCCATCTCGAGTCGCAGATGCGCGGTGAGCCGTGCTTCGTCGGTGCCGTCGGCGAGTAACGTCAGGCCTTGTCTCAAAAATGCCTCGGAGGTCGCAGCAGCTTCACCTTCGAGCGCGAGCAAGCCTTGCTTACGCGTGATCGAACCGAGTTCGGGCAACAAGGTCGCGAGTTTTTCGAGCCGCCGCGTACTCGGTCGAAACGCATCGGCCGCCGCGTGCAGATGCGCGACGAACTCCGGCCACGGATGACGGGCGTAAACGACGGCGATCGTGCCACCGACCACCATCAACAACGACGGCGGATCGAAAAACGCCGTGACGGAGCCGCCGCTCGCCATCGCCCAGACGACAAGCGCGAGCGCCGCCAATAAGCCAGCCAAGGTGGTCATCGAGAACTCATCCGGAGTGCATTTCCAAATTGATGAAGTCGACAGGATAGGGGATCCCGTTATACTCCAACCTAGCTTATTTTGACCGCTTGGTGGCCAGTCGCGTGCGCCCGTCGTTCTTGATTCTGCTGAGCGCAGCAATGCTCTCCATCCCCACCTTCGCGACCGAACCGACGCCGCGACAACTGTCGCAGTTCACGGTCCGTGATCCGACCCGTGGCATCGAATGGTTGCGCTGCGCCGCAGGACAAACCTGGAACGGCACCACCTGCGCCGGCGAGCCGCGGCTGTTTTCCTACGAAGAAGCGACGCGCGCCGCAGCGCTCGCCAGCGACGAACTCGGTGGTCGCTGGCGCTTGCCGAATCGCGAGGAACTCGAATCGTTGTTGTGCGTGCCGTGCGGCATACCGCAGATCGATACGCGCACCTTTCCGCACACACCCGCTGCGAGTTTTTGGTCGTCGACGACCAGTTGGTATTCGAGCACGCAACACTGGAGCGTGAACTTCCGCTCGGGCGTTGCCTCGGGGCGCAACCCGCCCGGCATGCGTCACCATGTTCGACTGGTGCGCGACGCGCCGCTCAAATAACGCTGCCGAAGATTTGCGATTACAACTCGATGCAGGACGCGCCCGCTTTGCGTAACGCGGCGCAGATGCGCTCACCGTCGGCGCGCGATTCGACCTCGACGCGCAAACGATAAAGATTCGACCCCGAACCGTGTACGACCAACGGTTTCGAATTACGCAAACTCGCAACGATGCCTTGCGCCTCACGCCAAGACTTTTGAGCGCGCTCGGCGGAGGAAAATGCACCGAGCTGCAAGGTGACCGCAGCCCGCGGTTTCGTCGCCGGTGGCTTCTCTGGTGCAGGCGTCTTCTCCGGCGCTGGCGGCTTGTCGGGTGCCGGTTTCGGCTCTTCCGTCGCACGAACCCCCGCCGCTTTTTCGACGGCTTCAGCCGTGGCGGGCGTCGGTACCGGCGGTGCTGCCGCGATCAATTCGGCTTGTCGTGCCCGAGCGCGCGCCGCCCACACGCCTTGAGGATGCTGTGCGATATAGGCTGCATAGGCTTCCGCCGTGTCGACGCGATTCGCGCCACGCCATTCGCGCTCGTCCGCAAGCGCAGCGCGACGACTGCGCGCCAATGCAGCCTCCTGCGACGCTGGAAATTGTTTTTCGAATTGCGCGTAAGCTTCGGGTGTGTCGAGCTTGCGCACCTTTTCCCATTCGGGATTCGTCGGCGAACACGCCACGATCGCAGCGCACAACAAAACAGTCGCGAGGTTTCGTTCAAGCATCATGGGACAAGTCTAATCCATCCTCGGGTTTGACGATGCCAGCCTCGACCCAATGGAAGCGTCGGCCGACAATGCGCCAAGGAAAATAGTCGCGCGACACGCCGGGCGGCAACACGCGCTCGGTGCCGTGATCGACCCACTCGCGTGCCATGGCTAACCTTTGAAGCACGGTTGGCGTCATGGGCGCCGCGTCCGACATCGGTCGCGCGGCGATCGCCAGGGCAGGTTCGACATCAGCGGAATACCGGTCGTGGAAACTCGCCCAATGGCGACGTGCCAACAAATGCTTCAGACGTGCGCGCACGTGCTCGTGATCGTCGCGCTCGAGCGAGAGTTGCCCGAGTAAGTTGGCGAACAACACGGCGTGAGTCGGGCAGTCGACGAGCGCGCGCGGCAACTCTTCGACGAAGTCTGCGCATCGAGTCTCTGCGCGTAGCCCATGACGCAGACGCAGCAACAATGGCGAGAGCGGATCGAGGTCGATCACGAGCACGTGTGCCCAGCGCGCCAAAAATTCGGTCGGCAGACACCAACCCCCGCTGGGTCCGACCAAGATCAAGCCGGTCGTCGGCGGCCGCCACGTGTTCAGCCAGTCTGCGACGCAGTTGCGAAAGACCGCGTGTCGGTTGCGGCCGGCGAAAGCCCGAAAGTGCCAGCGTAGTCCACCCGACTGTCTGACGTACCCGGGCCTTGCCGGGCGTGTGCCCGCGAGCGCAAGTTCGTAGTGTTTAATATCGGAGTCGGCATCCCCAACCATCGGAGAACATTGGCATGAAACATCCGTTTTTGCGAATCGCGACACTGTTGTCGTTATGGATCGCGACACCGCTCTGGGCAGCCGACGCGGCGAAGTCCACTTGCGTGACCGCCACGGACGCTGACGTCGCAGCATTGTTCGATAAGTGGAACCTGACGTTGACGACACTCGACTCGGCCAAAGTCGCCGATCTTTATTGGTCAGACGGCGTACTGCTGCCGACCGTGTCGAATCAGCCGCGCACCAACACCGCGCTCATCAAAGATTATTTCGATCACTTCCTCGAAAAACACCCGCGCGGTCGCATCGACGAACGACACGTGCACCACAGCTGCAATCTGTCGGTCGACATGGGGCTGTACACCTTCTTCCTGCTCGACAAAAACGGCAAACCGCAGGAGGTGAACGCGCGTTATACGTACGTCTACACCTACCGCAACGGCACTTGGAAAATTCAGCATCACCATTCGTCAGCGATGCCCGAGCCGATGAGCGCGACACCAGCCGCGGCGCCTGCGCATGCAACGCTGCCGCCGGCCTCGCCGCCACACGCGAGCACCGCCCCGGCGCCCGCGCCGTCGCCCGCGCCGGTCGCAGCGGCCGACTCGGCGCCCGGCGAAACACCTGCGGTCGCCGAGGCAACGCCCGAGGAGAACGCCAAACCCGTGTTACGCGCGCGACTGCAACGCACGCCGCCGATGCGTCACATCAGCGAATTCGTCTCCAAAGAATCGCTGGATGCGATCGGTGCGGACACGGTGAGCGTGAAAGTTTGTGCGACCGCTCAAGACCCCAAAGCACGCAGTTTCGACGTGTCGGATCCGTCGCCGAAGAGCGAAGCGAACGAAGCCGCTTTAGCTTGGGCGCGTGGGTCGAACTGGTTGCTACAAAATCCGAACGGCGAGGCGTTTCCGATCTGCACGCACGTCATCGCGCGCTTCGGTGGCTAGTCGAGTTTTTCGAACTCGCGCGGCATTTTATATTCTTTGCTGAACGCCGCCAGAATCGAATCGGCCCGCATCTTCTCTTCGGCGGGCACGAGCGGCGTGATGATCGAGAGATTCGCATCGATCGCTTGGCGAGACACGACGTCCCAATTCGCAGTGGTCAGGCGCGCAGCCGACAGCCAAAGATAAGAGCGAAACACGTCGGCTTTGACGCCCTTGCCATAGGCGTAACGCACTCCGAGTTCGCTGCGCGCACGCGCGAACCCACCGAGCGCAGATTTCAGATACCACTCGCTAGCACGTCGTTGGTCCGCTTTGACGCATAGTCCGCGCGAATAGAGTTCGGCCATGCCGAACGCCGCCGAGCCGTTGCCATTGCGTGCATCGTCGCGCCATTCTTCGAGTGCCTTGCAATATTTGCCTTCTTGGAAGGCATGAAAGCCTTCCAGAAATGAGGCGAATGCAGGGCTCGCGATCGCGACGCCGAATGCGACCGCCATAACGACGACAGCGCGACGCATCGAGCCCTTAGCCCTTCGATCCCTTCATGGGATCGCGGTACAGCACGGTGATGCTGATGCGCCGATTCTTCGGATCGGACGGATGCGCAGGGTCCACCGGTTGCGAGTCGGCCACGCCTTCGATACGCGAGAAACGCGTGTCGTCGACCCCGAGATCGTTCAAGTATTTACGCGTCGCATCGGCACGATTGGCGGAGAGCGCCCAGTTGTTGTTACCGGACGCTTTGAACTGCACGTTGTCAGTGTGACCGCGCACCGCGATCTCGTTCGGCACGCCCTTCAAACTCTCGCCGACTTTTTGGATCAACGCTTTGGCCTCGGGCGCGAGCGAGTTGGTACCCGACGAGAACATCGAGAAGCCGGCACTGTCGAGGATCTCGATGCGCAAGCCTTCTTTTTCTTTGACGAACTTCACCAACGAGAGTAGATCCGCCGTCTTGGTGTCACCCGCGACCTGCGCCTTGAGCTTCGCCTGCAAGTTTTCGAAATTCTTCTCGTCCTGCTCGGCGGCGATCTTGCGGCGTTCGGCCTCGCTCAAGCCCTGCGGCAGCGCCTGATCTTCGTGGGTGCTTTCGTTTTCGTCGCGGCCCGGTGCGGAAATCTGGATGATGCCGGACTGCGTCAGATGCAGCGGCAGCGCTTTCGGGTCGATCAAAGATTGGCCGCCGAAGAATCCCGTCGAGCCACCCGACTTATCCACCTTCGGTGAATTCGTCGGCTGAAAGTATTCTGCGATGCTCTTGCGTTGATCGGCTGCTGCGGCGCCCAGCAGCCACATGAGCAAGAAGAACGCCATCATCGCGGTCATCATGTCCGCGAGAGCGATTTTCCATGCACCACCGTGCGCGCCGCCGTGGCCGTCCGGCTGAACTTTCTTGATGATGATCGGCGGCAGCTGCGGTGGCGCTTCTGCGCCTTCCGGTGGCGCAGCAGCCGCCTCCGCCGGTGCGGCGGCAGCGGCGTCTGCAGCCGGCGCTTCGGCCGGCGGTGCTTCGGGCGGATTACTTGCCACGCAGACCGTCGAACACTTCGGCGAACGTCGGCTGCGAGTGGTGGTTGATCGCCGCGCGCGCCGTCTCGATGATCAGCGGCACGGGATAACCCTGCAGGTGCCCGACCAGCGCGAACTTCGCCACTTGGTAAATTTCGCCTTCTTCGTCGACGATCTGCTTCATGCGTTGCGACAACGGACCGACGATGCCGTACGCCAAAAACACGCCGAGGAAGGTTCCGACGAGCGCGCTACCGATGAGGCCACCGAGCACCGGCGGCGGCTGATCGATGGCAGCCATCGTTTTCACCACGCCGAGCACGCAGGCCACGATACCGAGCGCAGGCAACGCGCCTTCGAGCGCGGCCATCGCTTCGGCCGGCTTCAAAGCGGCGGTGTGGTGCGCCTTGATGGCGACGTTTAAATAATCTTCGACCGCCTCGGGTTTCGGCGGCTGGTTGGACGTGACGAGCAAACGGATGGTATCGGCGATCATCGCGATCAAGGCGTGATCTTTGAGGAGCTTCGGGTATTCGCCGAAGATCGCGCTCGCTTCCGGATTTTCGATGTGTGCTTCGAGCGCTACCGCGCCTTCGGCCTTGAATACTTTGAAGAGCTTGACGACGAGGAAGATCGTGTCCATGAACTCCTGCTTGTGATAGGCAGGACCGCTCAAAGTTTTGCCGATGCCACCACCGACGCCTTTGATGATCTCGAGGCTGTTGCCGATCAACATCGCCGAGATGCCGGCGCCGAAGATCGTGCCGAGCTCGATCGGCGCCGCTTCGATGATCGGCTCCATGGGACCGTGGTGCAGCACGTAGAAGCCGAACACACAACCGAACAGCATCACCAAACCGACGATTACGAACACTTGGCTTTTCTCCCAACCTAGCCGCTACGAGTGTAGCGGAACGGCGACGACGGGACGCAGCATCCCCGCCTTGAGTCGGAAAACGCCTCGAACCCAACCCAATCTGTCCCATTTTATACGGCGCACCCCGGTTATACAGGGCTTACGACCGTATGGGCGCATTCGGGGCAGATCCACGTATAGTTTCGACGCCCATGGCGGAGGAAGGTTCGATGTACACCGAGTTGCGTTACTGGCCCTGGCTGTCCACACCGATCCTCGCGCTGCTCGCGCTCCTCTGGCAGCCGTGGCTCGCGATCATTTTCGCGGCGTTGTTCACCGTCGGCTTGAACGACGTGCGTCAGTCGCACCGCTCGGTGTTGCGCAACTATCCGCTCACCGGGCATTTGCGCTTCATGCTCGAATACATCCGTCCGGAGATCCGTCAGTACTTCATCGAGGACGACGAAGCCGAGTATCCCTTCTCACGCAATCAGCGCGCCTTGGTCTACGCCCGCGCCAAAGGCCAGAACGACAAGCGCGGCTTCGGCACGCTTAAAAACATGTACGCCCAGGATGCCGAGTGGCTGCTGCACTCGAATCGACCGCGGCACGTCGATCCGCAATCCTTGCGCATCACCATCGGCGGGCCGCAATGCCGTCACCCCTACTCCGCCTCGATCTTCAACATCTCGGCCATGAGTTTCGGTGCGCTCTCGGCCAATGCCATCCGGTCATTGAATAAGGGCGCCGCACTCGGCGGCTTCATGCACGACACGGGCGAAGGCTCGATCTCACCCTATCACCGTGAGTTCGGCGGCGATCTCGTATGGGAAATAGGCTCGGGTTACTTCGGTTGTCGCACGGCCGATGGGCGTTTTAGCGACGAGAAATTCGCCGCGCAGGCTGCCGACCCACAAGTGAAGATGATCGAAATTAAACTTTCGCAAGGTGCGAAACCCGGGCACGGCGGCGTGCTCCCGGCCGCAAAAGTCAGTCGAGAGATCGCCGCGACGCGTGGCGTCGAGATGGGTCGCGACTGCGTCTCCCCCGCTAGTCACTCGGAATTTTCGACGCCCCTCGAATTACTGCGATTTATCGCCCGACTGCGCGAGTTGTCGGGCGGTAAGCCGGTGGGCTTCAAACTGTGCGTCGGTCATCCGACCGAATGGTTCGGAATCGCCAAAGCGATGCTCCGAACCGACATCGTTCCGGATTTCATCGTCGTCGATGGCGCCGAGGGCGGCACCGGCGCGGCACCGGCGGAATTCAGTGATCATGTCGGTATGCCGTTGCGCGATGGACTACGGCTCGTGCACAACACGCTGATCGGACTCGGACTGAGGCCGCGCGTGAAGATCGGTGCCGCCGGCAAAATCATCTCGTCGTTCGATCTCGCACGTACCCTCGCGATCGGCGCGGATTGGTGTAACTCGGCACGCGGTTTCATGTTCGCCGTCGGCTGCCTGCAATCGCTGCACTGTCACACCGACGCATGCCCGACCGGCGTTGCGACGCAAGACCCTTTACGACAAAAAGCTTTGGTGGTCGCCGATAAATCGCTGCGCGTCAAAAGTTTTCACGCACAGACCGTCGCCTCGCTCGCCGAACTCGTCGGTGCTGCGGGCCTCGAGCACCCGTCGCAATTGCGACCGACGCATATCATGATGCGCGATGCGAACGGTCGCGGAATTTCTTTTGCACGCTCGCTCGACAAAATCACCAAAGGTGCACTGCGTAGCGAGTCGTTCGACGCCGAGAGTTTTCCAGAACCGTTCCGCAGCTATTGGGCCGATGCGAGTGCAGAACGGTTCACGGCTTGAGCAACACCCGCCGCGAATGGCACCGTAATAAAAAGACCGATATCCAGGGCAGAATCGCCGCGATCGTGACCGCGGCCATCGCACCGCCAAGCGCAGCAGCGCCGGGCACCAAAGTGGCGCTCGTGGCGCATTCGAGCAGCAGGATCCGCATACCGCGCTGGTAATTACGCTCGATCGTTTGACCGAACCCCATCGACGAGGCGAGTCCGAACGCAAGCGTGCGCGACAAAATCATCAACACGAACGGTAGTAACCCGAGCAGCTCCGGCGGCGATTCAGTGAGCGCGCGGATCACGATCGCGATCAAAAGTCCGAGTGGCAGGCCGATCGGTAGCAACCACCAAGAGCGACGCGAATAGTCCGCGACGATGCGGCCATCGGACGCGGCGGCGATCCAACCGTAGACGTGCGCACCCCAAGCCATTTGGAACGCACCGATGAACAACGCCATCAACGGTTCGCCGGTACGCACGGCGAAACCGTACAGTCCTGCCGCTTCCGCATCCACGCCCCATCGAAACGTCGAGGAAACCGCGAGATCGGCAACGTACTTCGCGAGCAGACCGGCCATCACGGCGAGCCCCATGTTCACCGCACGATTCAAAAATACGCGATCAAAGCCGCGCTGCCGAAGAATTCCCGAACGCCAAGCGAGTACCGCGATGAAGAATGCACTCGCGAGACAACCTGTGGCGATCGAAGCAGCGAGCGGATCCATACCGAGACGTAATGCGATCTCGAGACAGGCGACCGTCAATGGCAACGACATGACGGACAGCATCGCAACGACTCGCGCCTGCCCCAAAATTCTGAGGTCGGTGTGAAACATCATTGCAACATTGCCGAGCGCGCATTGCAGCGGCAGCCACGGTAACAACGCGACGCTTTGCCAGTACCCGAATCGATGTGCGACGACGAGCGCGACCGCTAGTGTCGAGCCGGCGAGCGTGCCGGTCACCGCTTGCAACACGACCCCGGCGCGCAACGCACCGAAGCGGTGCGTCGGGCCGAGATCGGTGACGGCCTGCATGTAGCCAGGCTTCATCCCGAGTTGGCTGATGCTGCCGAACACGGTCATCAACACGCCGAGCAACGCCCACTCGGCCAACGCGAGCGACGTCAGCGACGGCGCGAGGCGCGCGGTAGCGTAAACCGAACCTAGCGCACCCGGGACCGCCGCCAGCGCAAAACTCGCCCAACTCGCGAGGAATTTTCGATCTTCCAAACCTGACCCAACCCAATCCATTTCGAGGTTCACGCTGCGGCGAACCATTGACTTGCGACGCCCTGCCCACCCTACACTCTGCAGGATAAGGGTGGGGAAACAGCTATGAAGAAGATACAGCAGTGGGTCTACCGGACCCTGTTCGACGTGCACGGCACCGGTTCGTTGCCGCAAACGCTCGAAAAATTCATCAACTGGTTGATCGTCGCGAATTTGCTCGCGCTGATGCTCGAGCACATCCCGACCGTGCACCAAGGGCGAGAAGAAATCTTCCACGACTTTGACGTAGCGTCGGTAATTTTCTTCACCGTCGAATATTTCTTGCGGCTATTCGCAGCACCGGCGAATCCTGCGCTCGCCGGCAAACGCTTCCCGGGGCTCCCCGTTCGCGATCATCGACCTGCTGGTCATCGCACCGTTCTGGTTGCATTACACAGGCTTGGTCGAACTCGATCTGCGCGCGCTGCGAGGACTACGACTGCTGCGTCTACTGAAGTTCTTGCGCGACGTCGTACCGGCAATCCAGGAGTTCCGGATCGCCAATCGCGGCAAGACTTGGCGTCAGAAAGCGAACGCACTGATGAACGAAACGCCGACGTCGGGCAGGCTGCAGGGTCAGCTCGACATGGTGCTCATTTTTCTGATTATTTTGAGCGTCATCTGCGTTTTCTTGGAAACGGTACCGGAGATCGCACAGCCGCTACACGAAGAGTTTCATTGGATCGATTTGATCTCGATCGCGATTTTCTCGGCCGAATATCTCTTGCGACTGTACGCGGCACCGGAGCAGGCAAAAGATAAAACGCCGTTGATGGCACGCCTGACCTTTCCGTTCAAACCCAACAGCATGGTCGATTTGGTCGCAATCCTGCCGTTCTATCTGCAGTTCATGATCTCGCTCGACCTGCGGTTTATCAGAATCTTGCGCGTGCTGCGCGTCACGAAGCTCACACGCTACAACACGGCGATGAAAACCTTCGGCTTGGTGTTCGAGCGCGAGAAACGTGCGTTCGCCGCGGCCTTGTTCATCACCTTTTTGTTGATCATCCTGTCGGCCGCGGTCGTCTATGAAGTTGAGCACCCGGCACAACCGGAAAAATTCGACACCATGTTTAGGTCGGTTTATTGGGCGACCGTGACGCTCGCGAGCGTCGGCTACGGCGACATCTCGCCGATCACCCCCATCGGTCAGTTCTTTACGATCGTACTCGCCATCCTCGGCATTGCGATCGTCGCGGTGCCCGCCGGCATCATCGGTTCGGCGTTCACCGATCAGTTGCGTCAAGATCGCGAAGACATGGAACGGCAAATCGACGATGCGCTCGCCGACGGCGTCCTCACCGATGCGGAAACAGAAGTCCTCAATGAGGAGCGCCTTCGCTTGCACATGACCGAAGAGCAATTCGAGCTACTCAAGCAGCGCGCGCTCGAGAAGCGTGGCGCGATCGCCGATCCCAACTCGCGCGAGGCGCTGGTACGCAACACCGCGATGATGATCGAGGAGCTGGAGAAGAAACTCGGTGGCGTGCCGCTCGAAGAAGCGCTCGATCGAATTCGCGGTATGGCGATCACCGAGAAGCAAAAGGCTGCGCTGCGGAGCCTATTGAACTGACGCCATGCTGACGATCGACGAAGGTATTCTGCGGGTTTTGAGCGGCGTCAGTTTGTTCTCCGGGCTCGATCGCGTGCACCTGATCTGGTTACTGTCCGCGGCCGAGCGCGTGAACGTCGGCGCCGAACAGCTGTTCTTCGACGAGGGCGATCCCGGCGATAAGTTCTTCGTTTTCATCAAAGGTTCGACCGTCGTCGAAAAACGCGCCGGCGAAGGCTGGGCGAAAATCGTCGATCTACGACCCGGCGACACGTTCGGCGAGATGTCGATCATCGACGGGGTGCCACGCTCAGCACGCGTCCGCGCGCTCGGTGATTCGATCGCTCTCTGCCTGCCGCAACGTCGATTGGAGAGCTCCCCCGAAGTGGCTGCGATAATCTACCGGAACATCGCGCGTATGCAGGCCGCACGCGTGCGCGAGGCGAACGAAAAACTGTTTTCCAAATAACTAGCCGGAGGCTATATGGCCGTGAAGCATCGACCGCCGAAATCTTGGGATGTACTGGTGGTCGGCGCGGGCTCGGCCGGTCTACCGCTCGCGATTACGGCAGCGGAACGCGGTGCGCGCGTCCTGCAAATCGAAGCGGACCATCGCATCGGCGGCACGCTGCACTGGTCGTCAGGTCAGATCAGCGGCGCGGGAACGCGCCTGCAGAAGGCGCACGGCATCGAAGATACGCCCGACGAGCATTACCGCGATGCACAACGCATCGCGCACGACACCATCGACCCGGTGGTGCTACGGCTGTTCGTCGATCATGCCGGACCGACAATCGATTGGCTCGTGGATCGCGGATTCGAGCCCGCGCCCGGCACACCGGTCGCCGGCGAAGCGCACGAGGCGTATTCGACGCGCCGATATCTTTGGGGAACGCGTGCCGGCATTTCGATTCTGGAAGCACTGCGCCCGCATCACGACCGCTTGGTGCGCGAGGGCAAGATCGACTTGCGTTTGCAGCACCGCATGACGGAATTACTCGTCGACGACCGTGGCGCGGTGCGCGGTGTGCGCGCGAACACGCCGAACGGCGAATTCGAGTTCGAGGCGAAAAATGTCGTGCTCGCCACCGGCGGGTACGCGGCCAATCCCGCGCTGTGGAAAATCCTGACGCCGCGCAATCCGCTCTGTTCGCACGCCAATCCGTACTCCCGCGGTGACGGTTTGGTCGTCGCCGGCGAACTCGGCGCAGCCATCGACGGTTCCGAAAAATTTCTATGTACTTTTGCCGGTGTACTGGAAAACCCAGCGGATCCGCGATCCGGTGCGTTCTTGGCGCTGTCGCCCGGGGCGCGCAAAGTTTGGGAGATCTTCGTCGATCGACGCGGCCGTCGTTTCATGCAAGAGGATCACCCGAGCATTGATTATCGCGAGCGCTCGCTGTTACGTCAGCCCGGTAACGCGATGTTCATCGTGCTCGACCAGGCGATCCTCGAAAACGCCGCGCCGATCACCGTCGAGCCGGCGGCGAAATATCGCGCAAGATTCGGACGACATCCGGCGTTCGTCAAAGCCAAAACTTTGGCCGAACTCGCGCGCGCACTCGGCGTGCCCGTTGCGAATCTGCGTCGCACTGTTGCCGACTACAACGCCGCCGTCGATGGCCGTCACGATCGTAAATTCGGCCGACATTTTTTGATCCGCAAACTCGCCAAACCGCCGTTTTACGCAATTCGGGCACAAGGGCTCACGGTCGTCAGCCCGGCCGGGTTGCGCGTCGATCGCAAGCTGCGCGTGCTACGTAGCGACGGCAAACCGATCCGCAATCTTTTTGCCGCGGGCGAGGTGCTCGGCTTCGGCCGCACCTCGGGAAATGCCTTCGTAGGCGGTCTTTCACTCACCCCCGCGCTGGCTTTCGGCCGTCTGCTGGGGGAGTCGTTGCTCGAGTGGTGACACCGCGCGCAACCGCACGATTTTTTGATTGACGGCGCGACGCCGGAGGCGTACTCCTCTAGCCGGATTGGATCGATTGGTTCAACGCTAGGATGGGAGTGGATTAGGGTGAACAAAACTAGAAACGCGATTCCTGGAGTCGTCGCGGCAATACTCGCCGTTGGCGCAGGCATGGCCTCGTTCTCGGCCGTCGCCCAGACCGCGCCGGGCGGTCCGCCGCCGGGCGGTGGGAACATGGGTCCGCCTCCGGGTGGCACCGCAGGCGGTCCGCCGCCGCAAGGTGGCATGGGTGGACAAGGTCAACCTCCGCAAGGTGGCTCGGGCGGCCAACCCCCGGGTGGGATGAAGCCGCCGCCCGGCGGCACCGGGTCGCCGCCGCCGGGCGGTGGGAACATGGGTCCGCCTCCGGGTGGTATGGGCGGCAACTGCACGCCTAAGCCGGACGGCACGAAGCCTCCCGGCTGCTGATCGTCGCCGACGGATGGCCTAATCGTCGTAGCCGTCGGATCGAAGGCCGTCGATCGGATTTCCGGTCGGCGGCCTTTTTTTCGCGCCCGTCCGACACGTAAGCTTCGTGGGACCGGAGTTAAATTGGGTTGGGATAGAAAAATGAAAAAGTCATTGCTGATTTCTTTGATGGCCGCGGGCACGCTTTTGACGGGCTGCAAGTCGATCGGCCCGGCGAGCATCGACTACAGCCGTACCGGCTTCAACGAGGCGATCCAACGCACGGATGCGCAGCAATTGCTGCTCAACATCGTCCGCCAACGCTACAACGACCCGGTGATGTTCCTCGAAGTGACGGCAGTCTCGAGCTCGATGTCGCGCTCGGGCAATCTCAATCTTTCGGGATTCTTTCCGACCGGCTTCGGCGCGAAAGAGTCCTACAACGGTGGCCTCGGCGGCTCGCTGACGGAATCGCCGCTGATTTTCTACGCGCCCAACACCGGCGAGAAATTCGTACGCCAGATTCTCACGCCGATCGATTTGAAGACCATCTCGCTGCTGCTGCAATCGGGCTGGAGTATCGAGCGCGTGCTGCTGATCGCTGCAGACTCGATCAACGGTTTACGTAACAACGTCGCCGGCGACAACGAATACCCGGTGCTCGCCAAACAGCTGCGTAATCTGCAGCGCAGCAATCGACTGGCATTCGCGATCGAGCGCGACGCCAACGGACTTGACGTACTGGCGATGATTCCGACGCCGGGCACCGTTAACGAAAAGTCATACCAAGAAGCCTGTCGGATCCTCAATCTGCGCGCCGACGGTAGACCGATCAAGGTCCAACTCGGACTCGGCGATCCCTCGGTGCAGAGCGCGACGGTGCTGCTCGCGACCCGCTCGCTCTACTCGTCGTTCTATTTCTTAGGTAACGGTGTCATCGCCTCGAGTCGCGACCTCGAGGAAGGCATCGCTCAAAATCGCAGTATCGCTGGCTCGATATTCGACCCCGACAAAGGAGACCTGTTTCGCGTCAAAAGTTCGAAAGGCGAACCGGAGCGCGCAGCAGTCAAGGTACGTTATCGGGACGAATGGTTCTACGTCGGCGAGTCGGATCAGGATTCGCGGACGACCTTCGCGCTCATGAGCATGTTGCTGATGCTGCAAGGCGGTGACGTCAACCGCATGAGTCCGCTCGTGTCGCTGTCACCGCGCTGACGCGGAGCACGTCGACAGTCGATCGATCGGGGAAATGGAACGCAGCATCTTTCGCTTCATCCTTCGACACAGCGCGAAGGATCAGGCATGGCTCGTGTTCCTTTCGGCGGCGGCGCTGCCCTTCCTCTATCTGTCGTTCGAACTGCCGAAGCGCATCGTCAACGAGGCGATCGGTGGGCACGACTTCCCCAAGCCGCTGCTCGGCATGCCGCTCGAGCAAGTGCCGTATCTTCTGACGCTGTGCGCGGGCTTCCTCGCGCTCGTGCTCATCAACGGCGCATTCAAATTTTTTACCTCGACCTATCGCTACCGCGTCGGCGATCGACTGCTACGCCGTCTGCGCTACGACCTGATCGAGCGACTGCTGCGCTTTCCGGTGCGTCAATTCCGTTCGCAATCGTCGGGTCAGATCGTCTCGATGGTCGCGGCGGAAACGTCGCCACTCGGGTTCTTCATGTCGGAAGCGCTGACGGTGCCCACGGTCGCCGCCGGCACGCTCGGCACCATCGTCCTCTTCATCTTTTTGCAAGATTGGATGATGGGGCTTGCGGCGATCGCGTTGTATCCGTTGCAGATCATCGTGATCCCGAAGATTCAACAGCGCGTCAACGATTTGCAGCGTCGCGAATCGCTCGCCGTGCGCGGCGTCTCGGACCGTGTCGGGCATTTGATCGCCGGGGCCGCGGAAATTCACGGCAACGACACATCTCAATACGAGCTCGCGCAGGTGACCAAGCGCCTCGGCGGAATTTTCGATCTGCGCGTGCGGATTGCGAGCTCGCGCTACGTCGTCAACGTTCTCAATCAGTTCTTCTCACAACTCACCCCGTTTTTCTTTTTGTCGATCGGCGGCTACCTTGCGATTCGCGGCGATATCAGTCTCGGCTCGCTGGTTGCGGTGCTCTCCGCGCACAAAGATATGTATGCCCCTTGGAAGGACTTGATCGACTATTACCAGAAGGCTGAGGACGCACGGGTCAAATACGAGCAATTGCAGGAATACTTCGAGCCACCGGGCTTGATGGATCGCGACGTACTCACCACCGACGCGATCACGGCCGATCACCGATTGAATTCTTTGACCGCGATCAACGTCGTGGTCGAGAGCGAAGATGGCATCAAATCGGTCGACGGCGCTAGCCTCGAACTGTCGTTGCCGGTGCATGCGGGCTTTCACGGCGGTAGCGGCGCCGCACGCGAAGAGTTGGCGCGTCTGTTCGCGCGCCAACTCGCGCCGCGCGACGGCGAGCTAAACCTCGACGGTCGATCGTTACCCTCGTTACCGGATAGCTTGATCGGACGGCAGATCGCATTTGCCGGTGCAGAAACGTTCCTCGGCACGGGTAGCATCCGTGATGCGTTGACCTATCCTTTGCGCCGGCGCCCAATCGTCGATCCGAACGTCAAAGATCGCGAGGCACTGCTCACCGGTAACAATCCCTTCGAGCCGGACGTCGAGTGGGTCGATCATCGGGCTGCGGGTTGCGCTACCGTCGACGACCTACGTCGCAGGATCGCCGCAGTGTTGAGTGTCGTCGGAATGGTCGACGAAGTGTACGCCTTCGGCTTACGCCGGACGGTCGACGAGCGGCACGCGAGTTTGATCGATCGAGTGCTGATGGCGCGCCACCGGTTGCACGAGCGCGTGGTCGCAGCCGGTCTCGGCACCGTCGTCGAGTCGTTCGACCGCGATCGTTATCTCACCAACGCAACGGTGGCGGAAAACATCTTGTTCGGTACGCCGATCGGCGATGCATTATTGCCGGAACGGCTCGGCGACGAACCGTATATGCGGGCCGTGCTCGATGCGACCGGGCTGACCGAAGAATTTCTCGAGCGCGGCCGCAAGCTCGCCGCGCTGATGACCGAGATGTTCCGCAGCCTCAAATCGGGGCAGCAGTTCTTCGAGCAGTTCAGTTTCATCAAAGCGGACGAGCTACCGGAATACGAACTCATCGTTCGGCGCAGCGAACAAATCGGCCTCGAAGCACTGACCGATCACGACCGCGCCCGCCTACTTCGTCTTCCGTTCAAACTCGTCGCCGCACAACACACGATCGGCCAAATCGACGAAGGCTTTCAAAAGCGCTTGCTCGCGGCCCGAAACCGTTTTGCGGGCGACTTACCGGCGCATTTGCAATCAGCCGTGCAATTCTTCGATCGCGATACGTACAACCGTACGTCGAGCATTTACGACAACCTACTCTTCGGTAAAGTCGTCGCGGCGCGCAAGGAAGAAGTCGAGCGACTCGATGCCGAAGTATCCGAAGTGCTGGACGAGCTCGATCTGCGTCTTGCCGTGATCGATCTCGGGCTCGACTACGACATCGGCATCGGTGGTACACGCCTCACCGCCGCCCAACGCCAGCGACTAGCGCTTGCGCGCTGTCTGATCAAAAACCCGGAAGTCCTGATTTTGAACGACGCTTGGTCGGCACTCGACGGACGCAGTCAACAGGCGGTGTTCGAGGCGCTGCGCGCCGAGATGCATGGGCGCACGTTGCTATTGATCGAAGCCGATTCGGCTCGTCCAGGCGCGCTCGAACGATCCTTCGAGTTGATCAACGGCAAAGTCGTCGAACAAGCAGCGAGCGGCACGGCGCCTGCTTTGCCGGGCGCGGCCGGTGCCGCCACCGCGGCTACGTCGTCGGCTACGTCGTCGGACGACAAAACCGATCAACTCGGCAAAACGGTCGGAGTACTCGCGCAAATTCCGCTCTTCGCGGGCATGGATCGCGCGCAACTCAAACTTTTGGCTTTCACCAGCGAGCCGGTGACCTTCGACGCGGGTCATGTCGTATTCAGACAAGGCGACACCGGCGACAACGCGTACGTCATCTTGGATGGCGATGCGGAAGTGGTGCTCGAAACCGGTGGCGACGGCACCGTGATCGCACGTCTAGGCCGATATCAGGTGTTCGGCGAGATGGCTCTACTCACGAGTTCGCCGCGCAGCACGACCATCCGCGCCGGCAGCACGCTGTCGATGCTCGCGATCCGTCAGGACGTGTTCGTGCGGCTCGTGGAAGAAAATGCGGCCATCGCGGTCGGCATCACGCGGATGCTAATCGACCGATTGGCGAAAACCAACGCCGATCTCAATCGCGCGCGAGCGGCGTCTTTGGGTTGATTTCTTTGCCGCTGATCGGCTTGGCGGGAAGACCCAAAGCAATCCGCAGTTCTTGCATCGCCGCTGCACGATCGCGCTCGAAAGCGTTGCTACCCGTCATCAGCGCAACCACTGCGGTACCCAGCACCTTGCCCGCTTCGACGTCGGTCGGGTGATGCGCACCGACGATGAGTCTCGATTCGCGATACTGCGCCGCGCGGGCAAACAATCGGTCGCGTGATTCCGGCACCAGCATGCCGAGCAGCACGGCGCAGATCGTACCGCGCGTCGCATGACCACTCGGGTACGATGCATAGTCGCGCATCGCGGCGGTCAACCCCGCGCTCACGTCGGCGAGTCGCTCGACTTCCGGATTACCGACATACGGGCGAGGCCGTTGCCAATGATCTTTGACGATCCCGGAGGGCACGCTGCCTTCGCGCAATGCGTGCTCTAAAAACCGGCTCGTGGTCGGCAATTTATCTGCGACGAACGCCGGCCCCAAAACGTCGGCGTAGCGAAAACATTCACCCTCCGCATCCTCGATCGCGAGCCGACGACGCACCGCATCGTCGCGTGCAGCGCGCTGCGCGGCGATCACCGCTGCAAGGTCGGCGCGTTGCTCCGGCGAACCGGCTTTCGGTGGCGGCGGCAGTAACGCCACCCAATCGATCGATCGCGTCGGCAAATATTGGTCGGCGCGCCCATCGGCCGCCAAGGCGACCGTGACGCCGAACAACAATACCAATAGGCCCCAGCTGCGCCGGGTCCATCGCAGTGCAGTCATCATCCGGCGCCCTTACGCGCGAGCAAAGAGCGACGTCGACGGTCGAACAATTCGCCGATGCACGCCGCGATCTTCTCGGTGAGCGATACGTCGAAACCTGCGAGAAAGTGCTCGGCGACCGCCCGTCGCGCGTGCGAATCCGCTGCCGCGGCGAGCGCTGCAAAGAATTCGCTGCTCGCCTTGTGCAAACTCGTCATGCGCTCGAATCCCATGGTGCGCAGGAAGAGCGCCGCGATCGGCGAATGGCGAATGTCGTACTGCACGTCGACGTGTCGACCCTGCTCGAGCAGACTGCGCACGGCCGCTTCGATGTCGTCACGCGACGGCGGCGCGGGTGGCAGCGGGGGCAGCAAACTTTCGAGCGTACCGATGCTGTACGCATCGTCTTGCGCAAGCTCTCCCATCAGCGCCGATAAAGCGACTTCGGGGGCGAACCGCAACGACAACGCTTCCAAAAATGCGATCGACACCAGCTTTGCGCCCAAATAATGGCGAGCGATCCCGAGATTGCGCGCTGCGGCAGCGACTCGCGCGGCGTGCGTCGCCTCGTCGGGCTCGTCGTGAAATCGGCGAAACACCGCCTCGGGACGCAAGCTGCTCAAAAAACCGTGCATCTTTTGTAGCGAAACACGGTAATCGCGGACCGTGTACGTCGACGACGACAACAGGTTGTGGTTGGTTTCCGGAATCAAATGCCAGGTGTCGTCGAGAAACACGGCGACGTCGTCGGAGGCGAAGCCCTGCACGTCGCGATTCGCAAGTCGAACACCGCGCCGAACGACGGCGTCGATGTCGATCGAAGACCAGCCGAGCGCGCGCTCGGCGACCAAAGCGGTCAGCCGATCACGCAACACTTCACTGGCGTCCGGCGCCCCGGCCTTCGGCACGCGGAACGGAATCGTCGCCTCGATGCAGGCGATCACCTGCACGATCACCTCGGGCTTGAAAACCGGTGCCAGCACCTTGGCGGCAACCAAGGCACTCAAAAATTCGTTCAGTCCGGAGAACGGCGGCAACTCGTCGCCGAACTCGAAACCGAACAAACGGCGCACGGCGAGAAATTCGGCATCATCGGCGCAGTCGGCGGCATCGCGAATCCGCAATTTTTCACCGCTCGTCCCGTCGAGCGCGATCACCTCGCGCACGTATGGCGTCAATCGCGCCGCAAGATTGAGCGGAATGCGCTGGTCGACCTGCAGATAGACGACGTCGTGAAACAGACCCGCCAATTGTTCGATCGGGTCATCGTCACCACCGACTTGAAAAACGTGTTGTACGGTGTGGAAGCGGCGCCAGACGCCCGTCATCGACTGGATCACGATTTCGGCGACCGGTGCGAGGGCTGCAGAATTCGGATCGACCCCCAACGCCCCGCCGATCGACGCCAAGCGTTTACGGCATTCTTCGAAAGCGCGCCCTCGTTCCATCGAGGCTAGCTTAACCCACTCTCGACGTTAGCTTTAGACCCCGATGCCGTCGGTGACGCGGCGGTAGGTGTCCCACCACTCGGCCGAGGTATCCGACTTCTCGTAATCCTTGAAGCACGGCGTCCCCAAGGTGTAGTGGATCAACTTGGCGCCGGGATTGGGATCGTATTCGGTCTCTAGCCAGTTCCACTCGGCAGGCAACGCGCCGACCAAAGAGTCGTCCAGCCACGAAAACCGATGCAGGAACGAGCCGGGCTTTTCTTGAATGAGCTGCGGGGTCAAAACTCGGTTAGCGGGGTGACCGCAATTCCAGAGAATCAAACTCGACCAATTTTTGCGCGGGTAATTCTCGTTTTTATTGCCGAGATATTTGACCGTCGCCTTGGTCTTATAGTCATGCTTCACCACTTGCACGGCCTTGGTCGGGTCGTACAGGGCCGCGAGTTCAGCGATGTCGGCGCGGCAGATCATGTCACCGTCGGCGAACACCGCTAAGCCCTCGTAGTCGCAAAGAAACGGCGTCAAAAACCGCGAATAGATGAAGGCGTTACTGCCGTCCGTATGAGTCTCGGTGTAGAACTTCATCGCGCCTCTGGCGAGTGGCAGGAAGCGCACCGGAATCGAGGAGCGTTCTAGGACGCTCTGACAAAACGCGTGGTAAGCGACGGCCTCGCGCTGATCGAAACCGATCACGATCGTGAGATTTTTGACTGGCATGTTCATGGCGTCGAATCTTGAAGCAAAATCGTTAGCCGTGCACTGCACGCTGCCCGACCAGTAGTTGCGCCGCGCGCTCGGCGATCGCCACCACGGCGGCGTTGGTCATGGCCGGCACGATCTGCGGCATGACCGAGGCGTCCGCGACGTAGAGGCCGGACACGCCCCGCACGGCGAGTTCAGGCGTCACGGGAGCGCGCGCGTCAGAACCCATCCGCAGCGTGCCGACCGGATGATAGAACGGGCTCGTGCCGCGGCGAACGAACTGTCGCAATGCGGATCGGTCGACGATCGCCGGGCCGGGATGTACTTCACGCAACACCCAGTCGGCCATCTCGCGGGACCGACCTAAATCGCGCGCGAGCTCGACCGCATCGACCATCAGCTCCAGATCTTTCGAATCTTCATAGGTCGCAGGGTCGATGATCGGTGCTAGGGAAAAATCGGCGCCGGCCAAACGAACACGGCCCCGACTACGCGGCTGCATCACGCAAGGCACGAAGGTGAAACAGTTCTCGGGCGCAGCGCCGACGCTCGGGATCACGAACGGCACGGTGACGGCCATCAACAACACGTCGGGCACCGGCGAGGCGCCGAGCTTTGCGAACAGCATGCCCTCGCCGTGGTTGTAGGCGGATAACGGCACGGCACGGCGCGCCTCGAACGCCACGCCGCCGACGAGCGGGTGATCGTGCAGATTTTGGCCGACCTCCGCATGGTCGAGGCGCACCTCGACACCATGTGCACGCAGATGATCGGCCGGTCCGATACCCGACAACATCAATATTTTGGGGGTGTCGATCGCACCGGCAGTGAGGATCACGCCGCGCTCCGCGCGCAATTCGACGATCCGCTCGGCGTGGCGATAGCGCACGCCGATGCAGCGCTGCCCTGCGAAGACGAGGCGTTCGACCGGCGCATCGCCGAGCAAGGTGAGATTGGGTCGGCCGGCGACGGGCTCGAGGAACGCGCGCGCCGCATGATCGCGGGTTCGATCGCGGGTGATGGTGAATTGGTTCCAACACGCTTCACCGGGATTCGCACCGTTGAAATCTTCGGTCCAGCCGTAGCCTCGGCCGCGAGCCGCAGCAAGGAAGGCATTGGCGACCGGACTCGCATCGCGCTCCGACACGGCGAGCACGTCGAGCGGACCATCACCGCCGCGCCATGCATCGGCGCCACCAGAGAACGTTTCGCTGCGGCGGTGCATCGGCAGCAGGGCGGCATGATTCCAACCGGTCGCGCCAAGCGCCTCCCATCGATCGTAGCCACCGGGATGACCGCGTTGATGCCCCATCGCATTCAGCAACGACGACCCACCGAAGCCGATTCCGCGCGGACACGGTAGAACGCGGCCATCGAGGTTAGGTTGAGGCATGGTGCGATAGGCTCGATCGTTACGACCGCCTTGCAAACTCGGCCAAGCGGCCGGCGTGTCGATCGCCGCGTCGTCCGGCCAAGCCCCGCCTTCCAACAAAACGACACGGGTCTGCGGATCGGCACTCAGTCGATGCGCGAGCACCGCACCTGCAGTGCCGCCACCGACGATCAACCAATCGACACGCTGTTTGATCAGCGCGGCGCTACGAGTCGATTTGACCGGGACCGGCGCGGCAGCGAACGCTGCGGCAGCGGACGTCAGACTGGCTCCGGCCGCGAGCGCCAGCCGCAGCGCTGCTCGGCGATCGATACGACCCGCGACGACTTCACGGCGAAGATCGGCGATCTTCGCAACGTCGCTCGTCATCGACCTTCCCGCATTTGACGCAGCAGCCGACGATCGACGTAGGTGCGCGAATCGAGCACCAGCCGGTCTTGAGCCTGCTGCAACTGGTGAATCCAAAACATCACGATGATGGTCATGATGAGGGCGGTCAGAGTCGAGTTGAAGGTCACGCCGAGTCCGAGCGTCACGCCCGAGATGTCGCCACCCATCGCGCCCTGCGCTTCCTGTAGCGCCGCGCCGATGCCGCGCACCGTACCGACGAAGCCCACCGCCGGAATCGCCCAGGCCGTAAAGCGCACCATCGATAATTTCGCCTCTTGGCTCGACGATTCGAATTCGCATTCGTCACGCACCGCCTCGGCTGCGTCTTGGATGCGCCCGGTTGCACCGAATCGATTCAAGGCGACGGTTAACAAACGCGGCAAGAACAGCTCTTGCTCGTGCTCCGGAAGTCCTTCCAGGGATCGCGAGTAGATGCGCACGTCCTCGGGCAGCACCACCATGCCTTCGCCGACGTTGACGTAATTACGCTCGAGCAAGCGGCGGGCTTGAGTCGTACCGCGCCATTGGCGCGCCAAAATCACCAGCGCCCACAAGCCGAGCGTGATCGAGACCTGCTGCTCGTAGTCGCGCAGGATGACGTAGGGCGATCGAAGTTGGCGGACCGCATGATCGGCCTTGTCGGCGTTCGTGATGCGCTGCGGCGCGTTCAAAATTGCATCCGCATTCGGTCGGATCACGAGCGCCCAGATGGTCTGCGTCAACAACAGGCACAGCGCGAGTGCGACGAAGCTGAACACGATGTCCTGCGACGTCCAACGCTCTCGCTCGCGTAAATTCGCGGCGGCACGGGGCTTTTCGATCGACAGGGGGCGGGTGGATTCCATCACCATACCGGCACCTCGAACATGCTGAATTACACGGTAAAAATCATACACCGCGCTTGACGACGGTGCGTCGCCGGGCGCCACGCGCACGGAACACGTGGGGCTCGCCGAACGCGCGGTCGTAATCGAGCGTCAGCTCCTCGCCGGTACGAATCGCACGGGTGGTGACGTATCGGCCGGGGCGTACGAGCGCGACGTTCGCGTCCTTCGAATGGTTCAAGTATTGATAGAGACTGACGGCGTTGAGACCGGATCGTGGCAACCAATAGTCGCGATCGTCACGCTCGCAAAACGCATCCAGCAAGCGACGCACCGCGCCCGGCGCGCCCTTCAACATCGACTTCGGAACGCGCACGTCACGAGTCGGTAACGGCGATTCGAGCACTCGAACGCCCTTCGGGATGTTGCGGATCGCGAGCACACCCACGCCGTGAATCGGCGATATGCCGATGCGGCAATAGACCTCGTCGTGCAGGTGTCGAAGTAGTTTTTTGCGTTTCATCACGGCTCCGAAATCGTGAACGATCGTGCGTGCTTTCATCTCTCACCGCAAGCGTCACCGTTGCAGACGAGGATGGAGTGAAGTCACCCAACCCATCCGCAACTTCAATTTTTCTGACGATGTTGCTATCTTTAGTGTTATCTTCCGCACAGTTGTTTGCGGTCGATACATAAAAACGGGCAGTTCGGGGCAAGCTTGTCGTTGTTCGATCACTGCGCTGAATGCAGAAGTTGTTGTCACGTCGATCAGGGAGCGCCGCCGTTGGTGGTGAACCTGACGTCCTCCGAGCGTCGCTCGATGCAGCCCATTTGCATCGAAACGCGCTGCGGGCATCTCGGTGACCAAGGCTGCACTCTCGGTAAAACCAAGCCTTTCGGCTGCGACCTCTATCCGCTCGCATACGACCCCGATGCGCGCCAATTTCATTTCGACGGCGAATGTCCGCTGCTCGAGACCTACACCAGTCAACTCGCCGACGCCGGCAGCGATGCCTCGCGCCACCTTGCGCGCATGCAGGCGGCGATCAAGAAACTCGAAAGAACCGATACCGACTATCTGCGGGCGAACTTCGAGTTCGACCGCGATTACTTCGATCTCGTACCACTAAGTAGGACACCCGACTGATGCGGATGGAAATGTTTTCGGTTGCCCCGGCGACCAGCAAGGCTTTCGACCTTCCGGCACAGACCCATCGGGTCGGCCACCAAACCTTCACGATCGGTAACCTCTGCGTTCCGAGTTACCACAACGAGATTCCTTACTACACGACCCGCTGGGATGCTCTGTGTCCCTACATCGCGGTGTCCGAAGAGATGATCGCCTGCGCCAAACGACCGCTGATCGTCTATGCGCTGCCACCCGACAGCCCGTACGGCGTGCCCATCAACGATAAGTACGGTCTGGTCGATCTGCGTTCGCAGGCGTTGTGGGAAGACCCGCGACGCTCACGCAAATTCCACGAACTATCGAAGCGCTTCAAGCAATTCCGTCTAGAGACCACCATGATCGCGGGCCGCACGCTCGACGTGTCGACGATGCTCGAAATGGGCGGTGAACACTTCGATAAGTGCGAAATCACGATCCAAGAGATCGAAGGCTTCCTCGATTACGTGCGCAATCTCGACGTGCTCGTGATCCGTTGCTTTCACGACAGCGGCGAACTGGTATTCACCGACGTGTCGATTCTATTGCCCGAATACGAACAGATTTACGGCAGCTTCTGCCAATGGAACGAGAACTATCGCAGCCGCTCCCCCGGGCTTTACGCCTGCCTCGCCGTCTGCGAGTGGGGTCGAGACAACGGCTACCACTATTACAACCTCGGCCCCGTCGGCGACTACAACTACAAAGACTTGTTCGTCACCGATCTACAGCCGATCTATGCGATCGCCTTGGTGGAGCCGGGTCACCCGTTGTGGAACGACCCGACCTCGCCGCTGCACACCGATTTCCCGGCGGGTGGCGTCAACAAACTCTACCGTCGTAAATTCAAGGTTATCTCCTCGGACTGACCCGGTTCGACGCCCCCAGCGACGCTGCGAAACCTTGGGGTGCGTCACCTTAGGCTGGGATGGGCTCGCCTAAGGCTGCGCGTCGGCCTATTATTGAGTCCATGGAAGTCGATCGCGCCGCGCCCATCCCTGCGCTTCCGCCCCGCATGCCGGAGCCGGACAAAATGGCGGCGCGCGCGGCCGAACCCGCGGCGGCATCCAAGAAATCGCCAACCGTCGACGCGGCGCCAGCGGTGGAACCGCTCAAGCGACCGGAGCCGCCCGCCTATTTAAAGGCACCCTTCGAACCCAACCCCAATCCCGATCAAGTGCAGCGCGAGTTGCAAGAATCGGTGCGTGCTGCCAACGAGCGTCTGCTTGAGCGCGGTCAGCAAGTAAAAATCGACATCGACAAGACCACCAACATGGTCGTCGTGTCGGTCAAAGACAATGCCGGGTCGACGGTTCGGCAAATTCCGCCGGAACAAAGCCTGCAGATCGCCCGCAGCGTCGACCGTCTCACCGGCATCCTCGTCGACAAAAAGGCCTAATCTTCGGCATCGCCGCTCGCGCGGCAAGCGTTACCATCACCGACCATGCATGGCATGTTGCTGCGGTTGGTGTTTTTGTTTTTGGTCGTCGGCGCTAGCACGGCCGCCGTGGCGCTTGCAGCAGACTCGGCCGTCCGCGTGACCTTCGATCGTCGGGGAATCGTGCGAACCGAGGCAGCGGGCCTGGCCGACCGCACCACCGGTCGCGCAGTTACGGACCATGACCCGGTGCGCATCGCATCGATCAGTAAACTCGTCGTCGCCATCGGTGTCTTGCGGCTCGTCGAACAAGGTCGTCTCGATCTCGACGCAGACGTCGGTCGATGGTTGGGCTACGAGCTGCGCAATCCTAATTTCCGACGGTGCCGATCACGTTGCGCCGGTTGCTATCGCACCGCTCGAGTCTCACCGATCGAGCGGGGTACGTCATTCCCTACGACGCCGAGTTGCGCGACACGCTGCTGCAAGCTGACGCTTGGGATGGCAACCATGCGCCGGGAGAATATTTTCGTTACACCAATCTCAATTTTCCGATCATCGCCGCGGTGCTCGAGCGAGCGACCGGAGAGCGCTTCGATCGGTTGATGCGCCGTCTCGTGCTCGCGCCCTTACGCCTCGACGCCTGCTTCAACTGGCAAGGTTGTGGGTCGCAGACACGCACGCGTGCGGTCGTGCTCTATGACGGCGCGACCGCCGTCGTCGACGGTGCCAAGCAAAACTGCCCGGTCGTGCGCGGTAGCGACGGCAGTTGTGATCTCACGCGCTGGCGCGCCGGACGAAACGGCGCCATGTTCTCGCCGCAAGGCGGCTTGCGCATCTCTGCGCGCGACTTGTCGAAAATCGGGCGTTTGTTACTCGGTGAGGGAGTCGTCGATGGCGTTCGGCTACTGCGGCCTGCCTCGTTCCGCACACTGACGAACCCCGAATGGGTGTTCGACGGTCACAACGGCCTGCGCGGCGAAGCGGACACGAATGCCGACGCCGGCATCGGAATTTTTTGTCGTTACGGCCTCGCGCTGCAAACGCTCGCCACGCCCGTGCGCGAGTGCGCCGACGATCCGCGCGGCGATGGTCGAGCGTTGATCGGTCACGCAGGCTCGGCATACGGCCTGCTCTCGGGTCTTTGGATCGACCGTGACGCCGGTACGGGCGTCGCGTATTTCGTCACCGGCGCGCCGCAGACGCTCGGGCGACGATCGCAGTTCACCGCCATCGAGGAACACTTGCTCGCCGGCGAGCCACTGGAATTATTGCTCGGGACAACGGAGGCACGCGCACCATGACTCGCGATTACGGCGCGCGCGCAAGACTCGGTATCGCCACGCCGCAAGCCAATCCGACGGTCGAACCCGAGATGCGTGCGCTACTGCCACCGTCGATCGCGATCTACGCCACGCGCCTCGTGCATCCTGCGCCCGACGTCGAAACGCGACTCGACCACTACATTCGCAACCTGCCCGGCGCGCTCGCGACGTTCGGCGTGTTACGACTCGACGCTTTCGGATTCGGCTGCACGGGATCGAGTTATCGCGCCGGCCCGGCGCTCGAAGACGAACTCACGGAGCGCGCCGCAGACGCGGCAAAGCTGCCGGTCATCACCGCCGCACAAGCCATCCGCGCGACCCTCACCCACCTCGGCGCCCGCCGCATTGCGCTCGTCGCGCCCTATCCGGTCGCGCTCGCCGCCGCCGGGGTCGCCTACTGGCAATCGGCCGGCATCACCGTGACCCGAAGTCTGCGCGTCGATCCCGCGCTCACCGATACGCATCGCATCTACGAATTGACGAGCGACGATGCGCTCGTGGCGGTGCGTAAACTCGATGCGGACTCGGCCGACTGTATCGTCGTGAGCGGCACCGGTATGCCGACGCTCGCAGCGCTGCGCGCCTGCCGCAGCGAATTTCCCAAACCCGTCATCTCCTCGAACGCCTGTCTCGCTTGGTGTCTGCTGCGCGCCGTCGCACCGGACCTCGCGCCTTCCTCACCGGCGGAGCTACTGCCATGACCACCGCAGCCGAGTCGAACACCCACATCCACCGCCGCAGCTGTCATTTGTGCGAAGCCATGTGTGGCGTGAAGATCGCCGTGCGCGACGGAAAAATTCTCTCGGTACGCGGCGATGACGACGATCCCTTTAGTCGCGGGCATGTTTGCCCGAAGGTCGTCGGTCTCAAAGACGTGCACGAAGACCCCGAACGATTGCGCGAACCAATGCGACGCACCGCGAACGGCTGGGAAAAAATATCCTGGGATGCGGCGTTTGAACTTGCCGTCACCCGCCTCGATGCGATTCGCAAGCAGCACGGCAACGATGCGATCGCGCTCTATTTCGGTAATCCGACCGTTCATAGCTACACCGCATTCCTCGGCGGCATCCGCTTTGCGCGCAGTTTGCGGACGCGTAACCGTTACTCGGCGACCTCCGTCGATCAACTGCCGCACCACTACGCCGCACAAGCGATGTACGGCCATCAATTTCTGCTGCCGATCCCAGACCTCGACCGCACCGAGTTTTTTCTTTTGATCGGCTGTAATCCGGTCGTGTCGAACGGCAGCTTGATGACCGTGCCCGACGTGACGCGTCGCTTGAAAGACCTACGCGCCCGCGGCGGACGCCTCGTAGTCGTCGATCCGCGTCGTACGGAAACGGCCGACATCGCCGATCGCCATCTATTCGTTAGACCCGGCACCGACCCTTGGTTGCTGCTTGCGATGTTGCACGTGATCTTTGCCGAGGGACGTGAGCGCTGCGGGCGTCTCGAGTCGTTCGTCGAAGGACTCGAGGCCGTGCGCGCAGCCTGCCGCGACATCACCCCCGACATCGCCGCACGCGCCACCGGCATAGAGGCCGAAGAAATCCGTCGCCTCGCCCGTGACTTCGCGACTGCACCGAGCGCCGTCTGCCATGGTCGCATGGGGGCCTCGACCCAAGAATTCGGTGCGTTGACGCAATGGTTGATTCAAGTGCTGAACATCGTCACCGGCAATCTCGATCGCAGCGGTGGCGCGATGTTCACCAAGCCGGCCTTCGATCTCGTCTCGTTAGGCGGTGGCCCGAGCGCCCGCGGCACCTCGGCGCGCAAGACCCGCGTCTCCGGCCTTGCCGAATTCGGCGGCGAGTTTCCGGTCGCCGCACTCGCCGAAGAAATCGATACGCCGGGTGACGGTAAAATTCGCGCGCTCGTGACCTCGGCCGGCAACCCCGTGCTTTCGACGCCGAACGGCAGCCGTCTCGATCGCGCGCTGCCCGAGCTCGATTTTTTGTTGTCGATCGATTTTTATCTCAACGAAACCTCGCGCCATGCGCATTTGATCCTGCCGCCGACGTTCGCGCTCGAGCGCGATCATTACGACGTCATCTTCCATGCGCTCGCCATCCGCAATACTGCGAAATATTGCACGCCATTGTTCGAACGTACCGAGACCGCACGGCACGATTACGAAATCTTTGCCGCGCTCACCGAAGGTCTCGAGGCGCGCGATGAACGGGTGAAGAAAAGCGTTTTCGCCAAGCTGCGAGATCATTGGCTGACACCGCATCGCACACTTGCCCTCGCATTGCGTTTCGGGCCGTACGGTGCGCGCTGGAATCCGTTCGCCGACGGCTTGACTCTAAAGCGCTTGCGCGATCGTCCCGAGGGTGTCGACCTCGGGCCGCTCGAACCTTGTCTGCCGGCTCGCTTACGTACACCCAATCGCCGCATCCAGCTCGCACCCACGCCGTTGCTCGACGATCTACAGCGTCTCGAGCGCCGACGTGAGGCGATCGTCGCCGACCGCGCGACGACGCTGTTGCTAATCGGTCGGCGCGATCCGCGCACCAATAATTCTTGGCTACACAACAGCGCGCGTCTGGTCAAAGGGCCGCGACGTTGCACCCTGCGCATGCATCCGGACGATGCGCTGCGACTGTCGATTGCAGATGGCTCGACCGTCGAGGTTAAATCGCGCACCGGCGCGATACGCCTGCCGCTCGAAATCACCGACGAACTAGCGCCCGGCGTCGTCAGCATGCCCCACGGTTGGGGTCACGATCGCCCCGGCACGCAGACGAGTATTGCGTCGGCCCACGCCGGCGCGAGCATTAACGATTTGACGGACGAGCGACTCGTCGATGCACTGAGCGGTAACGCCGCTTTGAACGGCGTACCGGTCACGGTTCAGTGCATCGACGAGCGCGCCGCCTGATCAGTCTTTTTTGAGCCAGTCGGCGACGCCGCCGTGACCCGAGCAAGCGCCCGAGCGGCTCTTCGCTTGGCTATAGCTGCCGTCTTTACAACGCGCCGTCGATCCCGGCGGTGGCGGCGGCGGAGCTGGTGGTTCGGCCGCGCCATCTTTGGCGACGCCACCATGGCCCGAGCAGGCGCCGCGTCCGGCCACTTTCGAGACCGTTCCGTCCTTGCACTTCGGCATCGCAACCGCCGGTGCAGTCGGTGCGGCTGGTGCAGCGGGCGCAGCCGGTGCTTGCGCCAGCACGATGGCCGAGCCAGCCAACAACGTCGCGCTGGCTAAGTTGATGAAGATCTTTTTCATGGGTGGGTGTTTCTCCGTAGGTTGAGATCAGGCCTGCATGTACGCGTCGATCGCAGCGACCCAGGCCTCGGGGGCTTGATCCGTGATGTCGATCCCGCCGCCCGGAATCGCGACGAAATCGAAGTCCGGTCGCATCTGGTGTGCGACCTTCGAGTTTTCAAAAATTTGATCGCCGGTATTGGTCAGGATCAGCGTCGGCCGACGAATACGCTGAATGGCAGCCGCGTGATCGTACGCGAACGCTGCGTGATGTCCGTACCAGAACGGGCCATAGCCCATGAAACGCTCGACCGTATAGCGCGTGATCAAAGCCGGATCGGGCAGCGGATCTTTGCCGTACATCTCGTAACGAACTTTGAAGGCATCGACGAAATGGCTGCCGTCCGGCTCGGGCACGAAGTGCTTTTCTTCCGCCACCATTTTGGTGAAGAACGCGAGCTCCTCCGGCGTCAACACGAGCGCGCTACCCAAAATCAACTTCGTCACGCGCTCCGGGAATTGCTGCTCGACCTCCGTCACCACCAAGGCACCGGTGTGGTGGCCGAACATGACCGCGCTGGCGATACCGAGGTGATCGAGAACGGCCGGTACGATGCGCGCCCAATCTTCGATGCGCGGCACGAAGTCGGTGACGTCCGACATCCCGAATCCCGGGCAGTCGATCGCGATCGGGCGAATGCCGCGCGCGCACATCGAATCGAACACGCTGTCGAACTGGCGCGAAGACATCGGCGCCTGATGCACGAGCACCAAAGGTCTGCCGGTCATGCCGTCCTGGTAATGAATTTGTCCGAAAGGACCATCGGCGTAACCGCGACGCATCCGGCGCATGACTGGACTCCGTTCAGCGAATCGTAGGACGGAATACTGGACCGAGTCGCGTATAACCGCCACGCCCGACGCGCGCCAAAGGATCGTAGCTTGCGACATCGACCACCAGCCGCCCTTTGTCATCGCGGCTTGCGACATCATCGCGCAGCCATAGCCGTTCGATCTGTGCGAAAACGACCATCTGATCGGTGTTGCCGACGCGCGTGAACTGCGTCGCGACGCAACCAAGTGCGCACGGTGCATCGGCGATGCGCGGTACGGGCCAGTCCCAATCGACGAGTGCGAGACCGGTCGTATGCACTTCGCTGACACCCGCCGGCAATTCTGCAGCGGTGTCTTGCAATACTTGCGCTTGCGATGCCGAGGCGATGTGGATCACACAGTGCGCCTTCGCACGCAAGTTCCGGTGCGTATCTTTGACTTTACCGGCCATCCCGTCGCCGATCGAAAACATCACCATCGGCGGTGCGCTCGTGATCGCGTTGAAGTACGAATACGGTGCCAGATTCCAACGCTGCTCGGGCGAGGACCCCGCCCCGTTGTCGGTCAAAACCCATGCGATCGGCCGCGGCACGATGATTTGACTGAACGCGAGATACGCCTCGCTTTCGGAAAGTTCGGCGAACGGGATGAGCATTCGGTCCTCGCGGGTAGAAAAAAATGGATCGTCGTTTAAGATGATGCCATGACCGACCACTCGCCAGAAATCGTACCGCGCGATATCCGCTTCGCGATGGAAGCTGCGCGGGGCAAGCATTGGCTGGGCGGCGACCCGGTCGGCACGGCGGTCATGAACGCGCTGTCCTTGACCTTCCCCGACGGCGAGAAATTGTTCGTCGATGCGGTGCGACATTTTCGCGATCGACTCGACGGCGCTTTGCGAGATGAAGTCAAAAGATTCATCGCCCAGGAGGCGGCGCACTCGCGCGAGCATCACGCGCTCAACCAGCTCATCGACACCGAAAAATATCCGGTTGCAGCAATCCTCGCGCACGTGCGCGAACGCATCAGCATTACGCGTGCGCGCGGCCCATATGCCATGTTGCTCGCGACCATCGCGCTCGAGCACTTCACGGCAATGATGGCGGACTTGCACATGGTGCACCGCGAGTTGTTCGAGAATGTCGATCCGGAGATCACACGATTGTGGCGCTGGCACGCACTCGAAGAAACCGAGCATAAAGCGGTCGCCTACGACGTTTTTCGCGAAGTCACCCGCCATTGGTCGCCGCTGAAGCGCTATCAATTACGCTGCTGGTCGATGGCGTACATCACTTGGCAGTTCACGCGGAACATCACCAATCACGCTGTGGCGCTACTCCAAGCAGACGGCTACGACACACGGACGGCACGCAAATCGGTGCGCCGCTTTCTGTGGGGCAAACCGGGTTTGTTCCGGCGCGGCTGGCGCCTCTATTTCGCCTGGTACCGCCCCGGCTTCCACCCGTGGGATCACGACAATCGCGAGAGCGTCGCGGCCTGGCGTGCCGAGTTCGACACCCTCAACGTCGGCCGAGCACGCTGACGATCACGATCGCAAGCGTTGAGAATACGAACCCGGGCACGAGTTCGTAGAGCGTGAAGAGGCCGCCGATGGCCGCCGCTTGTTTCCAAAGAATCACGGTCGCACCACCGACCAAGATGCCCGCGAACGCACCAGCGCGCGTCATGCGCGACCAATAGAGCGACAACACGACGGCCGGACCGAACGCAGCACCGAAGCCTGCCCACGCCCACGCGACCAACGCGAGCACTTTGCTGTCGGGGTCTAATCCCAAAACGAACGCGAGCAAGGCGATGACCAAGACGGATGCGCGTCCGACCCACAGTAATTCGGAAGCCGACGCCTGCGGACGAAACAAGCTACCGTAAAAGTCTTGCGAAAAAGCCGACGAGGCGACCAAAAGCTGTGCAGCGGCCGTGCTCATGATGGCGGCCATCACGCCTGCCAAGCAAAAACCCGCGACGATCGGATGCATGTAGAGGTTCGACATCACGATGAAGACTTTTTCGGTGTCGGTGCCACTGAGCGGTGGAACGAGCACCAAACGCCCCGCCAATCCGACGATGACCGCCGCCGCGAGCACGATCACCACCCACACCATCGCCACCCGACGAGCGACGGCGATGTGTTGCACCGAACGTGCGGCCATGAAGCGCGCCAAAATATGTGGCTGGCCGAAATAACCCAAGCCCCACGCCAACAAAGAAATGATGCCCATCCATCCGAGACGTTCGCCGTGATCGGCGACGAACGGATCGAGCAGATCGGGATCGAGTGCGTCGAGACGCAGGACCATCGAGTCCCAGCCACCGACCATCGACACGCCCAGCGCCGCGACGAACACCAGCGCGAAGAACATCAAAGATCCTTGTAAGACGTCCGACCAACTGACCGCGAGGAAACCGCCAAGGAAGGTGTAGCCGAGCATCACGAGCGAACCCCAGAACATCGCCTGCACGTACGGCAAGCCGAATAAGGCCTCGAATAGTCGGCCCGCCGCGACGAAACCCGAACTCGTATAAAAAACGAAAAACACCAAAATCAGCAGCGCCGAGAGCGCGCGCAAGCCTCGGCCGTGATCGGCAAAGCGATGTTCGAAATAGTCGGGCAGAGTCAAAGAATTTCCGTGACGCTCGGTCGCGGCGCGTAACGGCGCAGCGATCCACTGCCAGTTGAGCCAAGTGCCGGCGACCAGCCCGAGCAGCAACCAGACCGAGTCGAAACCCGACGCATAGGCGAGCCCCGGCAACCCCATCAACAACCAACCGCTCATGTCGGTCGCTTGCGCGCTGAGTGCGGTCACCCAGCTGCCGAGGCTACGACCGCCCAGAATGAAATCGCCTAGTGTTTGCGTGCGACGCCAAGCGAAGAAGCCGAGCCCCAAGCAGATCGCCATGTAGAGCAACGTCGTCGCAATGGTCACGGGTGAAGCAGTCATGGCACTCTTGCAAAGTTACGCCGGCGTGTCGGCGTCGTTCGAGGATCGGTCATGCGTTTCGCTGCTGCATCGGAATTTCGTCGCGCCGCACAGCGTCGCCTGCCGCGTTTTCTCTTCGATTACATCGACGGTGCAGCTTACGGGGAGTACACCTGCGGCCGCAACGTGAGCGATTTGGCGGCCGTACGCCTGCGACAACGCGTATTGCGCAACGTTGCCGACGTGTCGACCGCTACACGCGTGCTCGAAGAGGATTGGTCGATGCCGGTCGCTCTCGGGCCCGTGGGACTTTCCGGTATGTACGCACGGCGCGGCGAAGTTCAGGCGATGCGGGTCGCGACACAGCGTGGTATTCCGCTTTGTCTCTCGACCCTGTCGCTATGCTCTTTGGAGGAAGTCGCCGCCGCCGGCACGCGCGCTCCGTGGTTCCAGCTCTACATCATGCGCGACCGTCGCTTCATGAACGATTTGGTCGATCGTGCAGCGGCAGCCGGCTGTCGCACGCTCGTGCTGACGGTCGACATGGCAGTGCCCGGCGCGCGTTATCGCGATGCGCACTCCGGCATGAGCGGTCCGCATGCCGACTGGCAGCGCATGCTGCAAGCCATACGACACCCACGCTGGGCTTTGGATGTCGGTCTACTCGGCCGTCCGCACCGACTCGGCAATCTCGAACCTTTGATCGGCGCAGAGGCTCACATCCGCGATTACATGGGTTGGATCACTCGCAATTTCGACCCCTCGGTGACGTGGCGCGAGGTCGACGAATTGCGGCGCCGATGGCCGGGTAAATTGGTGCTCAAAGGTATTTTGGATCCCGACGACGCCCGGGAATCTTTGCAGCACGGCATCGATGCGATCGTGGTCTCGAATCACGGTGGGCGCCAGTTGGACGGTGTGCCGTCGACCGCGAGTGCGTTACCCGCAGTGGCCGCAGCAGTCGGCCGCAAGCTTCCGGTGCTGGTCGACGGCGGTGTTCGTGACGGACTCGACGTCGTACGCATGCTGGCGCTCGGCGCGAACGGCGTGCTGCTCGGACGAGCGTGGGCGTACGCATTGGGCGCAGCGGGCGGCGCGGGTGTCGCGCGGCTGTTAGCAATCATCGAAGCGGAGATGCGCGTCGCGATGGCGCTCGGTGGCGTAACGCGGATCGAAGAAATCGACGCGCAGCTGCTCGCCCCTCGAGCGTGACAGCTGCGCGCCGATGTATCGGACGATGCTCAATCAGAAGTGATCGAGGTTCATCACCTTGCTCCACGCCTTTGCGAAGTCCTGCGCGAACTTGCTGCGTGCGTCGTTCGTGCCGTAGAACTCGGCGACGGCGCGTAACTCGGAGTTCGCACCGAAGATCAGATCGACCGGAGTTGCGGTCCACTTGATCTGCCCGGTCGTGCGATCACGTCCTTCGTAAATCCCCTCGCCCTGCGCCGCCTTCGACCACTTGGTCGACATGTCGAGCAAGTTAACGAAGAAATCGTTGCTAAGCGTGCCCGGACGGGCGGTGAACACACCGTGCGTCGTACCACCGGTGTTAGCGCCGAGCGCGCGCAAACCACCGACCAACACCGTCATCTCGGGCACCGTGAGCGTCAACAAATTCGCCCGCTCGACCAAAGCTTCGGCTGGCGATAGACGATTACCTTGCCCGTAGAAATTACGAAAGCCGTCGGCCGTCGGTTCGAGTGCGGCGAATGAGGTCACGTCGGTCTGCGCTTGTGCTGCGTCCGTCCGACCCGGCTTGAAAGCAATCTGCACTGCCTCGCCACCTTTGCGTGCCGCATCTTCCACCGCAGCGACGCCACCGAGCACGATCACGTCGGCCAACGAAACCTTACGCTTCGTACCCGCGAGTGACTGGTTGAAGTCCTGCTGGATCTTCTCGAGCGTCGCGAGCGTGCGAGCGAGTTCCTTCGGATCGTTCACCGCCCAGTTGCGCTGCGGATCGAGACGGACGCGCGCGCCGTTGGCACCACCGCGCATGTCGGTGCCGCGGAAGCTCGCCGCCGCCGCCCACGCCGTACGCACGAGCTCTGCAGTGCTCAAACCTGAGTTCAAAAGTTTGCGCTTGAGCTGCACGATGTCGTCGGCGTTGATCAACTCGTGATCGACCGCCGGCACCGGATCTTGCCAACTGTAGATTTCCTTCGGCACGAGATTGCCCGCGTAGCGTGCCCGCGGCCCCATATCGCGGTGCGTGAGCTTGAACCATGCACGCGCGAACGCATCGGCGAATTGATCCGGATTCTTGCGGAAGCGCTCCGAGATCTTGCGATACGCAGGATCCATCTTCAGCGCCAGGTCGGTCGTGAACATGATCGGCGCATGGCGCTTGCTCGGATCGTGCGCATCGGGCACGAGGTTGGCCGCTGCACCATTAGCCGGAATCCACTGCGTCGCACCAGCCGGGCTCTTGGTTTTTACCCATTCGAAAGCGAACAAATTATCGAGGTACTGTGTCGTCCACGCGATCGGGTTCGCCGACCACGCGCCTTCGAGTCCACTCGTGACGGTGTCGACGCCGCTGCCGCTGCCGCACTTGTTTTGCCAGCCGATCCCTTGCTGCTCGATCGACACCGCCGCCGGCTCACGACCGACGCACTTCGCCGGATCGTGCGCACCGTGCGCCTTGCCGAAGGTGTGGCCACCAGCGATCAACGCAACCGTTTCTTCGTCGTTCATCGCCATCCGACCAAAAGTTTCGCGGATGTCGCGCGCCGCAGCGAGCGGATCCGGGTTGCCGTTCGGCCCTTCCGGATTAACGTAGATCAAACCCATCTGCACTGCCGCCAGCGGCTTCTGCAGATTGCGATCACCGCTGTAACGCTCGTCGGCGAGAAATTTATTCTCGGGACCCCAATAGACGATGTCGGCTTCCCAATCATCTTTGCGGCCGCCCGCGAAACCTGCGGTTTTGAAGCCCATCGATTCGAGCGCCACGTTACCGGTGAGCACCATCAGATCGGCCCAAGAAATATCGCTGCCGTATTTTTGTTTGATCGGCCACAACAGCCGACGCGCCTTATCGAGATTAGTGTTGTCGGGCCAGCTGTTGAGCGGCTCGAAGCGCAATTGACCGCCAGCGGAACCGCCGCGGCCGTCGTGCACGCGATACGTACCCGCACTATGCCAGGCCATCCGAATGAAGAATGGTCCGTAATGACCGTAGTCCGCCGGCCACCAGGCCTGCGGCGTCTTCATCACTTTTTCGATATCTTTTTTGACCGCATTGAGATCGAGCTTATTGAAGCGCTCGATGTAGTTGAAATCCGGGCCCATCGGATCCGATGTGACCGACTGCTGACGCAGTGGTCGCAGATCGAGCATCTCCGGCCACCATTTGTTGTTGGATGCTCCGCCCAAATTTTGGGCCGAAACCACACCGGACGAGACGGTCGCTGCAATTGCGACGGCCACGCCGACGATCATCGACGAGATTGGTTTGCGCATGTTGTCTCCCTATGCACGGATCACGGATGGACCCGGCAAGTTTGTCTCCTGTTGACGAGCGCATCGGTGCGCCCATGCACGACAGCATGCGCACTCGCCACGACAGCGGAAAATCGTTTATTCCTATGCGGACAATCGACGCCGTCTATCGGGCTAATAAGTCAGCGGCTTTTTCGGCGATCATGATGGTCGGCGCGTTGGTATTACCGCCGACGATTTTCGGCATGACCGAGGCATCGACGACCCGCAGGCCTGCGACGCCTCGCACCCGCAACTGCGAATCGACCACCGACGCCTCGTCCGCACCCATGCGACAAGTACCTACGGGGTGATACACGGTTTCGGCCTTGGCACGAATCGCGCCGATGATGTCGGCGTCGCTACGGACGCCATCGCCTGGATAAATTTCCGCGCCGCGCCACCGATCGAAGGCACGCGCTGCGAGCAAATCGCGCGACATCTGCACGGCCTCGACCAGCGTGTCGAGATCGGCACGCTCACGCAAATAATTGGCGAAGATCCGCGGTGCATCGCCGGTCGAGTCGGAACGCAGGCCGATATGACCACGACTCAATGGACGCAAGATGCAGGCGTGCAACGTGTAGCCGTGCCCGGGCATACGATTGCGACCATGATCGTCGAGTTGTGCCGGCACGAAATGAAATTGCAGATCGGCGCGCTCGTCGCGCGCGAGACTAGACCGTGCAAAACCACCCGCTTCGGCGATGTTCGACGAGCCAGGGCCGTCTTGGGTCAAAAAGTAGCGTAAGCCCTCTGCCGCTTCCCGCAACAAACTGAAATCGTAAGTCACCGGTTCCCGGCATTTTCGTAGCGTGCAGTAGTCGACGTGGTCATGCAGGTTACGACCGACCTCGGGATGCGCAATTCGCACACGGATACCGACGGACTCCAACTCGTCGATCGGCCCGATTCCCGAACACATCAAAAGTTGCGGCGAACCGATCGCACCCGCAGCCAGCAACACCTCGCCGGTCGCACGCGCAATTTTGAGCTCCCCGCGATGCAGATACTCCACGCCGACCGCCCGTGCGCCCTCGAGCGTCACGCGGCGAGTCGAAGCGTGCGACACGATGGTGAGATTCTGGCGTGCGCGCACCGGGTTTAGATAGGCGACCGCAGCGCTGCAACGTCGGCCGTTCCACTGTGTGACTTGATAGTGGCCGAAGCCCGCCTGCGTCGCGCCGTTGAAGTCGTCATTGCGCGGGTGCCCGCATTCGACTGCCGCGTCGACGAAGACATCCGACAAAATATTGCGATGGCGCAAATCGGAGACACCGAGCGGTCCGTCGGCACCGTGGAATTGGTTCGCGCCGCTTTGTCGGCGCTCGGCTCTACGAAAAAGGGGCAAAACATCGCGATACGACCAACCGCCGAGACCCATCGACGCCCATTCTTCGTAGTCGCGCGCGTCGCCGCGCACGTAACACATCGCGTTGATCGAACTGCTACCACCTTGAACTTTGCCGCGCGGCCAATAGAGTCGCCGACCGTTCAATTCGGGTTCGGGTTCGGTATAGAACTCCCAATTGAGAGAGGTATTGCCGACGAGTCGCGACAAACCGGCGGGCATGTGAATCAAAGGATGAAAGTCGCGCCCGCCCGCTTCGAGTAGCAATACGCGCACGTCGGCCCGTTCGGTCAAACGGTTCGCGAGTACGCAACCGGCGGAGCCGGCGCCCACGATGATGTAATCGTACTCGTGCGCACGCATGCGAAGACAAAGCTCAGCGGCGCGGTGGCGGCCAGGCGAGCGAGTCGTCGCGCACGTGATAGGTTTTGTCGAGACACGCGGCCGCGAGCAAGCATTCGCGCGTGAGACGCGCGAGATCCGCACGCGTCATCGGCGTCAACACCGTATCGTCCTCGGTCAGTTTCGCGACACCCGTCGCCGCGTGATCGGCCGGATATAAACGCGCATTACGAATGATGGTGTAGCGAATACCGCTTTCGCGAAGCAAGCGCTCTCCCTCGCCTTGATCTTTGAGCCGCTCGAAGATTCCCGGTACGCGCTCCCAGCCGAGACCGATGAATTTTTTGACGTTATCACCGGCGCCGACGGCGCCATGATGGATGAACTGTCGTACACCCGCGGCGCGCGCGGCGACCAACAACGACGGCATCATCTTCGAATAGAAATTCGGATCACCATCTTCGACCCGTACCGCACTCACGATGACGTCGAAACGGCGACCTCGCAACGCGCGCTCGACCTCATCCGCCATCAAAAGATCGCCAGTGACGAATTCGACCGGCAAACCGACCAGCGTAGTGCGATCGGAACTCGGTCGCGCGAACACCACGACCCGTGCGCCAGCGGCCACGAGCTCGCGTGTGACCATCGCCCCGAGCTGTCCCGTGCCACCCAAAACCAATACGCGCGGCGACGACCGCTCAGTGGAGGCGGAAATCCCGCCTACTGCGCAGCCGCCGAGACCCAACAAAAAAATCGCCAGCCAGCGTCTTTTCATGGATTGATCATACCCAAACATCATGTAAACATGACGAAATCCGACGAGACGAGGGGGTCACGTGGGCCGGAAGCGATTAATTTGGTCGTGGGCAGCGCTTGTGCTGCTCGGCGCGTCGCGGCTCGCGGCGGCCGAACTGCCGAACGATCCGATGGAGCCGATCGCCAGCGCGCGCGGCGCGTTAACTGGTCCACTGTCCGGCGCCATCGTCGTTTCGCGGGACTTAGACGGCATCAAGCGCGCTTACGTCGATGGGGTCGGCCTGCGCATGCGCGGCCCGCTACCGCAGCCGGACGCGCAGTCGCGGCTGCAACGAAAACTTTGGGGCTGGCCCGACGACCTGCCCTACGCCCTATACACGCTCGAACGCGTCAATCTGCCCGATGCCATCAAAGTTTTGGTGATCGTACCCGGGCGTGACACACCCGTGATGCGCAAAACGTGGGATCGCGAGGAAACCGGCCCCTACGCGCTCGGCTTTCCGCTGCTCGATGTCGATGCGGTCGATCGGCGCATGATCGCGCTCGGTCTGCGTCGAACACTGCCGGCCGTCAATCATTACGAACTACAGTTACGCGACGGTACGCCGTATCCGATCACCGAGGCGAGCTACGAAATCCCCGACGCCACGCGCCTCGTATTGCTGTCGCGTGGTGGCGGACTGCCACAAAACGGCAGCGTCGACGCGACGAGTGGCATCGGCGGCCCAGCCTATTCGAGTCTGATCGTCGAAGACGCTGCGGCGATGGAAGATTTTTTCTGTACCGTACTCGACTTCGAGCGTCGCACGAGTCGTGACTGGACGATCTTCGCGCCACGCTTTCGCTACGTGACCTTGCATGCGCGCGGTGCGCGCACCGGCAATCTTGGACTCGTCGAGTACGCACCCGCCGATCGCAAGCCCGGCACCGGTATCGCGCCACGTCCGCCGAATCGCGGCATCGCCGCGTGGAGTTTTCCGGTGCGCTCGCTAACCACCGTGCTCGCGCGCGCTAGAGAACGCGGCGTGACGATTCAGTCGACGCCGGTTGTGATCGACGATCCGCGTTTCGGCCGCGTGCGGATCGCGAGCCTGCTCGCGCCCAACGGTCTGCTCGTCGAGGTGTACGAACAGCGATGATCCTCACGATCGCCAACAAAGAATTCCGCGCGATCCTGCGCGATGGTCGTGCGCTCTACGGCACGATCGTCTTCGCGCTGCTCGGCGTGCTCGCGTTGGTCACTGGCGCGATCCGCTTTTCGGAACTCGACGCCGAGCGTCTACGCGCGCAAGAACACGTCGCCGAACAATGGCGCGCGCAAGGTGACAAGAACCCGCACTCCGCCGCGCACTACGGCCAATACGCATTTCGTCCGGCGTTACCACTCGCGTTCTTCGATCCGGGCGTACAGGCATTCGAGGGCGTGTCGATCTGGCTCGAAGCGCATAAGCGGAACTTTGCGACCGGTCGGCCGGCCGACGACGCCGCACCGCTCGCACGCTTCGGCGAACTATCACTCGCGTTCATCTATCAAGCGTTGCTGCCGCTCGGCATCCTATTGCTCGCGTATCCCGCCTTCGCTGCCGAGCGCGACTCCGGAACTTTGCGGCAACTCATGGCCACTGGCGTCGACGGCCGGCGCTTGTTCGTCGGCAAATTCATCGGTATCGGGGCCGCCGTACTAGTGCTCGCAGCGCCCGTGACCATCCTCGCGCTCATTGCCTTGGTCGTCGCAACCGGCACGCGTTGGCTGGCACACGCCACACTATTGCTCACGTTCTACGCATGGTTCGCAGCGATCGTGCTCGCCGCCTCACTTTGGGTGTCTGCGGTCGCCTCGTCGGCACGCAGCGCACTGCTGACGCTACTGGCGATCTGGGCCGTCGCAGTATTCGTATTGCCGCGCATCGCAGGTGACCTCGGTCGCATCATCGCGCCCGTGCCGGGCGCCCAGCGTCTGCAAGCGGCGATCGAGCGTGATTTGGCAGAGGGCATCGACGGTGAATCACCGGCGGCAAAGATCGAAAAACGTCGCCGACAACTCTATCGCTTGTACAAAGTCGACGACGACCGTGCGCTACCCATCAACATGCAAGGTGTCATCTTCGGCATCCAAGATGAAATATCCAACGCCGTGTATGACAAACATTTCGCGCGCTTGCAGTCTGCAGTCGATGCGCAGATCGACTTATACGAAATCGTTTCTTTGCTCTCACCGCGCATGGCGTTGATGCTGGTGTCGCAGGAGCTGTCTGGCACCAGCGTCGGCGCACAACGCCGCTTCGCCGACGGCGCCGAGCGTTTTCGGCGACGATTGATGGCCACGCTCAACGCCGACATCACTCTGCACTCGCGCAACGACGATCCGGCGTATCGTGCCGGCGCCGATCTCTGGCGTTCCGCAGGTGAATACCGCTACGAATTCGAGCCGCTGCGCGAGGCGTTACGCCGCTGTGGCGCAGCTGCGATGGTGTTGCTGCTGTGGACGCTACTCGCCGGCGCCGGCGGATTGCTGGCGGCGCGTCGACTCGGGAGTAATCCATGATCGGTGCCGAGTGGTCGTTGCTCCGGCGCGAGCCACACTTGAAATGGGGCGCGATCGCGCTGTTGCTGTTGGTCGGGCTCGCAGCGTGGAACGGCCGGATGCTGCTCGAGTCGCGTACTGTCGATGCGGCGCTCGCGCTGCAAGAGTCGCGGGAGACCATCGATGCGCTGGCCGTGCAGGCCGCGAACGGCAACGCCACTGCGACCTCACCGGGTGCCGCAGCGTTCGGCGCAGTGAGCGCAACGATCGTGCGACGCAGCGCGACCGGCGAAGCGTTGGCCATCGGGCAAACGGACCTCGAGGCCAATTTTCAAAAACTCACGGCGCGGAACGCCTACGCCGCACTCGCAGCAAGCGCGCCCGATAATGCCTTGCGACTGGCCGTCGGTAACTTCGACGTCGCCTTCGTGTTGGTTTGGCTCATACCGTTACTCGTGATCGCGGCTTTCTTCGACATCATCTCAGGTGAGCGCGAGCGCGGCGTACTCGCACTCGCGGTCGTCGCCGGGGCCGCCGCATCGCGATATCTTTGGATCAAATGGCTGACCCGGACGTTGGCGAGCATCGGCGTCACATGGCTCGCCGTTGCAATAGCGATCGCGGTCGGTGAACGCTCGTGGACCGCCGAAACCGCCATTACGCTCGTCGGCTGGGGCGTCGTGCTGTCTGCATACGTCTTTTTTTGGGCATCGCTCGCGCTCGCCTGTAACGTCGGTCGCGGCAACTCGGAGCGACATGCCGCCGTGCTCGCGGCCGCTTGGCTCACCTTAGTGATCCTGTTGCCGGCGGCAATCAACCTGCTCGTCACCAATGTCTTCCCAGCGCCCTCGCGGGTCGAATTGGCTGCACAACTGCGCGAAGCGACCGAAGCGGCCGACCGGGCTGCCGCCAAAGATCGCGACCGCTGGTTCTTCGATCACCCCGATTTGCGCAGCGGCGAGGCTGAGCGCGCCGCCTACTACCGCAGCGTCGCCGCGTCCGAGCGGATGATCACCGACGCCATCACGCCGCAACTTTCGGCATTCGAATCACGTGCCGCGGAGCGACGCGCGCTCACCCGTCGTTTGCAATGGCTGTCGCCCGCCGCCACCACGCACGATGCGTTGACGATCCTGTCGCATACCGATGGCGCCTCGCAGGCAACGTTTCGCGCTGCGGTCCTGATATTTCACAATCGGTGGCAGACGTTTTTCTTCGAGCGTATCGACGGCGATCGACTCCTGACCCGCGACGATTACGCTCGCCTGCCAACTTTCGAGTCGCCACCGACGTCTTCGCTCCGGTCGTTACGGAGGGCGAGCACCAACGTGCTCGTGTTGTTGGCGATCGGCGCTTTATTGTGCATTTACTGCGGCATGCGACTTACGCGGCTCGATGCGATTCCGCCGCAACAGGAAGGTGGCTGACATGATCGAGGCCAAAGGTTTATCGAAGTCGTACGGCAGTGTGCACGCGCTACGCGGTCTCGATCTCGAGGTCCAGCCGGGTGGTATCTATTGCCTGCTGGGCGCGAACGGCGCGGGCAAAACGACGACGTTGAACTTATTTCTCGGCTTCATCCAGCCGACGAACGGCGCCGCATCGATCGCCGGGCACGTCGTGCACGTCGATCCGGTCGCCGCACGCCGACAGGTCGCCTACATCCCCGAGACCGTCATGCTCTACGGCATGCTGAGTGGTGTGGAAAATCTCGACTACTTCGCCAAGCTCTCCGGGTGCACGCACGATCAAGCAGCATTACGCGGCTTCTTACAACGTGCCGGGCTCAACCCGACCGCGCACGATCGGCCGCTCAAGACATATTCGAAGGGCATGCGGCAAAAAGTCGGCGTCGCCATCGCATTGGCAAGAAATGCGCGTGCACTGCTACTCGACGAGCCGACGTCCGGCTTGGATCCGAAAGCGAGCAACGAATTTTCGGAACTCATCGCCGGCATGGCCCGCGATGGCGCCGCCATCTTGATGGCGACGCACGACCTGTTTCGCGCCCGCGAGACCGGCACTCACATCGGCATCATGCGCGATGGTGTGCTGCGTGCGGAATTCGTGGCGAGCGAGATCGACCACGGAACTCTCGAAAACGAGTACTTGAAAATCATGAAGGAGGACTGACGTGAATAAACAGACAAAATTGTTGGTTGGGGTTGCAGCAGCATTAGCGTGTACGGTGGCGAGCACGCATAACACCTTGACCTCGTACTACGTCCCAGCGGGCTACATGCAAGATCTCGAGATCCGCGTGACCCACGGTTGCAAAGATAGCCCCGTCAAAGAATTCCGCGTGAAGATCCCCGATGGTGTAGTGCGCGTACAAACGCAATACACCCGTGATTGGACGGTCGAGAAGCGCATGCGCAAATTACCGAAACCCGTGCCGGGTGACGGCGGCAATATGATCACGGAGACTGTCGACGAGATCATCTGGAAAAATCCGAAGAGCCCGATGCCGGCCGCCGGCGTCTATGAGGGGTTCCATTTCCGCGCCGCGATTCCCGATACACCGGGGCAGATTTTATTCTTCCGTTCGATCAACGTCTGCGCATCGGGCGAAGAGCGCTACGTCGACTTGCCGACCGAGCCGCTCGACGCCTCAACGCCCAATCTGCCGGAGAAACTTTTGAAGTTCATGATGGCAACACCCACACCGTCGGCTTTCGTGATTATCGAAAAGCCGACACGACCGCAGTATCCCTTCGCATCAATGGCTCCGAAGAAATAAGCAAGAGGCAGTTCCCATGCGATGTCGTTCAATATTCGCCGCAGCCTGTCTTTTTTTGCTGCCGGCGCTCGCGCAAGCCCACGCGGTGCTGCTCGATTCGTCACCCAAGTCGGGTGAGATGTTGGCGACATCGCCCAAGGAAGTGACCGCCACCTTCAACGAAAGCGTCGGGCCCATCTTCTTCCGCATCCTCGATACTTCGGGGCAAGAAGTGGGCAAGCCCGGCGAAATTCGTCTCGACGGTGCACGCATGATTCTACCGTTGAACGACTCTTTGCCGAACGGCACCTACTTGCTGACTTATCGCGTGATTTCCGCCGATACGCACCCGGTCGGAACGACGTTCGGCTTTTCGATCGGCGAGCCGATGCGGGCGACGAGCGCCGCATCGGCTGCATCGGAGACGCGCTCCAAATGGTCGCCGTTGGTCGGCATCAATCGGTGGGTGCTGTACGCCAGCATGTTGTGGGCAGCGGGCTCGGTGCTGTTCGTGCTCGCGCTCGCGCCTAGTGCGCCGGTCGCGGTGACGAGCATGCGTGGAGGGCGGCTCGCCGCACTTTTGAGCGCAATCTCATTCGTTCTGGCCATCGGTTTCGGCGGTGCTGACATGCGGCTTGCCGGTTTCGATGGTCTCTGGGCCGCCGAAACTTGGCGGACCGGTCTCGGTAGCACGCTCGCCGCCAGCGCAGCACTCGGCGTACCCGGCATGCTGCTGTTGATGGTTGCGCTCAACGCTAACGATCGGCCTCGCACCGGTTTCGCGACAGTCGGTGCGGCGCTCGCGATCGGATCTTTTCTCGTCACCGGTCACGCCGCGACCGCACCACCCGCGTGGCTGATGGCACCGATCGTCGGTCTGCATTTGGTCTCGACGGCGTTTTGGCTCGCGGCCCTCTTGCCGCTACGGCACGCAGCGCGCGTGCTACCCGCTGGCGAAGCCGGTGAACTGATGGACCGCTTTTCTCGTTATGCCGTGCCTGCGGTCGGGATCGTTTTATTTTCGGGCATCGCGATTTCTTGGCGTCAGCTCGGCAGCCCGATGCGTCTGATCGACAATCCTTACGGCTTGATTCTCGCGACCAAACTCGCGTTGTTCCTGTGCATCCTCGCGATCGCCGCCTACAACAAGAAAGCCCTGACACCGCAACTTGGTCTCGGGATCGCCGGCGCCGATGCGCGCATCCGTCGCACCATCGGCGTCGAACTTTCGATTTATTTCGCGGTGCTACTTGCCGCAGCAGGCCTCACGCTCACGACACCGCCGCGGGCGCTAGTCGCAGGCGCTGCCCCTAACGCGACGGCCGCGATGACTGCCGACGGCACTTGGCGCAAGAACGTCAAAGATACGGCCGGCTATTCGGTCGATCTCGAGTTATCGCCCGCAAAGGCTGGTCAAAATATGTTGATGGCGACGCTAAAAGATCGAGATGGCAGACCCATCACGAACGCCGCGGCGCTCGATATCGTCGTTTCACTGCCCGCCGCCGGGATCTCCGACGTGCGACTCAAAGGCCAAGACGTCGGCAACGGCATGTGGCACGTAATGATCGAGGAAATGCTGATCCCCGGCGAGTGGAAACTCGCCGTGGAAGCATTCGTCACCGATTACGACAAGTCGACCTTCGAGACGACGGTACCGATCGGATGAATCAGCGCGCGACGTGCATCGGCGGCAATGTGTCGACCAATGCACAACTCGCGCTGATGCCCTCGTAGCGTGTCTCGATCGAGGCGGCACGCGGTGCGGCTTCGATTTCGGCAATCGGCGCATCCTCGTTGGGTTTTTGAACGAGTAAACGCAACCGGTCTTGCATGCCACGGCCATTACGATCCGGCATCGGCGCGCGTAGCAGCATCAGTTGCACCGCTCGTCCGTCCTTCGTCGTCACCGCCGTCTTCGCGCCGCGATCGTGTGCCCGCCACTGACGCGCACCTTTCGCGTCTTCGATCCGACAGTCGTAGCCTCGCGCACGATACATGCGGATATGCGTGCGATCCTTGCGGCCGACGAACTGGTGACCGGCCATCAAGTTGATGTCGTAATCCCACAAGACGTCCGGTCCGAGCACCCATTCTGCATCGGCCAAAAACTTCACGTCGGTGTTGTTGACCATGTAGGTGCAGGTGCCGGGGCCGGCATCTCGACCGGAGGCGATTTTCCCATCGAGTACGCCCACGATCTGCTCACCACTGCGTCGCCAAAGAAAATCGCAATGGATGCCGTCGGGATCACGCCACTTCACCTCTTTCCAAAGTTCCGGGCGCTCGTGTAAATCGACGTATTTTTCCGGATCCGCCAGCCCTTGACCGTTGATCACCACGGCACCGCGCTGCTCGTCGATCCAGACTTTGTAGAGAATCTGGGTGCGATGCATCATCGGTGCATCACGACCGCCGGCATTGATCTGGCCGTAGAACACGACCTCGCCGAGTTGCGGCGCGTCGATGCGTTGGAAGATATGATGCCAATGCTCGTGCTCACCCTCGATCGGCGTACGGTAGCGTCGCTCGAAGTGAACTTGCGGATAGGAATCCCAACCGCCCGGCAACCAAGCGATCAGGTCAGCGAGCACCGACTCCAGTTCTTGACGTGATTGGTCATAGGACGGACCGGCCGAAGATAAGGTCGAAACGACCGCTAGCGCCAAAGCGCACAAAACGCCACGCACTCGCACCGACTTTTTGACTGACATGCAGTGATCCCCCGATTGCTGCAACGAAGTCTCGAAGATATCAGAGGTCTAGCTCGGCAGGCCGCCACGTAGCGGCGTACACTGCACTCTATGAACGACGTGACACGAGACTGGGTGCGCTCGCTGCCGAAGGCCGAGTTACATCTGCACCTGGAAGGCTCGCTCGAGCCGGAAATGATGTTCGAACTAGCGGCCCGTAACGGCATACAGTTGCCGTTTCGCAGTGTCGCAGAGATTCGCGCAGCCTACGAATTCAGCAAGCTCGATGATTTTCTCGCCATCTATTACCAAGGCATGTCGGTGTTACGCACTCGACGCGACTTTCGCGATCTGACGTTCGCCTATCTGCAGCGCGCACACGCCGATGGCGTCGTCCATGTCGAAGTGTTCTTCGATCCACAAGGTCACACCGTTCGCGGCGTACCGTTCGCAGACGTCGTCGACGGGATAGTCGACGGTCTCGCCGAAGGCGAACGCCAATTCGGGATCACCCATCGACTCATTCTTTGCTTCCTACGACATTTGTCTGAAGAGGATGCATTCGCGACGCTGGAGACGGCAAAGCCGCATCTCAGCAAAATATCGGGTATCGGACTCGACTCAAGCGAACTCGGTCATCCACCATCCAAGTTCACGCGGGTATTCGCTGCCGCCCGCGCGCTCGGCCTGCGACTCGTCGCGCACGCCGGTGAAGAAGGTCCGCCGGAATACGTCACCGAAGCGCTCGATTTGCTGCGCATCGAAAGACTCGATCACGGCAATCGTGCGCTAGAAGATTCAGCGCTCGTCGAACGACTGCGGGCGAGTGGCATGACACTCACTGTCTGTCCGCTGTCGAATTTACGCCTGTGCGTCGTCGACGATCTGCGTAAGCATCCTCTGCGTCGCATGCTGCAATCGGGCCTCAACGCGACCGTCAACTCGGACGATCCCGCTTATTTCGGTGGCTACGTGCTCGATAACTACATGGCCATCGTCGCGGCACTCGACCTGTCGCGTGCCGAGGTCCTGCAGCTAACGGAAAATAGCTTGCGCGGTGCGTTCGCTACACTCGACGCGACGAGTGACCTTCGATGAAATCACTCACCGGAAAAATCGTCGCCGTCATCGGCGGTTCCAGCGGCATGGGGCGTGCGACGGCACTCGCCCTCGCGCACGAAGGCGCGGCCGTGGTCGTGGGCGCGCGACGCGCCGAACTCTGCGCGCAGGTGGTCGCGGAGATCGAAGCTGCCGGTGGTCGGGCCCACGCAATGCCGCTCGATGCCACCGACGAAGGCAGCGTCGGCGAATTCTTCGCCGATCTCGAACGGCGTTTCGGACGTCTCGACGGGGCGTTCAATAATGTCGGTCGCACACTCGGTTCGTCACCCACCACCGAGACCACCCTCGAGCGCTTTCAAAAAACGCTCGATTTCAATCTGCGTTCGACGTTTTTGTGTTTGCGCGAAGAACTACGTTTGATGCAGCGAACGGGCGGCGGTGCGATCGTCAACAACAGCTCGATCGGTGGCACGCGCGGTTTTGCGAACTTACAGGATTATTGCGCTGCGAAGTGGGGCGTGGTCGGCCTGACGAAAGCGGTCGCGCTCGAGGGCGCCGCCGCAGGTATACGCGTAAACGTGATCGCACCGGGCCTGGTCGCCACCGAACGATTCGAACTCATCCGCAGTCAAAATTCAGCCATGATCGACTCACGTCTCAAAGAAATCCCGCTCGGGCGTCCGGGCGCTATGGACGAAATCGGTGCGACGGTGGTGTGGTTGCTCGGCCCGGGCTCCGGATTTCTCACCGGGGCCATCATCCCCGTCGACGGCGGGGAGTGCGCGAGATGAACGAACCGAGCGGTAGCCGACGCGAGTGCGAGCGAGCTTTTGCGCGTATCGCCGAAGGACTTGTGCACTACCGACACGTCGATGGCGATGCGGCGTCGCGACCGACGCTGATGATGCACGCCTCGCCTGCTTCCTCGCGGAGCGTCGAGCCGCTGGCGTTGGCGGTCGCGCAGATCGGCGGTGGTCGTGTGATCGCGCCGGATACGCCAGGAAACGGCGACTCGGTACCGCTGCGACAGAACGAACCCGAACTTCTCGATTACGCGAATGCGATCGTCCGCACGCTCGATGCACTTGCGATCAAACGGGTCGATATATACGGCTTTCACACCGGTGCGCACATCGGCATCGAATTGGCCATCGCGCACCCGGATCGCGTCGGAAGTCTCGCCCTAGACGGTCTGTTGTGGCTCGAGGAGTCCGAGCGCGCGGACTTCCTCACACAGTACGCACCGCCATTGGTGGCCGACGCATGGGGCACTCAAATATTTCAGGCCCTACAGTTCATTCGCGATCAGTCTTGGTTTTTCCCGCATTTCAAACGTGATCCGGCACATAACTTGGGCGGCGGCGCGATGCCCCCTGAGTTGTTGCACACGCTCACCGTCGATCTTTTGAAGGCGGCGTCAAGCTATCACCTCGCCTATCGCGCGGTGTTTCGCCATCGACTCGCCGAGCGACTACCGAAATTGACAGTGCCGGTACTGCTCATGGCCGACGACGGTGACCCGACGCGCGAGAGCGTACGACGCGCCGCGACGTTGGTCGTCGATGCACGAACGGCGATCGGCGGTGAAGGCTGGTCGCCCGATGGCGTGCGCCGCAAAGCCTCACGCTTGGTTGAATTTTTCGGGCAAACCGCCGAGCGATAATCGCGTCAACATCCAAACGCCCAGCACGTTGCACACCCCGGGCAATATCGCCGCCAGCGTCACGATCGAGGCGATCGCCAAATCGGGTTGCGCCGGCGGCAGCTTGCCACCGGCGGCGCTCACGAACCCTGACCACTGCAACACCAGGCCCGCGAGCAGAGGACCGACCGCCGCCGTACCTTTTTCCACGATGCTGTACACCGCCGACATCGTGCCCTCGAGTGCCACGCCGGTGGTGCGCGTGTTGTGCTCCATCGTATCCGGTAACAAAGAAAATCCCATCACCAACAATCCCGCGGTGATGACTCCGGTCGATGCGAGCCGCACATCCGTAACCCAACTCGGCTCACCACCCACGCTCGCGATCCAACTGAAGGCGACGAGGGCATAGGCGAGACCCGAAGCCATGTACACGTTGCGCTTACCGTAACGCCGACCGAGCCACGCCCAACCGGGAATCGAGAGCAAAGTACCGACCGTTTGGTAGGCGCCGAAACGAATCAAAAAAGATTCGTCTTGATGCAACACATAGCGTGCGAGATACAAAATCGACGCGCCCGTGCTGGCGACCGCCGTCAACTGAAAGAATTTCGCCGCAATGAAGATGCGAAACGGTTCGTTACGCAAGACGTTACGTAGTTGTGCGATCGAGTTGCCGCTCGCCGCCCGCCCCGATTCGAGCGTCGGCGTGCGCGACACCACGAGCGCACAAAGCCACATAAATGCCAACACGATCGCCGCCTGCACGAGACTCATACCGAAGTAGCCTTCCCGACCTTTGCCGAAACGATCGATCAACACCGGCCCCAACACAGCGATATTGAGGCTCGCGATCGTCATCGCGGCAACGCGCCACGACATCATCGTGGTGCGCTCGTGCGCGATCGCCGTGATTTCGGCGGGCACGGCGAGATACGGCACGACGAAGAGGCTATAACCCGTCGCGAACAAGATCAGCGCAACCAGCGCCCACCACTGCACCAAGGACGCATCGAGCGTAGTCGGAGCTGCGAATAAGGCGACGTACGCCACCGCAGCCAGAGGCCCCGCAGCGAACATGAACGGTGCGCGACGGCCGTAACGCGAGCGCGTACGGTCGCTCCATTGCCCGATGACCACGGCCGCACCGATATCCCAGAGCCGCGATACGAAGATCAAACCACCGGCGATGCCCGGTGCGATTCCGAGATACTCGGTGAAGTAGAACAGCACCACGAGATTGATCGCACCGAGCATGGTGCTCGAGCCCAAAGTACCGCTCGCCCAACCGAGAGCGACTAAAGTCGGACTTCGCACGTTCACGGCAAGCGAAATGCCGATGCCGGCGGTGCGATCGTTTTATCGCGCCAATATTCGATCGAGTACAGCGGCAGATCGGTTCGAGTCATGATGTAGTGGCCGCCGAGCTGCCCGAGTTGGATACGAATCTCGTCGTCCATGTACGCGACGTCCGAGTGCAGTTTGATCCGCGGCTGAAGTTCGGCCGCGAGTTGCGCCGGATCGTCGACGCCGATTTCTTCGGCGAACGTCTCCATTGACATTTCGGGATCGGCCGGCACGACCTTAAGCCCTTCGAAGTCCACGAAGAAGCGATTCGGGTGTTCGACTTCGTGACGATATTTTGCGAACGCGAAATGCAGCGTCGGCACGCGCTTCTCGCCGAGTAAGAACTGCGAGGTGAAATTGTAGGCACCGGTCTGCGGCTCGATCTCGAGACCGTTACCGAGAAACGTCGCCGGTATGTCCGGCAATCGCCCCATCGAAAACACTTTCAACGACGTGGTCACGCCGACTCCTTCATCTTTGGCGGCCGCACCGCCCACGAGCCGTCCGATGCTGTGATAGCCGGCGACCCAGTGACCGGAAAAAACCTCCGGGTGCTCAAGCGCGCGCGGATATTTGCTATGCATTGCGAGCTCGTCGATGAGGGCATCGATACGCTTCGATTCCGGCGTGCCCGACTTGAAGCCCTCTTTGTGCGTCGCGATGATGTCGAGCAATTCGCGCAGCAGAGTGTTGCGGTCCGACATGATGTGATCCCTCTCTTTTCGGCCGTCGATTCTAATCTTGGAAACGCAGCGTTTTGTCGAGTTCGTCGACGACGCCGGCACCGTGTTTCTCGTTCAATTTTTTGAAAACGTCCGGCAATTGCGCAAGATCGTCGATTACACGGCCGTGCGCCCGCGTCACGGTGGTGCCGCGCCGATCGCCCATCACCATCCATGGTCGCCAGCCGAGCACGTTAGTTTTTTGCACGACGACATCGACGTGCGGTCGTTGCGGGTCGCGCAACTGACCCGCACTGGCGTGATAGGTGAAGTTCTCGTGAAAACCGAAGCCCGGGATTCCGGGCGCCGGTGACGGCATCACGCTATCGAGACTCTCCGTCAGCCAAACGTCGTCGCCCGTCGTTTGCCAATCGAAACGGTGTCCGAACGGTACGCCACCAGAGAATTGCAGCGCGCGTGCGGCCGTGAAATTTGGCTGAATGACGTAGGGCGTCGGCCCGAGCACGGTCTTCGGCACCGGCACCGTCATGCCGGTGTAGGGGTTGCGCCAAGTTTCGAGTACCGCACGCGTCTTGAGGTCGGCAAAGCAGGCGAGCTCGAGCACGACGGTGTCGTAGCCGCCGTCGGCACGTCGTCGGTGGCGTGAATAAATTTGTGATAACACGCGGAACAGCGGCATCGCCTCGGCATCGACGTGCGCACTCAGCACGCCGTCGCTCCAACGCACCGCGAGGCCGCCATCGTCACGACCAATGACGCGGATCAGATCGCGTAGAGGGGACGGATCTGCTGCGGTTGCGACCATACCGAGCGTCGTACACGCCCCGAGTCCGACCAGCCATTGGCGCCGATTCATGAACGAGCCCCCATCGCACGTCCTCAATGAAATTGACGCTGCGACGGATGGAACTATAGCCTGTCGCTCTGACGTCGGAATGGCGTCGCCATGATTTTCGGGATCGTTGCCATGACTTTTAGTATCGTTTGTCTCTCGCCGGCTCTTCGCTGCGGCGCGGACCCCGACACCTTGACCGATAACCTACGTCGTATCGAAACGGCGTGGCATGCCGTCGGCGCACCATCGACTCGCGTGGTCCTGCTGCCGAGCGGTTGTCTCACGGGCGGCGCGGGTTTCGCCACGCAAGCGGCCGCCTCCGCCGCCGTCGCCCCACTTTGCGCATGGGCGAACAGCGCCGAGGTCTGCTTCGGCGGAGCGGAACGAATCGACGGTCGGCTGCAAGGTTTTATCGTCGCTCCACACGCGGACGACGTGACATGGCAAGCGTCAATCGCTGACGGCTTCGCCACAAAAGTTACGGTGCTCGAATCGTCGGCGGGCAAAATCGCTTGTCTGCCCGGTGCGGACATCCTGCATCCCGAGTACGTAAGATTAGCGTTGTTCGCGGGTGCCGAAATTATTTTGAATCCCACCGACGAGCGCAGCGACGATCGCAGTACTGCGCGCCACTACGCACGTGGCGCACGCGCTTGGGAAAATCTCGCCGTCGTCGCCGCTTGCGCTGCAGCATCGACCAGCGCCGTCGGGCGCAGCGTGCAGGAAATCTGGAATCACTCCGGTCATTTGTCGGTCTCAGGGGACGGACCTGCCGCCTCCGCTTTGATCGACCTCAAGACCTTACGCGCCCGACGCGCAGAACCCTGGATCAACTTCCCCGCGCAACTGCGTACGGCACTCTATGCGCGCGAGTTCGAGCACGCCGCCGAGCGCACTCGAGAGTCACCCACGGAATCGACCGCGAACTCGTCGATGGAGTCGATCGAAGCCTACGACGTGCTGATGATGCAATCGCATCAAAATTTCGTCGCGAATCCCGAAACGCGCGATGCGACGATCGCCGATAACATGCAGCGTGCGCTCGGTCTCGCCCGCCTGTTCGCCATGCGTCCGAGCACCAAGCTCGTCGTGTTCCCGGAATTTTTTCTGCAGGGGTCGGACGGTGCGCATCCGCACGAATATTGGGAACGCTGCGGCATCCGCATCCCCGGCCCCGAAACCGAGCAGCTCGCTGCGTTCGCCAAAGCCTGCGGTGTCTACGTCAGCGGCGCGGTGCTCGAATACGATCCGAGTTGGCCGCGCCGTTACTTCAATACGTCTTTGATCATCGCCCCCACGGGCGAGATCGTGCTGCGCTACCGCAAACTGCAATGCGCCGATCTAAACGGACTTTTGAACATCACCACGCCGGGCAACGTTTACTCCGAGTACGTCGCACGCTACGGCATCGATGCCTTGGTGCCGGTCGTCGATACGCCGATCGGCAAACTCGGCACGCTGATCTGTTTCGACTCCAACTGGCCGGAGTTGTGGCGCTCGCTCGCATTGCGCGGTGCCGAGGTGATCTGCAATCCGACCAGCGAAATTCACAGTAATCGGCGCCCGTACTGGTATCAAGCCAAACGTGCGCACGCAGCCCAGAACATGCTCTATGTCGCATCCGCCAACGCCGGTAGCGAACAGTTTTTTCCAGGCGCACCCGTTACCGCCATGAACCGCGGACACTCCGCGTTGATCGACTACAACGGCGAACTCGTCGCCTATGCGGATGGGCCGGGCGTGATTCCTTTGCTCGGGCGCATTGAACTCGGCGCATTACGGCGCGCCCGGGACGCGCTCGCCGACGATCCGCGCGTGCACTTTCGTCCCGAGTCCGTCGCACGAGCCTACGCCGACTTTCCCGGCTTTCCGCTCGACTGTTTTTTAGATGCGCCCATGGAGGCGGCAGCCGAAGGCCCGAAACTGGTTGCCGCGCAAATCGCGGCGCTACAAGCCCTCGGCGTGCTCACACCACCGTGAGCGACACGCACTACCAGGGTATTTTTTCGCCGGTATAGAGCGTCATCTCGGCGTTTTGATCGAGTCGCTCGATATGCCCGATCACCGCCGTCACGCTTTGCGGGGCCTCGATGACGCCCGGGCCTTGATAGCCGCTGCTGTGCAGCAACCGCGTCGACACCATACCCGGCGCAAGAATGCCGATCTTCACACCCTGCTCACGCACTTCGGCCTGCAAGGTTCGCATCGCCATGTTCACCGCCGCTTTACTCGCGCGATAGAAATAGAGATTACCGAACCGACTCGTATTGGTGAGCGATGACAGTCCACTCGTGATCACTACGATTTTCTTTTGTTCGCTTGCGAGCACGTGTGGCATGAACGCCTGCGCCATCGCGAGCGGACCAAAAGTATTGATGCGCAACACTTCCTCGAACGTCTCGTAATCGAGCGTCGCGAAAGATTGCTTGTCGCGATTCCCGAGCCAGCCGGCGTTGTTGAGCAACACGTCGATCGCCTGCTCGGTGAGCTTTCGCGCCAAGTCACGAATCGACTCGCCAGCACCGACGTCGAGCGTTTCGATGCTCACATTAGGATGCGTCGTTGCGAGCGCCGTGAGTTCCGGCGCGCCGTGCGGATGGCGCGCGGTGGCGATCACTCGCCACCCGCGCTCCGCGTATTGCCTGACGAATTCGAGCCCCAGCCCGCGATTAGCACCGGTGACGAGTACGGTCGGCATACGCCCGGTGCTACCAAACGTCAGCGTCAAAACGTACGCGACAACGTCGCATACACGTAACGTCCCGTCGCATTGGCGAGGCTACCGAAATAGCCGAAGTTGCTCGACGTGATCGGCGGCGCCTTATCGGCGATGTTACGAACACCGAGCCGCAAAGAAACACCGTCGAGCACGTCGTCGCGACGCTTGAAGTCGTACTGACCGTACAAGCTCGCCGTGGTCCAGCTATCGACTTTGAACAACTGGCCGTTGATCGGAGCCGGTGAGGTGTCATTCACCGACCCGACGTAGTTCACGAAAAATCCAGCTCGTAGTTGATTACGGCGCCAATTGAGCGAGGCCGAACCGCGCCATTCCGGATTGCCGTTCACGCCGATCTGATTGCCCGCAGCGGTCACCACGATGCCCGATCCGAGTCGGCCCGCGTTATTGGCCTCGATGACCTGACGCGCCATATCGGTCGCGTCTTGATTGAACTTGGTCAACTTCGCAGCGTTGACGTTGAACGAGAACGAACCGAGCGCGCTGCTACGGATGTCGTAACGCAACGCAGCGTCGTAGCCGGCGAGTTGTCGTGGCGTGATGTTGAAGTAGTTATCGTTGATCTGTACCAACTGCCCTACTTTGTTGGTACCAACGGGCGGATCGCGCACCAAGTTGGGATTCGATTTGCCATCAAGACGTAGCAGATAGTCGTACAACAACTGCACCTGACCGCCCTCGATGCCGATCACGTTCTTCTCACGGATCGACCAATAGTCGAGCGAAACCGTCATCTTGCCCGCCGACTCGGGCAGGAAGGTCGGTTGGAACACGAAACCTGCCGAAACGTTGTCGGCTTCCTCAGGTCCGAGGCCACGATTACCCGAGCGCACTTCGGTCGTGCTCGCGCCCGCACACGTGACGTTGTTCACGCGGCAAAAGGAATAGTCGGTCCGAGTGTTCGAAACCTGTGTGCCCGCGCTGTAGAACTGCGGCAAGTTCGGCGCACGGAAACCTTGCGAAGCGGCACCGCGCAACGCCAACCAATCGGTCATCGTCCAGTTGAGGGCGATTTTGGGCTTGGCGACGTTACCGAAGTCCGAATAGTTTTCGTCACGGATGGCGAGCTGCATATCGACCGACCGCATCAACGGAATACCCATTGATCGACTGACGAGCGGCACGGCGAGCTCGAGATAGGCCGACGTAATCGAGCGATGCGCGCGCACGTCCGGCGAGGGGCTCGCACCCATGACGTCCGTACCGTACGTGATGCCGGTCACGGTGTCGGTGTAGGTGACCGTGCCGTCCAATCTTTTGTCGCGATTGTCGACGTAGCCGTCGCGACGCGCTTCGATACCACCGGCGATGCCGACGTCACCGGCGGGCAATTTGAACGCGTCGGCCCGTGACAGCTTCAAATCCCACAGTGCGAGCGACGTTTCGCTGATTCGATGCACACCGACGAGGAAGCTGTTGATCGTAGCCCGATCGCTCGGCGTGAGGTCGGCTCCTTGGTAGTCGTTGACGTTGCCGCCGTTGAAGGGGTTGTAGGCATCGGGCGTCGATTTCGCGAGCGCTTGTTGGAACAGCGTGTTGCTGATCGCGTTGAGCGTGTGGTCGTCGGTTTTCGCCCAGGAGTAAACGACCGCAGATTCCCAATCGAGTCCGAATTTTTGACCGCGCACACCGGCGAGCAGCCGGTAGCTATCGTCCGCGACTTGATAGACTCGCGCACCGGTGTCCACCGGACGATAAGTCGTGATGCGTAGCGGCAAACCGGTCGTCGGGACGTTGACGAGATTGGCAATGCGGTTCGGATTCGCGACACCATTGAAGGTCGTCGGACCGAACGGGTTGTAGTAGTTGGACGCCGGAACCGAGATCACCGCGCTCGAGATCGGTGCCGATTGCTCGCGCAAACCCTCAAAGTTCGCGCGGTAGTACCCCGCTTCGCCGAATAATTCGACGTCACCGAGTTGTTTGTTCAACGTCGTGAAGAGGTTGTAGCGATCGAGCGAGCCTTTGAGCGTCCGATCGGCGTTTTCGTTGTAGCGTAATTCGCGATCGGCTGCACCGGTGATGGTGCCGGACTTCAAACAAAGATTGCCGTTGTAGGTCGTGCTGCTGCAACCCGCCGCCGTATTGGAAATTGGCTCGACGTGGAACACGCCCGACGTGGTCAGCGCCACCGTGCCCTGTCGGACGGCGACCGTACTCGGAATCACCGTGAACGAACCCCAGGGCGAAGACGTGCTGCGGTTATCGAAGGCGGTATCGCCCGCCCACGGCGTATTCGCGATCGCGGCACGATGATCTTCGTTGGCTGCGTAGTCGCGTTCGCTGGCGAGCAATTTGCCATGACCCGTGTAGCCACCGAAAAACATCAAACGCGTGCCGTCGGAGAGTCGTGTGCCCGCTTTGATATTGACCGTGGTTTCACGGTAGTTGGTGCCCTCGGAACCACCGTACTGCGCCTCGGCGCGTAGACCATTGAAATTAGTCTCGAGCACTGTGTTGACGACACCCGCGACGGCATCGGTGCCGTAAATCGCAGCCGCACCGTCACGTAACACCTCGATGCGCTTCACACCGGAGACCGGGAACGCGTTGGTGTTCGCCGTTTGCACGGGAACGAAATTTTCGGTTTGCGTGCCGGGCGCCGGCACGACGCGTCGACCGTTCAACAACACCAAGGTGTTGCCGGTACCGAGATTACGCAAATTGATCGACGACGTGTCGCCTCGCGCGTCGTTGAGGTTGCCCGTGGTACGCGCTTCTTGGAATTGAACGTCACCCGCTTGAGGAATGGAGCGAAACAATTCGTCGCCGGACACGGCCGCGGTGGCGACGATGTCTTCCTTTTCGACCACCGTCACCGGCAGCACGTCGTTCAATTTCGCGCCGCGAATCTGCGTGCCCACTATCACGACTTCTTCGAGTTCCGGCTTCGCTGCGTTTTGCGACGCCGCAGTCACCGTCGACACCGCCAAAATGGCAGCCGCGACGGCAACAAAAGTTCGTTGCTTGCTCAAGTTCCTCTCCCGATATTTTTGTTCATCGGCCCGATCGCGGGCGATGTGCCATTGTCGCCTGCGCACCGTAGAATGACAATCGGTCGACTGGGGGGCATATGAAATCTAAGTTCGCATTCGCAACGTCGTTAGTCACCGGCGCATTGTTATTTTTGGCGGGAATGGTCGTCGGACCGACGGCAACCGCCCAACAACAATCGCTGCTCGAATATCCGAGCATCCACTCGCCGCGCGTCGGGATGCAGGGAATGGCCGTCAGTCAAAGTGAATTAGCCAGTAACGTTGGCGCGCGGGTGCTAGCCGAGGGTGGTAACGCAGTCGATGCAGCGACGGCCATCGCGTTCACGCTCGCCGTCACCTTGCCCCGGGCAGGTAATTTGGGCGGCGACGGCTTCATGACCCTCTATCGCGCTGACACAAAGAAAGTCACCGTGATCGATTTTCGCAGCGTCGCACCGCGCGCGGCGAAATTAGATATGTTCCTGAGACCGGATGGCAAAGAGGCGCCCGAAGCATCGGTCGGTTATCGCGCCCCCGCAGTGCCGGGTACGGTCGCAGGACTTTGGCTCGCGCATCAAAAATATGGGCGCACGAGGTGGAAGAAATTGGTCGAACCCGCACGGCTGATGGCGCAAGACGGTATCGTGTTGTCGGCGGACGAAGCGTTCGTGTTCAGCTGGGGACGCAAGCGCTTGAGTGCGAGCGACGCGGCGCTCAAAACATTCTTGAAAGCCGACGGCTCCTTGTACACCGCCGGTGAGCGTTTACGTCAGCCAGCCCTTGCTTGGACGCTAGGCGAAATCGCCAAGGGCGGCGCCGATGCCTTTTATAAAGGCGAAATCGCGCGCCGCTTCGCGGCAGACATGGCGCGGCACGACGGTCTTATCACGCGGGACGATCTCGCGGCCTATCGCGCGATCGAGCGTGAGCCGCTGCATGGCACCTACCGCGGCTACACGCTCTACACGCCACCGCCGGCGAGCGGCGGTGCGACCCTGCTTAACATGCTCAACATCCTCGAAAACTTCGATGTGACCGGATCCGGATTGGGGTCGGCTGAAACCGAACACTTACTCGCCGAGACCATGCGGCTCGGGCATCGCGATCGCGTCAAGCATTTGGGCGACATCGATTTCGCGACGGTACCGTTGAAAGGTTTATTGTCCAAAGAATATGGCGCGGAGCGCGCCAAACTCATCGACCGAACGAAAGCTTCGAAAAACGCCGACGTCAAAGCCGGCGATCCGTTCGCTCATGAAAGCCCGAACACCACGCATTTTTCCGTCGCAGATCGCGAAGGCAACGTCGTGTCCATGACCTACACGCTCGGCTCGGATTTCGGCTCGGGTGTGATGGTCGATGGCGCCGGCTTTCTACTCAACAATCAAATGAACAATTTTAGTCACGAAGCGGCATATCGAGCTGCGGCGCGCGGCGAGGCGTTGCCGCCGAATGCGATGCAAAGCGGCAAGCGCATGATGTCGACCATGATGCCTACGCTCGTCTTTAAAGACGAGAAGCCTTGGTTGGCGGTCGGCACGCCGGGCGGCGGACGCATCATCAACACCATTTTGCAGGTGCTCGTGAACGTCATCGATTTCAAACTGAACATCGACGAAGCGACCCATCAGCCGCGGATTTCGCAGAACGAAGGTCCGCTAGAAGTCGAACCGAATTTCAATCCGGACACGCTTGCACTGTTGCGCGCTAAAGGACACGACATCAAGCAGTCGGAGACGATGGGTAGTGCACAGTCGATCGCGATCGAAAACGGCTATTTCTTCGGCGCCGCCGATCCCAGGCGTCCGGGCGCCGCGGCGATCGCACCCTAGTGCTGCAGCCGCCGCACCTCGGCGATATCTTTGGGAGGCTCGAGCCAGAGGCGCCCATCACTTTCTAAATATTCACGTATGGATGCGGGCAGATCGGCATAGCGATCAATCCGCCACGTCACCATGTGCATCACACCCTGACCGAGCCCGGCCGGAAGGTCGCCGAAGCGCAGCCAGCTGATTTGATATGGCTTTTGCACGCCTTTCGCGTTGCCATGATCGAAAAAGTCGTAATGCTCGAAGGACTGCAAACGAGCGCCGCTCGGCATTGGTATATCTAAAAATAGCGGTGCCGAAAACGCCAACGTATTACCGATACGACGTGCGACGATGTCGTTTTCTGGGCCGATTCGCTGCTTGCGAGCACCCGCACCCTGCTCGACCCAAGTCTCCATCTCGGTGCCACGCAGCGTGTAGGTGATGTACTGATACGGATAGGCGATCGGCGGCAACGGCTTGCCCTGCCACTCGCGCAAAATCGCGCCGGTGTCGATGTCGCGATAAATGAAAGTTTTTCGTGAAATTTGATGGGCTTCGGTAGCGGTCGAGAGCGATCGTTCGAGTCGCGCGGCGTCGATGCCCTCCATGCGCAACACCGGCTTGCCATCGGGATAGGTATAAACCGTTCCGATCGCATACCAATAAATGGGCTCGCCTTTGCCGACACGCATATCGACCCAGCGGCGAAACACCCCTGGATCGAACCCGTGGTCGGCAGCGACAGCGGGGGTCGCGAGCAACGAGCCGACGAACATCAACCACAGGCCGATAGATTTTTTGCTGCGCCTCATGGCTCCTTCCTCCGGGGTTTGCCTCGCTCCACGCTTAAGGATTTTCGCTACCGCGAAAGCCTTTAGCCACGATGTAGACCTCGCGCGATTTCGGTCGCGAGGCCTGCGGCTTGCGGATCGAAACTTTTTGGAAACTCTTACGCAGTTCTTTTAAATATTGATCGGACCCTTCGCCCTGAAACATTTTGGCGACGAAGGTCGCACCGGGTTTCAGCGCGAGGCGCACCGTATCGAGCGCGAGTTCGAGGAAATACATCGAGCGCGCCTGATCAGCCGAATCGATCCCCGAGATATTCGGCGCGATGTCCGAGACAACGAGATCGAACTTGCCGCCGTCGAGCCAGGCGAGCACCTGCTCCACCACGCCCTCGCTGGTGAAGTCGCCTTGGATGAAGTCCACGTTGCCGATCGAATCCATCGGTAGGATGTCGGTTGCCAGTATCCGACCCTTGGGCCCGATCGCTCGCGCGACCACTTGCGACCAGCCACCCGGCGCAGAGCCGAGATCCATGACCCACAGGCCCGGGCGCAGCAAGCGGTCCTTTTCATCGAGCTCGATCAGCTTGTACGCCGAGCGCGAGCGATAGCCTTCTTTTTGGGCCAATTTGACGTACGGATCGTTGACGTGACGGCGCAACCACTCGCCACTACTCTTGGAACGGGCCATGATGGCGATAGACTAGCGAAATTCGACGCCTCTGTCGGGCCATCCGACCAGGAAGTACGTTTTGATCAGGATCACGGAATTGTCGCTGCCGCTCGGCGACCCGCTCGCCGCCGAGACGCGTACGGCTCTGCGGCGCAGCATCCTGCGCCGTTTGCAAATCGACGACTCAGAACTCGTCGATTTCGAAATATTCAAGCGCAGCCACGATGCACGACGTAAAGATCGTGAGATTGCCTTCGTCTACATCGTCGATGTCACGGTACGAAACGAGTCGGCGGTGCTCGGACGTCTGACGCGTGATCGAAATGTTACGCGGGCACCCGACACGAGTTTTCATCCGCCGCTGCGCGCGCACGCCGACGTCGATGCCCGACCGGTCGTGGTCGGCTTCGGCCCCTGCGGACTGTTTGCGGCGTTGCTGCTCGCGCAAGGCGGTCATCGCCCGATCGTCCTCGAACGCGGTCGCGACGTGAAGCGACGCACCCAAGACACCTGGGGATTATGGCGACGGCACGTGCTCGACCCGGAGTCCAACGTGCAATTCGGCGAAGGCGGAGCAGGCCTGTTCTCCGACGGCAAACTCTACAGCCAGATCAAAGATCCGCGCTTTCTCGGTCGGCAAGTCATGCGCGAATTCGTCCGTGCCGGTGCGCCACCGGAAATCATGTACGTCAACAAACCACACATCGGCACCTTTCGTTTGACCGGCGTGGTAGCTCGCTTGCGCGAAGAAATCATCGCGCTCGGCGGCGAGATTCGCTTCGAAACAAAAGCCGTCGACGTATTGCTCGACTCTGCCACGAACGGTCGCAAACAAATCGAGGGCGTCGTGCTCGAAAACGGCGAAACGATCGCAAGTCGACACGTGATCCTCGCTCTCGGCCATAGTTCGCGCGATACCTTACGCATGCTCGAACGTCGCGCCGTCTTCATGGAGGCGAAACCGTTCGCCATCGGCTTTCGCATCGAACATCCGCAATCGATGATCGATCGCGCACGGCTCGGTCGTTTTGCCGGGCACCCGGTGATCGGCGCTGCCGATTACAAATTGGTCCATCACGCTTCCAACGGCCGCTCGGTCTACAGTTTTTGTATGTGCCCGGGTGGCACAGTCGTCGCCGCGACCTCCGAGTCTGGGCGCGTGGTCACGAACGGTATGAGCCAATATTCACGCAACGAGCGGAACGCCAATGCCGGCATCGTCGTCGGTATAGATCCCGAGCGAGATTTTCCGGGTGGGCCGCTCGCGGGTGTAGCGCTGCAAGAAAACCTCGAAACGCTGGCGTTCGAACTCGGCGGCTGCGATTACCGCGCGCCGGCACAACTCGTAGGCGATTTTCTGGCGTGCCGGGCGTCGACCGCGCTCGGATCGGTAGCGCCCTCCTATCAACCCGGCGTCATGCTCACCGACCTCGCGCCGTCTTTGCCCGCCGAAATCATCGCGGCGATACGCGAGGCGCTACCGGCTTTCGGTCGGCAAATCAAAGATTTCGATCGTGCGGATGCCGTATTAACGGGCATCGAAAGTCGCACCTCGTCACCAGTGCGTATTACGCGCGACGCCGACAGTTTGCAAAGCCTGAACGTCCGGGGGCTTTATCCAGGCGGCGAAGGCGCGGGTTATGCGGGTGGAATCCTCTCGGCGGGTGTCGATGGCATCAAACTCGCCGAAGTCGTCGCGCGCGATCTTTGTCGTCGGGAGGCCGCATGAGCGCATTCGACTTCGAGCGACTCAAGCTATTGCGCGAAAAGAGAGGTCGCGACGAGTTCGGATATTTCTTAGCCGAGGGTGAGCATCTCGTGCTCGAGCTCGTTCGCGCATTAGAGCGCACGCCGGCGTTGCGTACTGCGACGATTCTCGCAGCGCACGACTACGAAGCTGCGAGTACCGCGGCGGGCAACCCTTCTTCGTTACCCTTACGAAGAATGAGTGCTAAGCAAATAGAAGCGCTCAGCGAAACTCGCAACCCGCAAGGCATCATCGCTGTCGTACCGATCACACCGGCCTCACCGCCGTGCGCCGGCGAGCGCTGCATCTATCTCCACGAAATCCAGGATCCGGGCAACCTCGGCACGATCCTGCGCACGCTCGGCTGGTTCGGAAAATTTCGGTGCCTGTTATCGCCGCAGAGCGTCGACCCATACAACTCAAAGGTGGTGCGCGCCAGCATGGGCGCAATATTTACCGTGCCCATCGAGCGCGACGTCGAGGTGGAATCTTTGATCGAGCGTTGCCCGCGACTCGCGCTGCTCGATCTTGACGGTACGGCCATCGATACACCGGAATTTCAGGCCTTTGACGGCTACGTGTTCGGTAACGAGGCGCGGGGCTTACCGGCTGACTTACGCGCTCGACTCGGCGCACGAGCGTTTTCGATTCCCGGCGGGCGACGGATCGAATCACTCAATCTCGCAGCCGCCGTCAATATTTGCACCTATGAATTGACTCGCGGCGCACCGATCACGAGTAACGGCAAGCCGATCACCAAAGCGTAGTGCAAAAGTTGCACTCGAGTGACCATTCCGAACACGACATCGGTCGGCGTGAGCAACACCACGGCAGTGAATCCCGCGAATAAAAATCCGACGCCGAGCGCACGCAATAATCGATCACCACCGGCGTTAGGTTTGCGCAGCGCGACTAAGATCGAGAGCGTCGACAGCGCGGGCACGAGTTGCGCCCATGGCTTGAAGCCGAGCACCCAAACCGCGATCCCGAATCCACCGATGACGAATGCACACCACCACGCGCCGGCGCGATGACGTGCGACCGTGCTGTCCGGTCGTACGATACCGAGCGCCAGCATCGGAAATCCCGCCACCGCCGCGAGGACGGAGGCGAATTGGTGGATGCCTTTGACGAGCTCGCCGATTTCGGTCCAAGTCGAGAAGCGCAACACGCCGAGCGCAGCCGCCAAGCCGATCAAAAGTCCGGCCAATCCAAGTGCCGCACGATCGGCTTGCAGCCACCAGCATCGGTATAAAATCCCGACACATACGAGGCAAAGCGCGAGATCGGAGAAGGAATCGGGCGTCATCAACCCACGAGCGCCCATGCGACGGCAATTGCCGCAGCCCATCGAGCGATTTCTAACGGTGCACCCCAACGCCGACCCGCCATCATCGCCGCAAGCGCAGTGAGTCCTATAACGATCCACAAGCCCGCGAGCATGCTTTGCGTGACAGTCCAGTGAGGGAACCTGTAGAGAAATACGCACAAACACACGACAGTGATGGCGTACTGCGCGGTGACGTAGCGCGCGAGCCTTTTTCCGATCTTGATTTCGTAGCGCTGAAATTCGAGCGGCTCGAAGTGACCGAGTTTCTCGTCGCGCCAACCGGACGGCGGCGCGAAGATGGCGTCCAACTTGGCGTCGATGCCGCGTGCCGCGCGAAAGTCTCGCCAGATCAGCGCGTAGTAATGCAGGTTACCCCATAGCGGATCGACGCTCGCGAGCGGCGTCCGAACGCCGTAGACGATCGGCTCCGGCCGCTCGTCTTCGAAGGTCCCGAACAGCCGATCCCAAAGAATCAGGATACCGCCGTAGTTACAATCGATGCAGTAATCGTTTTGCCCGTGATGCACGCGATGATTACTCGGACTCACGAAAACGCGGTCGAACCAACCGAGGCGACCGATGAGTTCGGTGTGGGTCCAATATTGGTACAAAAGATCGATTAGGCCGGCGGCAATCCACATTTCGGGCGGCACGCCCAACACCGCCATCGGCAGATAAAACATCCAATCGAAGACGAACGTCGTGGACGATTGTCGTAGCGCCGTCGAGAGATTGAAGTATTCGCTGTTGTGATGCGTGACGTGCCCCGCCCACATGATGCGAACTTCGTGGTTCGCACGGTGTTTCCAGTAATAAAAAAAATCGTAGAGCAACAGCGCGAGTAACCATGCGAGCGGATTGCTTTTATCCCAGCTCGTCACGGCGAACTGCTGGTAGACGAGCACGTAGATACCGACCGTGAGCAGCCGCGGGAAGGCCGCGGCGATGCGACTCAACACGCCGATCTGCAAACTGCTCATAGCGTCGGCGAACTGGTAGATCGGCCGCGTTCGACCGCCAACGTCGACGATGCGATTTCCATGACGCCGCCACGCCCAGAATGCCTCGAGGGCAACGGTGAGCATGAAAACCGGGATGGCGTACAGAATCGGATTCACGGGGAAATTCTTTTGCGGCACCAATAAGGCGCGGAGTGGTGATAGTACGATATTTACGATCTAATCCATGACCTTCAGCGTAACGGGGCGGGGACGAGTTCGATGAATGCTGCAGACAATAGTTGGATTTTGGCCTCCAGCGCCCTCGTCTTGCTGATGACGCTACCCGGACTCGCCCTCTTCTACGGCGGCCTCGTTCGATCCAAAAACGTGCTTTCCGTAGTCATCCAATGCTTCGCGATCGCCGCTGTCGTGTCGATCTTGTGGCTACTTGGCGCCTACAGCCTCGCATTTACCGACGGCGGCGCGCTGCAACCTTTCATCGGCAGCCTCGAAGAGGCTGGGCTTTTGAACGTCACACCGACTAGCGTCAAAGGTTCGGTGCCGACGGCGACATTCGTCATGTTCCAAATGACCTTCGCCGTGATCACGCCGGCATTGATCGTCGGTGCCTATGCCGAGCGCGCTAGATTTACTTTCGTGCTTTGGTTCAGCGCGCTTTGGCTGCTGTTGGTCTACGTACCGGTGACGCATTGGGTCTGGGGCGGCGGCTGGCTCGCGGCACTCGGCGTGATGGATTTTGCCGGTGGCATCGTCGTGCACGTCAACGCGGGTGTCGCAGCGCTCGTTTGCGCGCTTTTCATCGGTCGGCGCCGTGGCTTTCCGCAAGTGCCGATGCCACCACACAGTTTGCCTTTGGTCGCCACCGGCGCAGGTTTGTTGTGGATCGGCTGGTTCGGCTTTAACGGTGGCAGCGCGCTCGCGGCCAACGGTACGGCCGCATTCGCGATTCTCGCGACGCACATCGCCGCGTGCGCTGGGTCGGCCGCCTGGGCTTTTTGGGAGTGGGTACGCTACGGGAAAGTCAGCGTGCTTGGCGCGCTCACGGGTGTCGTCGCAGGACTCGGCACCATCACAGCCGCGGCAGGGTTCGTTAGTCCGCTCGGCGGGCTCGCCATCGGTGTCGCCGGGGGCAGCATCTGTTTCTTTGCGACGCAATGGATCAAGGCCATCCTCAAAATCGACGACTCGCTCGACGTTTCGCCGGTACACGGCGTCGGTGGTGTAGTCGGCACGTTGTTGGTCGCGCCGTTCGCGTCGATTGCCTGGGGTGGCGCAGGCTATTCCTTACAAAGCGACGTTTGGTCGCAGCTAGCGATCCAAGTGCTCGGCGTGCTGGCAGCGGCGGTGTGGTGCGGGATCGTGACCTTAACGCTGCTCTACGTGCTGCAAAAGACTGTCGGCATTCGAGTTGCCGAAGAGCAGGAGTCGGAAGGCTTAGACCTCGCCGAGCACGGCGAACGTAGCTACATCAACTGATCGGGTAACCGTCAGCGCGCGCCGCGCAGTGCGCTGCGACACAACTCGAGATGAGCGTCGTCCAAGCGCCCGTCTTTGGCAACTTCGACGACCGTCTCGAGCATGAGCGTCACGACTTCATGATCTTGTTTCGCTCGCGAGAGTTCGCGACGCAATTCGACGATCAGTTTGTCACGTGCATCGAGCTCGCGAATCAAAGGATCCCAGTGCGGTGCTCGATGACGCTCGAGCAATGTTTCGACGACTTCGCCGTGACCGCTCAAATAATCGGGATTGAAATTACGCAAACCGAAATTTCGTAGCCCCGGAATTTCCTGCAGCGTGCGATCGGTGACGCGCTCGAAGCCCATGCTCCAATCTGAATATTGGCGAGACGTGACCGATTCGCGACGTACGATTTTGACGTTCGTGTGGCGCGAATCGCGCTCGATCACCGCCATCAATCGATCGACCGCTGCCTCGTCGCCTTCGATCACTTGCAGGAACGTGCCGTTGCCGTACAGCAACATTCCCGTCAAGCCTTTGGCGGGGTTGTTACGATGGCACTGCGTGACCAAGGCGAGTAACGCATCGGCCGACAACACCGCGGACTCTTGGCTCAAATAGGTGAGACGAATCATGGTTCGGAAGATACTCGTTTTTCGCTCTTCTGCGGTGAAATGTTGGTTGCAAGCATCACTTTTGCGGGCGATCATCGCTCAATGAAGACGACTTTGACGCTCGCCGCGGTCATCAGCCTAGGAGTTGGGGGTGCCGCGGGGATCACCGCAAACGTGACGACCCCGGTCGGGCTATGGAAAACCGTGGATGACAAAACGGGTGAAGCGCGCTCGCACGTCCGCATCGTCGAGCGCAACGGCATTCTGACTGGACGCATCGAGGACATTCTCGACGCGGGCAAGCGTGACGCGCGCTGCATCAAATGCGACGGACCTCGTAAAGACCAGCCCGTGCGCGGCATGATCATCATCGAAGGCGTGCGCGTAAATGCCAAGAACGGCTATTGGGACAGCGGTACGATCCTCGACCCGAACGACGGCAAAGTCTACAAACTGAGACTGACGCCGCAGTCCGGCGGCGCGCAGTTAGAAGTTCGCGGATTCGTCGGACCTTTCTATCGCAACCAACACTGGATACGACTGGAATGAACGCGTGTCGTCATACCGTGATCGCCAAACCGCGGTAGATACGCGCGCGGTACCGACTTTCCTGCGCTTCAACGATGGGTGCTGCCGCGAGCAACACGGCGTGCGCGAATCTTTGATATTCCTCGGCCTGCTCGGCCGCATCTCGCGGCTCTTCACTGCGCATCCGCCGCGTTAGGTTGACCTGATTGACCGGTACGGCCGTGGGTAAGCGCTCGTTTTCCACGCCGAGCGTCGCCGTGAAGGCATGCAGCGTCGTTTTGACGAAGTTCGCCATCGCGAACTGTGCGAGCGTACCGCCGACCGGCACGTCCGGTGAGGTCAAGATCAATCGTGCACCTTTGAACAACGATACCTTACGTGCGACGCGGAAATGATGCGTGATGTTGGTTTCGATCAAAGCCGAAAACTCTGCAGCATCGAGATGATCTTTGCCCGCCACACCAAACAAAGCGCGCGGAATCGCCGCAAACGGCGTCGAGATCACCGCCGCAGGTGCACCGCTTGCTGCGAATGCCGCATCCATACCCGCCTCGAGCTCATCACCGACCGTGAGGTAGGACACGCGGTCGTGACCCAACGCTCGACCGAGAACTTGTTTGATGCTCTCACCCGCCGCAGCGGTGCGCGTCAACATGACGATGCTGCCGACGTGACCTTCGGCGAGGAACAACTTGGCGACGGCCGCCAACGGCTCGCTCATGTGCTCGCCGATCAACCAAATATTTTCGCCCTCCATGCGGCGCACTCGCTCCGGCTTCGCGCGACCGAAGAGTTCGCGCTCGGTGATGGTTCGCTCTTGCTGTAAGCCGCCCGACGGCTCGAAAGTTTCACCGGAGATCGCCCGATCGGCCATGAAGAATACGGTCGCAAGCGCGACATCGGTCTCGGTCGGCATGCGATGTAAGTGCAGCATCCCGATCACACCTGATCGAATTTTCTCAGCCTCGATCTCGATACGCGCCGGATCGATGAACGGCTCGGGTGGCACCGGCAGTTCTAGCACCCACTGCTCGGCGCGCTCCCGTACGCCGTCATCGGCGAGCAGGCAACCGTTACGCAACCGCGCGATCAACCGCATTGCCATGGGTCGAGTCATCAAAAAGTGTAGCGACGAGTGCGTCGGCTCTTCGGTGCCGGTCAGTTCGCCGCGAAGTTTGCTGCACAAGTCGCGTAACGCAACCGGCACCTCGGCGGCATTCAACAGTCCGATATCGTTGTCGCGTAACACCGCGAGAATCGACTCGACCTGCACTCCTGCATCGATTGCCTTGAGAACCGCTCCGTGTAACTGATTCAAGCGCTTGTTTTCGAGAATTAACTTCGCGCGCCTATCGAACAAGCCCGCTTTGCCGTCTTTGCCTTTAAGGCGCTGGCCTTCGACCGGGCCCGGCGCGATCGCGTTGATCTGGATTTCCGGGCCGACGAAGCGCGCCATGTTCTCGACCAGTGCGCGTTGGCCAGCTTTCGACACCGCATAGTCGGAACGATTCGGATAGGGAACGGCGATGTATTTTTCCCCGCCGAAGTACGAACTGACGTTGAGGATGTATCCTGAGCCCTGCTCTTTCATGAGCGGCACGACTTTCTCGATCAAAGAATAGTTCGAGACGAGATTAGCCTGCAGGGTGTTCCGCCAATCTTCTGGCAATAGATCGACCGCCATTTGCTCCGCGCCCGCAACCCCGGCGTTATTGATCAGATAGTCGATTCGTCCGAACGCTTGCAGGGTCGCGGCCAATGATTTGGCGAGCGCACCTTCGTCGGCGACGTCGATATCAGCGAGGATACGGACACGCTCGTGCGGACGGTTGTATCCGATCTCGCCGAGTTCTTTGACGATGCTGTCACGCAACTCGACGAGTTGGCTCTCACGGCGCGCCGTCAACATCACGCGCGCGCCGGAAATCGCGAGTAAGCGTCCGAGTTGGCCGCCGATACCGGCAGAACCGCCGGTTATCAACGCACATTTACCGAGATGCAGCCCCATCAGTGATTCGATCCAACCAAAATTCGGCCGAGTCGAACCGGTCGCATCGACGATCGCAGCGGGCATGTAGAGATTCACCTGCGGTACGCGACGTTGGGTAAACAGCAAACGCGCAGCCTGCGCGCCAGCGAACGTCAGTTCGTGCTCCTCGGAGTTCGACCAACGCAATATTTGATTTGCCCACTCCAAGGCGGCACGATCACCGGCACGCACTTGCGTCTCGCTCTCGTCGCGCCAAACCCGAATCAGCTGCTCGATTGCGGCACGCAAAATATCGGCGTAAGTGTTACCCGCATCGTCGTGGCCGTTAGACATGAAGATGATGCGTGGACTCACGCCAGCCCGTGCGAGTCGACGCCACAATCGCGACAACTCACGCACGATGCCAATCGTGCCCGCGAGTTCGCCACGCAGGAATGCGTCGACATCGGCGTCGCTAGCTTCGGCGAGCGGCGCTTTGAATCGCCAATTACCAAATGCCGGCAGCACGATCGCACCATGTAATCCCTGCCCGGGCTCGACACTCGCAAGCGAGGCCGCCAAGGTATCGGGACGATTTCGATCGAACAGCACCGGTGCGATGCGGCGATCGGCATCGCTCTTACGCAACGCGGCATGCGCGGCCTGCACCGCCTCCTCGCTGCCGAGGCCGAGCAACACCCGCGCTCCGCAGCCCGCCTGGATACGCGCAATCGCCAGGGCATCAGCGACTTGATCCCCCGCTGCCACCAGTACGGTCGATCCGGTGCCATCGACTGTCCGCAATTCCGGCCGCGACACCCAAGTCGAGCGTGATTCCTGCACGACTTGCATGCCGTTGGTGACTTCGAAATTCTGCGAGCTGAATGCCGACGATTCATCGCTGCCGAGGAAGACGATCGTATTGGCGACATCGTCGACGGTCGGCAAACTGTGACGCGCAGTGGTGTCTCCATCTGCACGCGCCAGAGCCATCGTTTGCGTGAAGTCGTTGGCGGTCGTGCCGTCGGCCACATTGCGCAAGCCGTCCATCGCTTTGAACACCGTGCGGATACGATCGCTCTCGATCGGACCCGGATAAACGGTATTCACACGAATGCCACGCGCGCCGAGTTGCAGCGCGAGCTGGCGTGAAAAGGCATTCAGCGCGGACTTCGGTACGACGTAGGCGGCGCGACCGAAATATCGCGTGCGTGAGAAAATCGTCGATACGTTGATAACGGAAGCGCCGGTGGTGAGGTGCGGCGCAGCGGCTCGCACCATGTTCCAGCCCAATCCCAAAAGATTTCCCGCGGCATCGGCCACGGTCTCGGTATCCGTGGACCCCGCCGCGCGCAGCGCATCGAGTTCCTCACGGGATAACGGTAATCTTTCGATTGGCGCCTTGGGCCCGGCGGAGCCCGCGTTGTTGACGAGTACGTCGAGCCGACCGAAATGCCGGACGGCGGTATCAACGGCGAACCGCGCCTGACCGGCATCCGAAACGTCGAACGCCAGCACTAGCGCGTGTTCTGCCGACGCGCCGGTCGCCGACAATAATTTTTTTCGCGTCGCTTCCAGTTTTGCTTTGTTGCGACCGACCATCACGACCTTCGCGCCTTCCTCGAGGTAGCGACGGACGATCACTTCGCCGATGTTGCCAGCGGCACCCGAGACGAGCGCGACCTTGCCGATCAAGCGCCCGGGCCGCACGACGCGCGCGCTTGCTGTTGATCGTTTCGCCTTGCGTACCGTCTTGGTTTTCTTTTTGGCTTTGGCGATCATCGAGCTGCCCCCCACTCCTGAAAGAGCTCGTCGCGCGATCGCAGACCACTGCGAGGTAGCGCGTGATTGACAACGTAATTCGCTCCGGCGTGTGTGTTGTCCCACATCGCTTGATGCGCGGCGGGCAGATCGCCCCACGGGACGATGGTCGGCGCGCTCACCTCGAGTTGTCCTGCTGCGATCATGTCGTTCATCCGCGCGACTTCGAACGCATTGCAAAGATGGGTGCCTGCGATGTTGGCAGTCGGCATCAATATTTTTCGCTGCCGCATCCACACTTGCGGTGCATAGAAAGTGTAGCGGCTGCCCTGCATCGATTCGCAGTAGACGACTCGACCGGTGAACGGTTTGACGAGCGACGTCGAAGCCGCGAGTGCATCGTGTCCTGCGCGCTCTATGATCAGATCCGGATAGCCGCGGGGATTGTCCGCCGATCGCAACGAGCGACCGATCGCCCCACCGAACGGTTTCATGGTGCGCTCTTGGAATTGACGGACGGATTCTTTGAAGCGTACGGTGTCGCGCTTCGCGTCGGGCAACGGCGGTAAAGCGCGCGGCCAATCGAAGTCCTTACCCTCCTTCCGTCGAATTTCCTCGATCGAAACCACACCTCGTACCGAGTCGCCATAGCCGAGCGATTGCACGAATTCACGTTGAGCATCCGTCATCGTCGCGACGACGAGTCGTCCACCGGCTTTCCGTACAGCCTCGATCGCCTCGAGACCCACCGGGTCTAGCAGATGATCGGCATGCTCCTCGGTCGCGGCAACGCCGTAATAAAGCAGCACGGCTTCGCCCGCTCGCAAGCGCGCGCGTCGCAGCATTTCTTCGGGGCTGGTCGCGCCCGATTTGCCGACGAATGAAAACCAGTAGCCACTCGTCGCGCCGTAGAACGTCAGCGTGCCGTGCTCGGCCAGCATTTGAAACGAGCGCGGAAACGCCTCTTGACCTGCGTGCGATACGACGTAATCGGCGAGTCGCCCACCGCTTTGACGACGCATCTCTTCGAGGATCGGCTCGCCCGCGCGCTCCCAACGCGCAATGGCTTCGGGCTCTGACGGCACGACCGTATACGCCTCGGCCCAGCGCGTGTCGCGACGATTGATGGCACCTGCAGCGCCCTGCGTGCGCACGAAATCCGCGCGCTCGGCACTCGAGACCAATCCGACGCTCGTCAATCCATTACGCGCCGCACTCTTCAACGCCTCGAAACCGGTGCCGGTAGCGGCACCCTCGACGAACAAAGTTTTTCCCGGCTCGATCTGCAGCGTCGTGAAAAGCGCGCGTACGACCGTGCCGAGATTGAGCACGTAAGAGCCTGCCGCTTCGAGCGTGAGATCCGGCGGCAAGGCGTGTAACTGTGGTCCCTGCACTAACAAAAATTGTTGGTGACTACCGGTGTCGGTTTCATAGCCCTGTATCGAAAAGCCGGCGTACATCGGATCGCGTGCGGCCAGTGGCGACAATAGATCGCTTTGACCAGAATAGACTGTCACGAGGTCGCCGACTTTGAGTCGTCCTTCACGTTTGACTTCGCTGCCGACCGCCACGATCAGCGCGACACCGCCCGAGCCCGTGACTTGATAGTCTAGATCGTGATTGTCGAATGGCGAGACCGGAATACCGGTGATCGCCCAAATATCGTTGAAGTTCACCTCGGAAGCGAGCACGTAGACGAGTGCCTCGTTCGGTCCCGGACGCGGTACCGGGACGACGATTTGTCGCTCGGCGTCGCGTGGCAAACCGTGCGCCGGCGCACCGGTGTGCAAATCTTTGACCACCGCATGTCCGTATTGCCAGTTCGGCAACGGGGTGAGCCCGGGAAAGAACGGCGCACCGACCGGCAGTAGTTCACCGCGCGCAACGAGCGCCGGGAGCATCGCTGCCCCCGGCGTCGTGTCGCGGCGGGTCGGCAGGGGCGCGCTCTGCTTATCGAAGAACGCGCGAATGCCAGCCTTGCCCCCCTCGGAATCCACGATCGCTTCGGCGAACAATTGTGCTTCGCGGGCGAGGCCTGCGGCGACGCCCACAGTCCATCCCGTGCTCACCGCATCGAGAATGCGCTCGGCCGTCTTGCCGCGACCGACCGCTTTCGCCTGCGCCAATAAACGCAAAACTTCGGCATCGCGTAAGGCCGTTTCGAGATCATCCTGACCGGCCGCTTGCCATGCAGCGCTTGCCGTCCGTCGCGCCACGAATTCGCGAGCGATCAAATTTTCGCCCGTCGATGCCGCGACGTACTCGGTCGCCAGTCGCGTCGCGAGCGTCAACACGTCCTCTGCATCGTTCGCGACCGCATGCACCAAACCGTCCGCCTGCATTTCGGCAGCATCGAACGTTCGACCGCCCATCACGATTTCGAATGTTCGCACCAACGGAGTCGGGTGCTTCGCCAGCTCGAGCAACCGAGGCAAACGTTGCGTGCCACCGTAACCGGGTAGCAAGTTCAAGCGAACCTCCGGTTGGCCGAACGTTGCGAGCGGTTCGGCGAGTCGCACGTGACAGGCCATCGCGAATTCCATACCGCCACCGAGTGCGACGCCGTTGATAGCGGCGATCACCGGCTTGTCCATCGCCTCGATTTTGCGAAACGCGAGATGCGCATTGTTCGGTAAGGGCAGCGCTTCTTCGAGCGTTTGCACGTCCTCGTACAACTGGCGAATATCAGCGCCGGCGACGAATGCCGATGTGCCTTGACCCGTGAAAATCACGACTTTGACATCGGTGCGTCGTGCCACGTGATCGATGACGATGTTGAGCTCGTCGAGCGCCCGCTCGTTGAGCGCATTGACCGGCGGATTGTTAATAGTGACGACCGCAAGCCTCACGGCGGTGGCGAGTGCGTGGTAGTGAATGCGGAAATATCGAAAATCTTCGAATAGCTGCTGTTCATCGGCGACGCGTTGCCGCTCTTGCCAATCGCGAATGGCGACGCGTAACTCACCGATCGATTCGGGATTGCGCAGCGTCGACACGTCACCCACGTCGTGCCCTTCCACGAGCGCTCGCACCATGCGACGCATGTATTTGCCGCTGCGGGTCTCGGGAAATTGCGAAACCTCGACGAAATCTTCGGGGATCGCGACCTGGCCTTTTTCTTGCCGCACCGTCTCGATGAGTCGACGACGATCTTCGGCCGTCAACTTTCGACCGGGCGCCGGTTTCACGAACGCGAGCGGCGTCAACCCTTTTTGGGCGTGCGGCGCTCCGACCACGATCACGTTGCCGACCGGCGAATCCGGGTTCACCTGTTTGTCGCGCAGAATCGCGCCTTCGATCTCTTCGGTGCCGAGTCGATGGCCCGAGACGTTGATGACGTCGTCGGAGCGCCCGTGTAGAGAAAAGCCGCCGTCCGAATATTTGACGGCGAAATCACCCTGCGTATACGCGAGTCGATCACGCCAGCGAACCCAATACGTCTTGCGATAACGATCGAAATCGCCGCGCCAATCACGTACGACACATCGACCCTCGACTTTGAAGTTGCGTTCGTCGCCCCAGATGGTGCGACAAAGATAGGGGTACGGGGCGGCGATCACGATCTCGCCTTTCTCGCCGTCCTCCGCGACCCGAACGGCCACCGAGCCGTTCGCGTCTGGCTCGCTATCGGCGAGCCAAACATCGCCCATCACCCAAGGCAAAGGATAGGTATGCGCATCGGCGCGCAATGGGAAATCACTGTTCCCGTACAGATGGGTCCAAACGATGCCGCCGTGCTCGGTCGCCCAATAAGAGTTCGTATACCACGGCGTGACGAGATCCATACCGAACTGCTGTACGACCGGTGACGTCGGTTCGGCACAGAACGTCGCGACGCGCAAACTGTCACGCGAATACGCACGCACGTCCTCGACGTTCTGCGGATCGCTCATCACCGTCTTTAAAAAGGTGACGCCCGCTTTGAATATGTTGACCTTCAACCGCTCGATGATGCTCGCGAATCGTCCGGCGCTCGGGAAGACCGGCGCGCCCTCGGCGATCACACTGGTCACACGCGACGTCAACGCACCAGAAATCATGTAGCTCTGACCGGTGATCCAACCGGGATCGGCGACCACGTACATCACCTCTCCAGGTCGTGCATCGAACGCGACGCGAAGCGTGTGCGCGACGCCACTGACGTAGCCACCGTGCACGTGCACCACACCCTTTGGCTTGCCCGTCGAGCCCGAGGTGTAGATGAAGAACAGCGGAAATTCCGCGTCTAGCGGCACCGGCGGCACGACGGTCCAAATCACGCTGACGAATGCCCGATCATCGAGCGCGAGTAGTTGAGCCTCGTCCTCGACTCGATGACCTGCAGTACGCGCCGCCGCCAATATTTTATTTAGCGCGTCGTTGGTCAACTCGTGCGCCCAACGATCGCGCTCGGGACGCCACAATAAGTCGGCTTGTGCGGCATGCCGCACGACGATCACCGTATCGACACGCGGCGGCGTCGATACCAATGCACTGGCGATCGCAGTTCGGATACGACTCGCCTCGCTCGGCGAGATACCGTCGATACGCTCAAGCGCGCGACCGATACCACGCATGATATCCGAGCGTTCCAACGTTATTTCATTGGCAACGACTTGTCCGGCACCGTCAAGGATCGCCTCCGAGTGTTCGCCCTTTAGACCGAGTGAAGCAAGCGCCCGTGTCACCGCAGCGATTGCGGTTTCGGCGGGTACGTACCCGTCGAGTGCGGGATCGGTATAGGCTTCTTTGAAGGCGACGATTTGTGCATTGCGATACCCGCCGTCGGCCGTGATCACGATGCGTGCGCCAGCGTTATGAATCCGATCCGATAAGGTCTTGTCGCTAAACCCACCGAACACCGGCGTATACACGATGCCGATTCGTTTACAGGCTTCGGTCCAATAGATCTGCTCGGGGATGTTCGGCATATTGATCGCGATACGATCGCCGAGCTTTAAACCCAGAGTTTGCAAGGCCAGTGCGCAGCGCGCGACCTCAAGCAACAGACGTTTGCGACTGACGCTATACGAAACGACCGGCGCACCGCGTCCGCCGTCCTGCGATTGATCCCAACGATCGCCTTCGAACCACAACGCCGCTTCGTCGCCGTGACCCGCGAGTACGTGTCGATCGACTTCGTTGAAACACGCGTTGGTGAGCGCGCCATCGAACCAGCGATAGAACGGTGCTGTCGAATCGTCGAACGCGGTGTGCCAAGGCCGATAATCGTCGGCTAGCGTCGGCTCGACGATCGAACCGGTCACCGCGTCATAGCCGCGCCACCGATTATCGTCGTCGCGACGAATCCAAGCGCCATGCGCACCGAGCGTCGGCTCGAACCAATGAATTTCGCGACTCGCGATGTCGCCGTGGAAACGGCCGGGATCGACACGGCAAGCGTCGCGTGCCGCCTGCCATGCCGCACGGTCTTTGATGCGATTAACGAGGGCCGGCGGCGGCGCAATAGCCGCAGGTGCCGGGGCCCCATCCTTGGACCCGTTCAAACTCGACATCGATGTCGTACTCCGCCCCCGCGGTCACTCTAGCACGGAGCCGTGTGAAAACACCTCTGTCTAAATTTACCGACAGTCCGCAGGCTCGAGCGTGAAAAATTCCAGCGCGACCCCCTCAGGCGAGCGGACCCGAATTCCGGACGCCTCACCGTATGGTGGCAATAAAATTGTCACGTTTTCATAGGGGTAGCTTGCGAGCGAACCGGGAATCGCGGAGCCACGAGACCCACCGCCTCTAAATCACGGACACGCCGTGGTCGACTATCAACTCCTACGAAACTCACCACTTCGATTTGGGTACTGCCGGTCGTCGCGGGCGCTGGAATTCCGAAATTGTTGGGAGACCCAGGCGGCGCGCGGTAGATCGCGTACCACTTGCATCGAGTTGAACGGGCGTCGCCGATACTTGCCAACCGGCTACACGCTCTGCGAATTCGATCAATAGCTGCGGTTCGTGAACTTTGAGCACCGCCTCGGTCCAGCCGGCATCACGCACCGCAGAGTATGAACATGGAAACGGTTCGGCCGCGGTCGTCGATATGCTGATGATCGACAGCATCGCCGTCACAACTCCGACGGAAAGCGACCGATGCAGAATGCGAGACATCGCCGTACACTCGATATCCATGAACGACACGATGCCGGTTTTGACGCGCCGTGACTGCTTGCTCGGTGGCGGACTTTTGCTCGCCGCAGGATCGACTTCGAGGCCTGCCTCGGCGACGTCTAACGCACCGTCGACCACTCAAAAACTTGACGCCCGGATCGCAGATCCGAGTTTCAACACCGAACTGGTCGGCCGCTTGCAAGGCGACTTATCGGGGCGACAGCGCTGGATCCATAACCCGGGCTTCGTGTATGCGACGGTGCCCGGACAAGGCCTTGCGCCGGGCGAATTCGGGCGCTTGCTGTATCGCGTCGAAGGATTCACGGCTCGCATCTCGCGCTTAACTGACGACGGCTCGGTCGAGGAGCGCTCGCACAGTTGGATGTTCTATCGTCATGCGGAAGAAGATCGTTGGCTCGAGAAATTCGATAACCCTTGGACCGGTGAAACACTCGACGCACCGCCGTTTCGCGGTGGGCCTTCGCATTCCTGGTTGCGTCCGGCGACCGGCCCGGAACTGGACGGCGGCGCTGGGCTCGAGAGCACCGCGTTCGGCCGCCCGACGCATTTGAATTGGCGTATCCACGATTCGAACGTGTGGCTCACGCGGCACGCCGCCAGTCGTCTGCGTTCGGGTACGACCGTCCGCAACGAATTTTCGATCGACCAATGGATTTGCCGACTCGATCACCTGTTGGACTCGCGGCGTCGTCACGTTCCGGCGACCTACTCTTGGACCAGCCAGGCGGCGTGGCAACCATGGTTACGCATGGGCAATCGACCAGGCGGTTTGTTATGGCGGATCGATAGCGTAGTTTTGGACGACGTTGCACAACTGCCAACGGCGTTCGTCGACCGCCTACAAAAGTTGTTACCCGGAAAATTGTCCGAACGACTCTCTTGGTGAATCACATGCTAATTTCGACCCGTCGCCTGTTACTCGCGATCGTTCTAATGCTCGGCGTTTCGGGCGGTGCGGCTCTCGAGGCCGCAACGGCGCCGCAAAAAGCTTCACGAAAAATTTTGGTGTTCGGTGGTTCGGGACAACTCGGCTCGCAAGTCGTCCGAGCGTTGCTCGGTGCCGGTCACGACGTGACGGTGTTCGTTCGCCCGACTTCCGAGCGCGATCGCTTAGCCGATCTCAAGGTACATTACATCGAGGGTGACGTGACCGTCGAAGCGGATGTGCGACGAGCAATGCAGACGACTCGCTTCGACGTGGTCGTCGATGCGCTGGGTCGCAGCGGCGCCGAGGTCGGTTTCTTTGCCATCAGTGGCACTAATATCGCAAAGTGGGCGAGCGCCACCGGAGTCAAACAACTCATCCTGCACAGTTCGGTCGGCGCCGGTCAAAGCAAAGACGCCTATCCAGCAGAACGCTATGGCGCGATGCGTGCGCTGTTCGTCGCCAAAGAAACGGGTGAGAACGCTGCGATCGCATCCGGCGTCGCCTACACGATCATTCGCAACGCGGTCTTGCGCGATCCTCCGGACGATGTACCCGAGCGTGCACGTCTCGTCAGTGATCAACGCGCCTATGGCTCGGTGTCCCGACGCGGGCTTGCACGTTTAACGGCGAGTTGCATCGACGAGCCGAGTTGCCGCAACCAAATTTTTCACGCAATCGACGAGTCGTTGCCCGTCTTGCGTTGAAGCTGCGCGCGATTAACGACTTGAGCGATCGACGGCCGCTCGCACAGCGGCGTAAAACGCTTCGCGCGCTTTGGGTTCTGGGCCGAGCGTCGCTCGCGTCCAGTTCGAATTCGATGCAATCACCAGCCGACGTTGCGGATCGATGAATATTCCTTGTCCGTAAATGCCCTGCGCAGCGAACGACCCGTCGTCGTACGTCCACCACTGAAACCCATACCCGCGACCAGGTTGACCGATGTCTTTTTGTTTTCGGGTTGCCTGATCGAACCAATCGGGCGGAACGATCTGGCGACCGCCGACGTTGCCGTTGGCGAGCACGAACATCCCGAGTCGCGCGTAATCACGCGTCGCAGCCTGCAGACAACAGCCGGCGATTTCGTGACCGGTCTTACCCTGTAGCCACGTGGCCGTCGATGCCATACCGGCAGGATGCCAAATGCGCTCCTCGAGATAGCTCGCCAAAGATTTTTTGGTCGCCGACGATACCAACACGCCGATCAGATTGGTTTCACCGGTGTCGTAATGCCAAACCTCGCCAGGCGGATGAGCGCGTGGAAGTTTGCGCATGTAGCTGACGGTAGCGTCGACTCCCGCATCGGGTTTCGCATTGTTGAATTTCGCGACGTCTGCGTTGGGGTCCTCGTAATCTTCATTCCAACGAACACCCGAACTCATCGTCAACAACTGCCGAATCGTCACGTCGTCGTAGGCCGAGCCGCGCAGGTCGGGAATGTAGCGACTCACTTTGTCTTCGAGGCTCGAGATGTAACCGTCTTGGATCGCCGCGCCGACGAGCGTCGAGGTAAAAGATTTCGCCACCGAAAAACTCGTCCAACGACCATCGGCGTCGAAGCCGAGCCCATAGCGCTCGAGTCGGATCTTGCCGTCCTGCACGATTACGAGACCGGCGGTGTTTTGCCGCGTCATGTATTCGTCGATTCCCGGGATCTCGAGTGGTTCGCCCGCTGGCAAAGGTAAAGGCTGCGGCGACGCGGTGATCACGGCGGCGTGCGCCAAAATCGGCATGCGGTCCATGGCGCGAAACGCCGCCTCACGCTGCGCTTGATTCCAACTGAGTACGTCGGAATTCGTCGGCATCGCGGCCAGAAGCCCGCGCGTTTCCCGGTCGAGCGTCGAATACCAGTAGCCGCCGGCGAGCACCGAAAAGCCGAGGACGATCGCAGAAACTTTGGCTATTTTCATCCGGACGATGATAGCTCAGGGCGCATCGAAGAATTCTCTCAAAATTTTCACCATCGGTTCGGCTGCTGCAGACCACAGGCCGTGACCGAAATTCGGCAACGTGATGCATTTTGCATCCGGACGTAACGCGATCGCTCGGGCCGTTGCTTCCCAAAGGTCGTCTTTTGGTCGCACGATCAATAGCGGTTGGCGCAGCGCACGCAGGGCTTCCGCCATTTCAAACGCGACGATCGCACGGGCACCCTGCTGGCGCGCGCTCGGTCGCATTTTTTCGCCGAACGACTTTAAAACGTCGTCAAGCGTCTGCCCGGGTCCGCGCCAGTACCAAGATCGGCGCCATTCCTCTCGCGCCCAATCGCCAGCCTCGTCGAACGGAATGGGTGGTAAAGCGGCGAATTCTTTGCGTTCCGTATCGGTCAACACGGGCACTGCGACGAGTGCTGTACGACGCACGCGCAAGAGATCACCGGATGCAAGTACTGCAGCGATCGCTGCACCGGTGTGATAGCCGACGATGTCGACCGGTACGGTGATCCGTTCGCGTAACGCATGGCCAATCACCTCAGCGTAGCCTTCGATAGTTTGGGGGTCCGCAATGGGGTCAGACATGCCGTAGCCCGGCGTGTCGATCGCGAGCACCATCCGATCTTCTGCGAGCGCCGACATCACGGGCTCGAAGATCTGCCCGGAATTCGGTACTTGGTGCAGCATCACGAGCGGTGGTCGTGAGCCATCCCGCCCGGATTTACGGAAATGAAGTTGGCCGCTAGTGGTCGCGAGGTAATCGCGTTCGATGCGAGCCGACGGCTGCTTAAACTCGCCGTTCAATCAAATCCCAACGATTACCCCAACGATCGGCGAATACCACGACCTTGCCGTACGACTCGGTGCGCGGGTCCTCCTCGAGTCGAACGCCGTGCGCTCGCAAGTGCGCGTAGTCGCGGTCGAAGTCGTCGGTGTGCAAAAACAACCAAACCCGACCGCCGCCCTGTTTGCCGATCATCGCTCGCTGTTCCGGCGTGCTCGCTTTGGCGAGCAAGAAAGCGCCGCCCTCGGCCGACGGCGCCACCACCACCCAGCGCTTGTGCTCGCTCAGTCGTTCGTCCTCGAGCACCACGAACCCGAGCACGCTGGTGAAGTAGTCGATGGCTAGATCGTAATCGTCGATCAGCAGGCTGACATACGGCAGGCGGCGTCGCATCGTCAATTAGTTCCAAAACCGTTCGAGCGTCTGATGGTACAGCGGGATGCCGATCAAGATGTTAAACGGAAAGGTCATCGCCAGCGACATCGTGAAGTACAAGCTCGGGTTCGCCTCGGGAATCGCGTAGCGCACGACCGCCGGCACCACGATGTAGGACGCTGACGCGGCAAGTACGGTCAGCAAGAAAGCATCGCCGAGCGACAAGCCGAACCATTTGGCGAGCACCGCGGCAGCGGTAGCGTTGAAGAGCGGCATCACAATGCTGAACGTGCCGAGGAACAAGCTGCTATCGCGCAGATCTTTGAGTCGGGTCGCGACCATCAAGCCCATGTCGAGCAAGAAGAACGCGAGTATCCCGTTCTGCAGATCGGTGAACGGCAACATCATTTTTTTGCCGGCCGCCCCAGTGAGGAAACCGATCAATACGCCACCGAGCAGCAGCAGATGCGCCCCGTCCGTAAACGCCTCGTGCAGGATGCTGCGCAAAGTGATCGGCGCACCACCAGGTTTGCCCCCGATGGTCGGCGTCGCCGCGGCGGCACCGATCGATGCTCGCGCGCGGACCAAATTCGCGAGCAGCACCGCCATGATGATGGCCGGCGACTCCATCAACACGAGCGCGACTGCCATATAACCGCCCGCGCCGAGATTTTGCTGCTCTGCGTAGCCGGCTGCGGTGATGAAGGTGACGGCACTCACCGACCCATAAGTCGCAGCGATCGCCGCCGCGTCGAATGGACTCAGTTTGCGTCGCAGCACGAGAAACGACCAGGCGGGCACCGCAAGCGCAAGTAGCGCGGCGGCGAGTAACGCCCAACCCATTTCGGCGGTGAAGCCGTTCGCGGCCAAATTGACGCCGCCTTTGAAGCCGACGACCAGCAACAGGTAGAGCGAACAGAATTTCGCGATCGTTTCCGGAATTTTCAGATTGGAACGGATGGAGCCCGCGAAGATGCCGAAGAAGAACAGCAAGATAGCGGGATTTGCCAGACTGGAAAATAAGTTCATGTTCATGGGAGTGAACGATAAAGAACGTTTTTCTATTCTTCCAATTCAAACATCTTTTATTTCCGTTTTATTAAATAGAACCATTAAACACCCGGCGAATGGAGAAACACCGACAACAGTTGTTATCCTCCCGCTTCGATGAAACACGAGAAGAACTCGACCGGCAGTCCCGACACCGTCGCGCGCACCAGAGGCGCGTGGAGTGTCGCCGACTCACGCGCGCTCTATCACGTCGATGCGTGGGGACAAGGCTATTTCGGCGTCAACGATTTAGGCCACGTCGTCGTTCGTCCGGAGCAAGACCCCGAGCGGTCGATCGATTTGTACGACGTCGTCCAAGGCCTCAAGGCCCGCGATTTGACTGCGCCCGTGGTCGTGCGCTTTCCCGGCGTCCTCGCGCATCGCCTCCGTCAGCTGAACGACGCCTTCGTACGGGCGATCGCCGAAAACGAATACCAAAATCGATATGCTGCGGTTTATCCCATCAAGGTCAATCAACAGCGACTCGTCGTCGAAGAAGTTTTCCGTTACGGCAGCGAGTTCGGCTTCGGGCTCGAAGCTGGCAGCAAGCCGGAACTACTCGCCGTCATGGCTATGAGTGAGAACTCTCCCGATCGCTTGATCGTCTGCAACGGCTTCAAGGATGACAGTTACATCGAGACCGCAATGCTCGCCACCAAACTCGGGCGATGCATCATTCCGGTCGTCGAAAATTTCGGCGAGCTCGCGCTTATATTGAAACATGCGCAACGACTCGACGTCCGCCCGAAGATCGGCGTACGCGTGAAACTGGCGACCGAAGGCTCGGGACGCTGGCGTGACTCCGCCGGCGAGAAATCGAAGTTCGGTCTATTCATCACCGAGATTTTGGAGGTCGTCGAGGTTTTACGGGCGCAAGGCATGCTCGATTGCCTGCAACTCGTGCACTGCCACCCCGGCAGCCAACTGCAAGACATTCGTCGCATCAAAGAAGCGATCAACGAGCTCGCTCACGTCTACGCGGAACTCAAATTACTCGGCGCCGGCGTGCAATACATCGACGTCGGTGGCGGCTTGGGTGTCGATTACGACGGCTCGCGAACCAATTTTGCATCGTCGATGAACTACACGCTCGAAGAGTATGCGAACGACGTCGTCTATCGTATCGCGAGCGTGTGCACGTCCCGTGGTATCGCGCATCCGATGATCGTGAGCGAGTCGGGTCGGGCGATCGCTGCGCACCACAGCGTGCTGATTTTTGACGTCTTAGGGTCTTCGGCACTCGACAAATTTCACGTGACCGGACGCGAAGACGAAGATGACGCTGGTCGTCCTTTGCCGCAACCGGTTCGAGATTTACTCGGCGCATACCGCGAGGTGAACGAGCGACGACTAGTCGATTGCTGGCACGACGCGCTCACGGCGCGTGAGCACTGTCTGCAGATGTTCAATCTCGGGTTGCTGTCGCTCGAGTTTCGGGGCTTGGCCGAAAGACTGTATTGGGCGACCTGCGCGAAGATTCGCGACTATTGTCGCAAGAATGGCCAGGTGCCCGAAGAACTCGAAGATATCGAGAACATTCTCTCCGACATCTACTTTTGCAACATGTCGGTGTTTCAGTCGTTACCCGATAGTTGGGCGATCGACCAACTATTCCCGCTGATGCCGATTCATCGGTTGGACGAGCGGCCGACTCGGCGCGCCGTGCTCGCCGATATCACCTGCGATTCGGACGGCAAAATCGATCGCTTCGTTAGCGATCGAGAGGTCAAACGAACGATCGAGTTACACGACATCAAAGAAGGTGAAGACTACTACCTCGCCGCGTTTCTCGTCGGTGCGTATCAAGAAACATTGGGTGATCTGCACAATCTTTTCGGCGACACCCACGTCGTACACATCCGCTTGGACGAAGATGGTCAGTGGTCGATCGGCGAGGTTGTGATGGGCGACACGGCCAACCGGGTTCTCGAATATATGGAGTACGACGTAGCGGAACTTTATCCCGCGCTGGCACGCGACTGCGAACGCGCCATCCGGGACGGTCGGATGACCGTTGCAGAAAGTCAAACGTTGAAGCGTTTTTACGAGGGGGAATTGAACGGCTACGCCTACCTCGAGCCGTGATGCACTAAGGCGCGTTCAGCCAGCCCTTGGCGCGCAACAACCAAAAGATCTTCGGCCCCGCCGCGATCAGAATTACGATGATCCCGGTACCGAGGAACACCAACGCTTCGCGGGTGGTCTCTCTCATATACCCATTCTGTATCCTGTGCGGGTGTTTTCGGCACGGACGGACCCCGATGACCACCCACGTTCTCATTCTCTGCACGCACAACTCCGCCCGCAGCATTCTCGCCGAGAGCATGCTGAATCATCTAGCGAAAAGAATGGGCCAAGATGTCTGTGCACATAGCGCCGGCAGTGCACCGAGTGGTCGAGTCAATCCTATTGCTTTGGATGTACTGCGCGATGCGGGCGTGGACACTTCGAACTTGCGGAGCAAAAGTTGGGACGAGTTCGCCGGGTCCGAGGCGCCTCCCGTTTCCATCGTCATAACCGTCTGTGATAGTGCGGCCGCCGAGGTATGCCCGGTGTTCATCGGTCCCGCGGCTCGTCCGCCGCTCAAAATTCATTGGGGATATCCGGATCCGTCGAACACCCTCGGAGACGATGGCGCAAAACGTAGCGCGTTTGAGGTCACGCGTCAGGCGATCGCCGCACAAATGCAGCGCCTGTTGACCCTGCCACTTGCTTCGATGAGCCGAGCGGAGCTCGCTGCGGCCTTGGTCGAGATCGGTCGCTAAGGCCGCGCCTTACGCACCAAAATAGTTCAATTCTGGCCAATAAAAATTTTTTGCCTTATCCGCATCGGCTCAGTTATCGTCGGGTCGAGACCACTCGGCGTACGGACAAAGGATCGTGTCGAAGGCCGGCGCCAATCACTCGCGGGTTAAACATTTGGAGGTTTTCCGTGGATAATCGTATGTCTAAGAGTCGATCGTCGGCGGCGAGTGCGCTCGCGGCCTTTGCCGTAACGGCGCTCGCTTCGTCCGTTGCTTTCGGCCAACAAGCCGCTTCGTCAGCGGGCAAAAGTTCGGCCGAGGGTACCGACGAAATGCCCGTCGTCATCATCGGTAGCCGTCGCATCAATCGATCGGTGACCGACTCGGCCTCGCCCATCGACGTGATCGGCGGTTCCGATTTGGTGGAACAACCGGCAATTAACCTCCTCGAGGCGATCCGAAACGTCGTCCCCTCTTTCTACGTCTCGCAAGCGACGATCGCCGACGCCTCGACCTTCGTGCGCGCACCCTCACTGCGCGGGTTGGGTGCGGACCAAGTGCTCGTGATGATCAACGGCAAGCGCTATAACCGCTCCGCCCTAGTCCAAGTATTCGTAGGTGCCGACTCCGCGCTCTCGTTCGGAGCTCAATCTTCGGACATCGGCAACATACCCGCCATCGCCATCGAAAACCTGCAAATTCTTAGGGATGGCGCCACTGCGCAATATGGCTCCGATGCCATCGGCGGTGTCCTCAACTATCAAATCCGCAAAGACGCGGGCTTCGAAGGGCAGGTCATCTACGGCCAGACCGGCGAAGGTGATGGCACGACCAAACAAATCTCTGCGAAGTGGGGCGCCAAACTCGACGGCAACGGATTCGTCATGGTCGCCGGTGAGTGGTTCGACGGCGAAGGCACGAGCCGTGGCGCAACTCGTCCGGCTGCTGCGGAAATAGTGCGGCTCAACCCGACGCTCGCGAACAGCATCCCGAACGCACCGGGCGGCCCGGCGCAGATTTGGGGCTCGTCACCCTCCAAGGGTTGGAAGGCGTTCCTCAACGCCGGTCTCGACGTCGGCGATCAAAGTCGTCTCTACCTGACCGCGAATTTCGCGAACAGCGACGCGGATCAAAGCTTCAACTACCGACCGCCGATCACCGTCACCGGGCTGCAAGCGAACAACGGCTCTGGCACTCCGGTCACTTTGTCCAACTCGCGCAATAGTGCCTTCAACCCGATCTATCTCACGCCATGCCCGACCGGCAATGCGACCTGCCCGGCGGGCGGTTTCGTAAACGACACGAACACCTTCAGTTTCGCGAGCCTATATCCGGGCGGTTTCACCCCGCGCTTTTTGGGCACGGTCGACCAAGCGTTCGTTTCGGGCGGCTTCAAAGGCGAACTTTCGAGCGGCATGACCTACGACGTTTCAGCTAACGTCGCCCGAAATTCTTTGACTCTCGGCATGAACCAATCGCTCAGTCCGTCGTATGGCCCGCAATCGCAGACGAGCTTCAACTTCGGCAAGCTCATCCAAAAAGAGCAAATACTCAATGCCGACTTCACGTATCCCGTGGCCGCAGGACTTGCGAGTCCCGTGACGCTGTCCTTCGGTGCCGAGTATCGAAAAGAGGAATACGAGAAGACCGTCGGTGACCTGCAGTCGTATGGCGCGGGCCCCTATGCGCGACAGCAGCTCTACAACCTGGTGCGTCCGGGCGTGTACACCATCGGCAGCGTCGTCACGCAGAGCCCTGCAGCGAGCGGTTACGGTGGCGTGAGCCCGAACTTCGCCGGCAAGGTTTCGCAGAGTAACTACGGCCTCTACACCGGCGCCGAAACCGACTTCACCGACAAACTCGGGGTCGGTGTCGCCGTGCGATTCGAGGACTACTCGACCTTCGGCTCGACCGTGGTCGGGAAACTCAATGCGCTCTACAAAGCGACCGACACTTTGTCGTTGCGGGCAACCGTCGGTACCGGATTCCACGGTCCGTCGCCCGGTCAAAATAATACGCAGATCGTTACGACGAACTTCCAAGGTGGCAACGCGGTTCAAACCGGCACCTATCCGGTGACGAGCGAGATCGCGAAATTCTACGGCGCGACCTCTTTGAACCCAGAGAAGTCGTTCAACGTCGGCCTCGGCTTCGTTCTCAAGCCGGCGGATAATTTGTCGATCACGGTCGACGGCTACTCGATCAAGGTCAAAGATCGAATCGGCATCTCGCAGAGCTTCACCGTCAGCGCCGCGAACATCGCGAGCTTGCCGTCGCTCTCGACGGTCGGTCTCAACGGTGTCGTGAACTACTTCACCAATGGCTTCGACGTCCGCACCCAAGGTATCGATGCGATCACGACGTACAGGACCGGGATGATGGGCGGCAACCTTTCGCTGTCGCTCGCCTACAACTTCAACAGCAACAAGGTGACCAGCTTCAACCCTGCGGTGATCACCGAAGCACGGAAATCGCAAATCGCGAATCTCGCGCCTAAAGATCGCGTAGTGGCTTCGGCTGGTTGGCGCAAAGGCGACTGGTCGGTGAACGCTCGCGGCAACTACTTCGGCTCGTGGTCCGACCTCGTGTCGTGGCCCTCGGGTCAAAGATTCGGCGCTAAGTTCCTCGCAGATCTCGACGTCAGTCACACGTTCGCCGAGCGTTACACGCTCACGATCGGCGCCAACAACATCACCGACGAGTATCCGGACAAGATCGCGCCGTCTGCGTCGACGCCGATCTATGCGCTGACGAATAGCTTGAGCGACGGACAGGTCTATCCGCGCTCGGGTGGCCCGTTCGGCATGAACGGTCGGTTCTACTACACGCGACTGCGCGTCACGTTCTAAGCGCACGGAATCGAGCGAAAACGAAGGGCGGGATGGCTTCGGCTATCCCGCCCTTTTTCGTTAATTTTGAGACTCTCGCCAGCCCGAGGATGCGCGGGCCCCGGGCGAGTTGGCCCCTACCCACTAGGCAGCGGTCAAAATTATGAATTATTGTTAGGGAATCTCGGGCGAGCGGTCGACCCGACTAAAACAACGAGTGTCAGGAGGGGAGTCATGAGTCGAGCCAATTTCAAACTTAATGCCCGTGTCGGGGCCGTCGTTGCCGCCGTACTTGCCGCAAGCCTTCACGGGCCGGTCGTCAAAGCGGCCGGTGAACTCGAAGAGATCGTCGTCACGGCGCAGAAGCGTGCCGAGTCCGTGGCCGATGTGCCGATCTCGATCTCCGTAGTCACGGGCACCCAGTTGACGTCGTACGGCATCAACAATTTGGAGCAGCTTGCGTACTCGGTCCCCAACCTCAAGATCACACAGACCGCGTTGGCCAATCGCATCGCGATTCGCGGCATCGCGTCGGGCGACAACAAAGGCTTCGAGCAGTCGGTGGCCATGTTCGTCGACGGCATTTACTACGGACGAGACCAATTAGTGCGCCTGCCTCTCGTCGATCTCGCACGAGTCGAAGTCTTGCGCGGCCCACAGCCGACGCTGTTCGGAAAAAACGCAATCGCCGGCGCGATCAGTGTGGTGACTCAGCGGCCCTCCAAAGAGTTCGAAACGTCGGTCGACGGCTTACACGAGTTCGAACATAACGAAACCAAATTCACCGGCGTATTGTCGGGTCCGCTCAGCGATGCGGTGGGCGCGCGTTTAGTGGTCAATTACCGCGATATCGCGGGCTGGATGACCAACACCACGATGAATCGCAAAGAGCCGAGCACCAAAGAAGGGTACATACGCGGAATCCTAGACTTTAACGGCAACAACGCACTCACCGGCGATCTGAAAATCGAGTACGCCGATTTCAAGATCAAAGGTCAGTCTCGCGAAGTGTTTAACCCGATCGGTACGTACTCTTCGGTGTTCACCGGTCCGCTCGCAGTCGAAACTAACTTGGACTATCGCCGCCAAGACAACGGCTATGATTCGCGCAATCACGTTTCGAACGCAGTGTTGACCCTTAACTACCCCGTCGCTGAGAACACGCTGACGTCCGTGACGGGCTATCTCGATTACGGCGTCAAAGAAATCATCGACGTCGATTTTTCACCGGTAAGCCTCCTCGACGGTACCAACCAGCAAGAGGATTACCGCCAACTTTCGCAAGAATTGCGTCTGACATCACCGACCGGTGGCGCGTTTAACTACATCGCCGGAGCGTACTATCAAAAAACCGACCTCGACGTCAGTGACCACACGTTATTCAACAAGACGTTCCTAGGCTTCGGCCCGCCGTTCAATGCCCTCGGCGACACGTCTAACGACCGCACCTTCGCGCAGAGTTCAAAATTGTGGTCGGCGTTCGCACAAGGCGAATTCGCGGTGAGCGACAAGTTACGCGTCACCATCGGCGCCCGCTACAACAACGAATCGAAGAGCGGCAACCGCAATCTCGTGATTGGACGCGGGCCCCTGAGCACGGCAGCGGCACCGGTCGTGATCGGCACGTTCCGCGCGCTCAATATCGAAGCGCATTCCATCGCCGGTAATTTCACCGAGGGTGTCTTCAACCCGATGGCGAACGTCAAATTCAACGTGACGGACCATGTGATGCTCTATGCGACCTACGCGCGAGGCTCGAAGGCGGGCGGCTTCGACATCCGGTCGAATTCTTTGCCGACGTCGACGACGGTCGCCAAACCTGGCGCATTTCAGTTCGAAGCCGAGAAGGCCGACAACGTCGAGGCGGGCATCCGCTTTAACCGTAGCGATTTGTCCTTGCATCTGTCGGTGTACAACACCAAATACAAGAATCTACAAACCAACGTCTTCGACGGCACTTTAAACTTCAACGTTCGTAACGCAGCGTCGGCGACGACCAAAGGTGTCGAGGCGGACGGTCGCATCAAGCTCGGTGAATATTGGACGTTGTCTGGCTCGGCGGCTTATCTCGATTTCAACTTCGACGACTTCAAAAACGGCCAGTGCTACTACCAGCAAGTGCCGGGTGCGAACGGTTTCTGCGATTACTCAGGCAAGCGTAATGCGCTCACGCCCGAGTGGACCGGTAACGTCGCGCTCGACTACCGAATGCCGCTGTCATCGTCGTTAACCTTCGGCTTCGGGCTCAACGTGGATTACTCCAGCTCGTTCATCGTGGCGGCTAATCTCGACCCGCGGATGTTCCAGCCGTCGTTCGAAAAATATGGTGCGCGTCTATCGGTGGGCGCACCGGACGGTCGGTGGGAAGTGTCGCTGATCGGGCGCAATTTGAGCGATGAACGTATTCTGCAAACCGCCAGTACAATGCCGCTTGCAACCACGATCACTAAGAACACCGGCGTGGCCTACAACGGAATTTTCGATCGTCCGCGCACGATCGCATTGACGGCTAGTTTGAAATTCTGAAATCAGAGCACGGACGGTGACTCGGTCACCGTCCGTGCCTTTTTAACCCTTGCATAGCGCCGGCGGCGTCAAGCAATCCGCGCAAGCCTTGTTGGACGGCGACGAACCAACCACCAAGTCGCCGAACCATGTCGTGAAAGCGGCGCCGCCGGATTCTTCGGTGAAGAAGAGCGGCGAGCGCAAGATCGTGTGGGTATCGCCGCTCGCGAGATAAGAACGGAAATTGTTGACGGTTTGGCGTCGGCCGAGCTCCTGCGACATCTTGCTCGTCCAGGCATCACACGATTTCTCGGCGCCCATCAATCCATAGAAGAAGCGTTGCGTGGCATCGTAAGCCGTCGTGTACTGTGCAAAGCGATCGCGCGGGAAATGCTCGGCAAGCCGCGCAACCATGTCGACGTCTGGTGTGTGCTGCGCATCGCGACCAAAAATTTTTTCGGGCAATCGATAGTGCCAACTCGTGTTGCGCCGGTCGGTGAATTCCGGCGTCGCGACGCCCTGCCCCGCGTCACCGAGGTACGCAGCGCTACCGCGCGGATACATCTCGCGCAGCGCGGCGTAGTGCGTGGCGGCACCGTACGCGCCCGCGCTAGATCCGGTGACGAGTAATCGGGCGGGTCGCGAGACGTTGGCTCGCATCCAGCGCAGGATCACTTGGGTATTGTCCCAGCCGCGATGCTGGATACTGAATGGCCGGCCCGTCTGGGGATCACGGTAATGCGCGGTATTCGACCCGGAGTGAACGTCCCCGGTGCAGTAGGGAACGAACACCATGCTCCAGTCGCGCACCGGGTTGCGCGGGTTCGCGAGATCGAAGATCCCGCTCATGCGTGCCGGGTCATCGCCTGCCATGATTTCCGCCTTGAAGGTGGTTTGGCGTTTCGGATCGCCGCTCGCGAGACGGGGCAGCGAGCACGTCGCATCGTCCCAGCACGCACCACCGCCGTCGAAGTACACGACGAGCCCATCCGCCGTACCTTTTCGATACCAGAACGCGTACGTGGCGTCAGCGCCCTCCGCTTGCGAACAACTCGGCTCGTAGAGTTGCCCGCCAATCCGCACCGGTTTCGCCTCGATACGCACCCAGCCCGCCGCTTGCGACGCCGCCCAAATCGAGTCGACCGGCAGCACCCCAAGAAGCGCTGCGACCAGACTCGTCATCGCAATCTTCATCATCTGTCGTGTATCCCCGATTCGCCGCCTTCGACTATGCGGCGAGTCTAGCATCGTCGATGGATTGATCGATGATCGCCCTCGGGGTGATGATTCGGTCGGTGCCGACCTCTCACGACTCATTGTTATCTCGATCCAAGGTCCCGGCCGTCACGCTAGGATTTTGGGTGATCAAAATTTTTTCGACGACTCTCGGTGAAACGGCTGGTGATTCGGTCAGCATGAGTTGGCTCGGCGAGACGACGACCACGGCCACGGGTTGGGGCTATTTGATCGGCACCGCAATTTTTTTCTTGCCACTCCTTCTTTTGGTCTTGATGCAGGTTCGGGCTCGCCGATTCGAGCCGTGGCTTTATTGGTCGACGATGATCGCGTCGACGACAGCCGGAACGACACTCGCCGATTTTTTCACGCGAACGCTGTTTACGAAAACCGTACACCTCGATCAGACGATGTCGTACTTACTCGGTTCAATCGCGTTGTTCACCTGCGTGCTCGGCATGCTGATCTGGTGGAAACGCTCACTCGGCAGCGTGAGCGTCGAGCACGTGCACGGGTCTCGCGCCGAGTGGTTTTACTGGTCGACCATCACGTTTTCACAAACACTCGGAACCGCTCTCGGCGATTTCACTGCCGACAGTTTCGGCGATTCGACGTTCCTAGGGCTCGAGTCTGCGTATGTGCTCGGTGCGCTGGTATTTGTATCAGCGCTCGGTGTCGTCGCCGGATTGCATCGATTCAGCAATACTCCGCGACCAGTATTATTTTGGGCCGCATTCATATTGACGCGACCGCTCGGCGCGACGGTCGGCGACTTTCTCGACAAACCGATCGACCAAGGCGGTTTGGATTTCAGTCGGCCGGTGGCGACGGCGGCACTGCTCGTCGCGATGACGACCTTGATCGCATTAATCCCGCAGCGCGCGGCGGCACGGAATTAATCGTCGCCCCATGTGCGACGTACGCATCGAATTTTGCAATCAACCGAACTGAGTCAACACACCCGCGATCGTCGCGGTCATGAATGTCGCGATCGAGCCGCCGAGCACGGCGCGCATGCCGAAGCGCGCGATGTCGCCACGTCGCTCGGGCGCGAGACCGCCTATGCCACCGATCTGAATGGCGATGGACGAAAAGTTAGCGAATCCACACAACGCATACGTCGCGATCAACGTGCCTTGCGGCGACAGCGTTAAGCCAGGAGCATGACCGTTGATGATGTCGGCGAGGCCTATGTATGCGACGAATTCGTTCAGCACGACTTTTTGGCCGATAAGCGAACCGACGATGGTGGCGTCCTGCCAAGGCACGCCGATCACCCAAGCGATCGGTGACAGCACGTAACCGAGTAGCGATTGCAGCGACAACGTGACCGGATGCCCCGACACGCCGGTCAGCCAGGCGTCGATCGTGATTTGCGATGCGCCCCACGGAATGCTGCCGAGCCACTTCAACGGCGAGTTGATGAGCGCGATCAACGCCACGAACGCGAGCAACATGGCCCCGACGTTGAGCGCGAGCCGCAGCCCGTCGCCAGCACCAGCCGCCGCCGCATCGATCACACCGGTCGTCGTGCGCTCGACTTCCATGCGCACCTGACCGCGCGTGAGGGGATCGCCGGTCTCCGGTACTAATATTTTGGCGATGACGATGGTGGCCGGAGCGGCCATCACGCTCGCCGTCAACAAATGCTTCGCGTAAAAGGCTTGTTCGACCGGATCGTTACCGCCGAGCATGGCGACGTATGCGGCGAGCACGCCACCGGCAATGTGCGCCATGCCGCCAATCATGACGGTCAAAAGTTCTGATTGCGTCATCCGCGCGATGTACGGACGGATCGTCAACGGCGCTTCGGTCTGGCCGATGAATATCGAGGCACAGACCGAAGTCGTTTCGGCACCGGAGACTCGCATCACGCGCATGATGACCCATGCGAGACCTTTGACGATCGCCTGCATCACGCCGAGGTGGTAGAGCACACCCATTAACGCGGCGAAGAATATGATGGTGGGCAGCACCTGCACCGCGAAGATGACGCCGAACTTATCTGAGCGCATCAAGTCGCCGAACACGAACCCCGAACCCTCGCGCGTGAAGTCGAGCAGCCGGACGAACACGCCACCCAATGTGTCGAACACGTCACGGCCGCCCGGCACGAGCAACACCAGCATCGCGAATACGATTTGCAAAGTGACGCCGATGCCGACGAGCTTCCAGTCGATGGCTTGGCGATTCGTAGAAAACAGCCAGGCGATGCCGAGTAGCGTTACGAGCCCGAAAAATCCGAATCCGATCGTCGCGATCAAGTGTCCCCCCTCGGCTGGCTAGGCCAGCTTCCCATCGCATGTCGCGGCCAATGCCGTCGCGGATATACAGTACATCAATTGACGGTCGGCATTGAACGAGTTACCGCGCTGCAGTCGTGGGACTAGGTCGACCATGCCGTTTTCTGTCGACCTACCTAAGCTCGTGCTCATCTTTATGGCCGACGGCAGGATCACCATGATGCGACGCGATCGACTACGAGAAATTTGCATCGTTTGGCTCACGATATTCGCGACCTCGGCGGTCGCGGCCGAAGGCAAGACGGTTCGTCCCGATCCGCTGCTGGAACTCGAGGCGGACCGATTCCGATTGACCGCGGCCGCTGACGTCGATGCGGTCGAAAAATTGCTCGATGACGATTTGACCTATTGCCATACGACCGGACGCTGCGAGTCGAAAGCGGAATATCTCGCTAACCTGCGTAGTGGCCGTACCAAATACCACAAAATCGAGGTGGTCAATTCTGCCGTTCGGCACTACGGTGACATCGCGATCGTGAACGGTCGAATCACCATCGACGTCGAAGCCGGTGGGCAGAGTGTGCAGGGATTGAAGATGTCCTACACCGACGTCTATCGACGCGTGGGCGATCGATGGCGGATGCTCGCTTGGCACTCGAGTCCGCTACCCTAAGAAATCTCCCGTCATCATATAACGCCTGCGCGGGAGACCGCACTCTTTGAATCGCGTGTGGGAACGCTTCCGTGGCTAGCCTGTGACGTCATCGAGATTACTTCAAAGACGGGTCGAATACGGAAAATCGACGAGCTTTGAGGCCATCGTGTTCAAAAATTTGGCGTACCGTCCCGTGCGTCGTCAATCCGCAAACACCACCGTCTTACGTTCGTTACGCACGATGCGATGTTCGACATGCCACGCAACCGCTCGGGCAAGCACGGCACACTCGATGTCTCGACCGATTTGCTCGAGCGCTGCCGGCGTGTGTGCGTGCGTCACTCGCTCGACACCCTGTTCGATGATCGGACCCTCATCGAGATCGGCAGTGACGTAGTGCGCCGTTGCACCGATGATTTTCACGCCACGCTCGTGGGCCTGCGTGTACGGCTTAGCGCCTTTGAAACCCGGCAGGAACGAATGATGGATGTTGATACACCGCCCGGCGAGCACGGCACACGCCTGCGCAGACAAAATCTGCATGTAGCGCGCGAGCACGACGAGATCGACTTGCAAAGAATCGATTAGCTCGAGTAGACGGTGCTCTTGAGTCGTTTTGGTGGCGGTGGTGACAGGTAAGTAGTGATAGGGCAATCCGTTCCATTCGACGAACGAACGCATATCCTCGTGATTCGACACTACACCGACGACCTCGATCGGTAACTGGCCGGCACGCCAACGATGTAACAAGTCGTACAGACAATGTCCGAATTTTGAAACCGCGATCAGGACGCGCGCCCGACGCGCGGCATCGTGCATTTCGAAGTGCATGCCGAATATTCGAGCGATCGCTGCAAAGTCGTCACGCAGTATGTCGAGTGTCGGCATCGCGGGACTTGCCGCGCGAAATACGGTCCGCATGTAAAAAAGATTTCCAACCGCGTCGTTGAACTGGTGCGATTCGACGATCGATGCATCGCGAGCGGCGAGAAATCCGGCAACCGCGGCAACGATACCCTTCGTATCCGGGCAGCGCAGTACTAGAACGTGGTCGCCGACGAACCTTGGAGTGGAAGTCATTGAGGGATTATAACCAGCCGATTTGAATACTCTTTGACGGCGTTGCCGCGCTGGTTTAGCGTCACTCTATGACGCGTGCGCTTCTGATCTCTATCTGTTGCGTCCTGCTGAACGGGTGCGGCGGCGGTGGGAGCGGCAGCAGTTCGCCGACACCGACCGCACCGACCGCTGCCTCACCGGGATTAGTTGCGACCAACTGTGGCAGCTACCAAGGCTCGGCACAGGGTGCGACTTACGCGTTTCTCGGAATTCGCTACGCTGCTGCGCCCACCGGCTCTCGACGTTGGCAGGCGCCGCAACCGCCTGCTTGCGCTACGTCGGTCCAACAGGCCAGCACTTTCGGCTCAAAATGTCCGCAACTCGACACGTCCACCAATTCGTTCGTCGGCGACGAAGACTGCCTAACCCTAAATATCTGGTCGCCGGCTGCAGCGGTCGGCAATAGCAGTGCTCGTCGCCCTGTCTTCTTCTTCATACACGGCGGAGGCAACTCGCTAGGCTCGAGTTCCGAGACTTTGCTGGCCGGCGTGCCGACTTATCGTGGTGATCGTTTGGCAGCATCTGCCAACGCCTTGGTGATCACGGCGAACTATCGCATCGGACCGCTGGGATTTCTTGCACATCCGTCGCTCGATGCAGAGACGGCGCAAAGCACCTCGGGCAACTACGGCATTTTGGACTTGATCGCCGCACTTCGATGGGTGCGCGAGACGATCGCTAACTTCGGTGGTGATCCGACCCGCATCATGGTTTTTGGTCAGTCTGCAGGCGGCCAGAACACCTGCATGCTTTTAGCATCGCCTTTAGCGGCAGGGTTGTTTCAAGAAGCGGCAATTCTGAGCGGCGGCTGCCCTAGCCGCAGCCGAGCGCAAATCGATACCGCAACTCAATCGCTGATTTCCAAAGCCGGTTGTGCCGGCAACCCGAATGTTTTGTCATGTCTACGCGGTAAAACGCCCGAAGAGTTACTTCGCGCAGATCCGCCCGTCGTACAGGTGTCAGGAAGTCAGACTCCGTGGCAGCCGCACGTCGATCGATACCTCTTGCCAGATGCGCCGATCGCGACCTTCAACGCAGGCGGACAAAACCGTGTGCCGGTGATCGTAATGACGACAGCCGATGAAACGTCGCGTGATATCAGCCCGTCGCTCACAGAATCGCAGATGGTCGCTACCGTCAACACGCAGTTCGGCGCGCTCGCGCCGCAAGTGCTCGCCCAGTATCCGTTATCGCAGTTCGGTTCGCCGTGGAAGACGTACACACAAATCACCACCGACGCGAAATTCGTCTGTCCGGCGCGAGCTTTCTCACGAGCGTTAGCCCGGAGCCAACAAGAGCCGATCTTCCGCGCGCTGTTTGCAGAAACTATCGATGCACCTAACTTAATTAATTTTGGCGCCTTTCACGGCGCCGAGATCCTTTTCGTATTCGACAATCTCGATGTCGGTGGATATCAAGCTTCCGCAGCTGAGCTTGCGCTACGTAATTCGATACAAGCGTATTTCCGTGATTTTGCGACGGGCCGAGAGCCGAACAGCTCGTCTCAGGTTGCTTGGACGCCCTACAACATCACGCAGGATAATTATTTGGTACTCGAGGGCGGAAACGTGCGGATGCAATTAGGGCTGCGAACTGCGCGCTGCGATTTCTGGGAACAGGCCCTGCCGGGCTTTTGACACCGAAATGTGCGCGGTTGACCATGGTTGCGTAACGTCTACCTCTCGGGCCCACCAAACATGGGAGGGATTACGGTGCAGCCTCTTATGAGAATTCGGGCTCTGCTGTTCGCCGCGATTTTATTCGTCGCGGTTAATCCGTCCCTGGCAGCCGATATCGCCCCGCAGTTACGTGCTGCCGCCGAGGCTGAACGACCGCGGGTCATCGATACACTCAAAACTTTGGTCGCGACGGAGTCGGGCACGATGGATGCTCAGGGCCTTTCGCAGATCGCCGATGTCCTCCAAGGTCGTCTCGAAGCACTAGGGGCTCGCGTAGAGCGACGTTCGTTGGACGGCGTAAAGGGACAACTGTTGATCGGTCGCTTTTCCGGCACCGGTAAACGGCGCCTCATGTTGATCGCCCATATGGACACCATCTATGCGAGCGGCACTCTCGCTCGCGAGCCGATACACATCGACGGTGATCGACTCTACGGCCCAGGCGTGGCCGACTCGAAAGGCGGTATTGCGGTCATTCTGCATTCTTTGAAAATCTTGCGTGACGCAGGCTGGAACGATTACGCGCAACTGACCGTGCTTTTCAATGGCGATGAAGAGTCGCAGTCGGCGGGATCCGGAGCTCTCATTACCGCGCTCGGCGCCGAACACGATGTCGTGCTGTCTTACGAGCCGACGGCGGCGAAATCCGTCATTCAAGCGGAGGGTGTATTACTTTCCGCTGCCGGAACCGGCACCGTCGAACTCGAAGTTAAAGGTCGCAGCTCGCATGCGGGCGCCGCTCCCCAAGAGGGTCGTAATGCCCTCGTCGAGCTCGCGCATCAAGTGCTGCAGACCCAAAACATCACCGCCGAGATTCCGGGTGCACAACTCAACTGGACGCAAGCGACGAGCGGTTCGGTGCGTAATCAGATACCCGACATTGCGACGGCGTCCGCTGATTTACGTTTGACCGCACCGGACGCGGCCGAACGATTGCAGCACCGGTTAGATGTGCTCGCGCAAATGCGGCGCATACCGGATACAGAAGTTCGCTATTCCATCCGCATCGGCCGTCCGCCCTTCGCGAGCCCCGATGGGCGCTCTTTGGCTTTGGCTAAGCAGGCTAAAGCGATTTACGCCGAACTCGAAGGTCGCCCGCTTATTTTCATCCCCGGTAGCGGCGCCGGGACCGATGCCGGATATGCCGGTCGATCGGGTAAGCCAGCGGTACTCGAGAGCCTCGGGCTCGCGGGTTGGGGTTATCACGCAAAAAATGAATACGTCGAACTCGACTCGATCGTGCCGCGCCTGTACCTCACAACGCGTATGCTCGTCGAAACTAGTCGGTGAGTATCGTTCTCGATACTCGCATCGCAGGCCGGATCGCCGCACCGCATCTCTTTACCCACGGCCCGTTGACCAACTTAGCTCCAAGTTTCTAAATAGCGAAGTAAGTGATCCACCGCGCCCTTGCTGTTCGCCACGACTCAAACTGCAGAATGTTTTTGGCAGTCAGCGTTTTAATCGGCTTGCCGCCAAAATAAGGCAAGAAATACCGCTCTTTCACATCGACGTAGGGCGAGCACACCACTCTGCCCCGTCCTGCCTCCAATTCCAGCCTTAAGTGCTGGAGTGCCGCTTGGATTCGAACCAAGGACCAAGGGATTCTGCTTTGTGTACCTTTCGGTACTCGCTGGACTATGCCTTCACCGTGGCTCGCGCTGTAGGTGGGTGCCCTCGCGCTGTAGGTGGGTGCCGTCTAGTCTCTACACCTTCCCTCTCAGGCTTGGCTCGGCGTTGCCATCGTCGTTCAGCACGACATTAGGGTTCGCCGACTTTGGCACCATCCCACGTGGGGTTTCCCGTCACGTGGCACAACTTTCGCTATGAGAAGACAGGTCTAACTCAATCCCATTGGCCATCAACTACTTACGCGCGCGTAAATTCAACGTAAGAGAGTGTTTATGTAACTATCGCGTTTTTGACGCCTGAAATACGGTCAATTGTTCTATCGCTGCGCGACACGATATTCCGCTAGAGGGTAGCGGAGTAGCCTGATTGTATGTACAATTTGAGTTGTGCGTATCTCGTTCGATCCAGCAAAAGACGAGTTGAACATCCGTGTCCGCGGTCTTTCGTTCCTAGCAGCTGCAGACTTTGATTTCGAACACGCCCTGTATGCAGTCGACGATCGACGTGATTACGGCGAGACACGCTACGTCGCCTTGGGAATGCTGGGCGACCGACTTCATGTTATGTGCTTTGTCGAGACTGACGACGGCGTTCGCGTCGTCAGCTTTCGTAAAGCCAACGCCCGAGAGGTAAGACGTTATGAGAAAGCGAAAACCACTGACTGATTTGAAGGGAGAGGTTCGAGAGATATCCTCCGCCGATCTGAAGGGATTTCGAACGGCCCGAGAAGCACTCCCAGCTTCAGTTAGACGCAAAGTTGGCGTTCGAGGACCTCAGAAGGCACCAACCAAGGAGCGCATCACTATTCGCTTGTCACCTGAAGTTGTCGCCCGTTTCCGCGCAACAGGTGAGGGTTGGCAATCGCGTATGGACGCCGCGCTACAAGACTGGCTGCGTAAGCACAAATCAGCGGCGTGACGCAATTAAAGTCGCTTCTAAAGGACAAGCCGAATAGACGCGGCCTAATACGTGGCCAATCGAGCTGCTGATGGGATTCGAGTTAATCCAATGCGACCAAAACGGCATCCCTGCCCAAACCTTGAGAGAGATGCCAGACATGCTAGCGGCTAACTGCCGAGCCACTGCCGATCTTTATCGTCGTGTGGGATTTATCATCCCTTGGATTGGGTATGTTGCCTCCGTGGATGGACGAGGAGTCGGAGGCGGGGCGTTCGTCGGTCCGCCAACAGATGGGCTCGTTGAGATTGCTTACTTCACGCTCGAACACGAGCAAGGTAAGGGTTACGCGACACAAACAGCAGCGGAGCTCGTTAATATCGCTCGTGCTCACCGTCCCAAAGTCGGATTGAAAGCATTCACGTTAAAAGAAACCAATCCCTCGACACGAATTCTTGAGCGGCTTGGCTTTGCCATTGTCGGTGTTTCGATGGATGTTGACGCGGGCGAAGTGTGGGAATGGCGCGCTTGACCATAGACGTTGGTGAAATGTCCCAAGGATCCAACTGAGGGATTCGGTACCTCTTGGCACGAAGGACTGGGCCCGCTTGGATTCGAACCAAGGACCAAGGGATTATGAGTCCCCTGCACTAACCGCTGTGCTACGGGCCCGTCGCTGACGCAAGTTTAACAACCGTCGTGTGACGGCACCGTAGCATTCCTGTTCTCCCGTTTTTCGCCGAGGAATTCCACCATGAAACTTTATTACTCACCGGGCGCCTGCTCGCTCGCATCGCACATCGCGCTCCATGAAATTGGTTTGCCGTTCGAGGCGGTCCGCGTACAAGGCCGCGGACAAAAAACAGCGGGCGGCGAAGATTACGCGACCGTCACGGCGAAAAACTACGTTCCCGCACTACGGCTCGACGACGGGCAAGTGCTGACCGAAGGTACGGCGATCCTGCCGTACATAGCCGATCGCAAGCCGGAATCGGGCCTTGCGCCGGCGGCCGGTACGATCGAACGTTATCGCCTGCACGAATGGCTCGGGTACATCAACAGCGAAGTTCACAAAAATTTCGGGCCGTTTTTCGCTCCTGGTACCACCGACGACCAAAAAGCTGCGGCGAAGGCGAACCTCGGCAAGCGCTTCGATTTCATACAAGCCGAACTCGGCGATAAGTCCTTTTTGCTCGGCGCCCACTTCACGGTCGTCGACGCGTATCTGTTCACCGTGCTCGGTTGGTGCGGATTTGTCGGCATCGATCTCGGTCAATGGCCTGGGCTCAAAGCGTATCACGCGCGCATCGCCGGTCGCCCCGCGGCGCAAGCAGCAATGAAAGCCGAGGGTTTGATCAAATGAGCAAGCCCGGATTTTTGGTGGTGCAAGGCACGGTCACGGATCTCGAGGGCTTTAAGGCCTACAACGCGGCGTTACCACCGATTTACGAAAAATTCGGTGGTCACTACATCACGCTCACACCCGCTTCTAAAGTCGAAGTGGCCGAAGGTGATGCGCGCAACGAAAGCATTTTGATCGCGAAGTTCCCGTCCAAGGAAGCCGCATGGGGCTTTTGGAAATCTGCGGAATACGAGGCCGCCAAAAAATTACGCGAAGGCAAAGGGCGTTTCTACGTCACCGTGCTCGAAGGCCTCGATGGCGCATGAAAGCATTTAGTGCGGTTCTGGAGGAGCGCCTCTCACGACGCGGGTTCGTAGCGATGAGCGCTGCCGCAGGTGTCGCAGCGAGTTTGCCTGCGGTGTCGCTCGCCGATGCCCGCCGCCGACCGGCAACCACCGTGAACCTACAAGGCATCGCGCCCTCGCGCGACGATGCGTTGTTGGTGTCGCCAGAACTTCGGAGTCGTACGCTGCTCACTTGGGGCGATCCTTTGTGGCCGGACGATCGTGGGCTGTCTGCGCAAGACATTCGCACGCTCGATTGGTTAGACGATCGTGCGGGCGCGCGGCAAGAACGCCGTTTCGGCACCAACAACGACGCGATCGTGTTTTTCCCGGATCGCGGCGATGCGACACACGGCTTGTTGTGCGTCAATCACGAATACGTCACGGCGGAACTCAATTTCGCAGGTCTCGCACCCACGGCAAAAGAACGCGCTGCCGGACGCGCGAAGTGGATCGCTGCGCATCCGCAAGCCGTGCCTTGGATGCAAGCAGCGCATGGAGTGAGCGTCGTCCGCATCGGTCGCGAGCGCGACGGCTGGCAAGTGCTGCGTGGTGCGCCGCAAACGCGCCGGATCACGGCGACCACACCGATGGAAATCTCAGGTCCGGCGCGTGGTCATTCTTTATTGCGTACCAACGCCGATCCGACCGGCACGCGCGTGCTCGGCACGTTCGCAAACTGTTCTGCGGGACGCACGCCGTGGGGGACGTATCTCACCTCCGAAGAAAACGTCGACGACTATTTCGGCAAGACGCGATCTTGGGCCGGTGTGACCGAAGATTTCGAACTGCTCGGGGTATTTAACCGCTTTCCGACCGGTGAAGATTCGTTGTACGGCTGGGAGCATGTCGATCGTCGTTTCGACGTGCGCGCCGAACCACGAGAACAACTACGCTTCGGCTGGATCGTCGAAATCGACCCGCAAGATCCGACCTCAACACCACGCAAGCGCACGGCACTCGGACGTTTTTCGCACGAAAGTGCGACGACGATCGTCGCGCCGGACGGTCGTGTCGTCGTCTACATGGGCGACGACGACAAATACGAATACGCCTATAAATTCGTCACGCGTGATCGTTTCGACGCCAAGAATCCGGCCGCGAACCGCGATCTGCTCGATCACGGTACGCTATATGTCGCGCGCTTCGACGCCACCGGTAAAGGCGAATGGCTGCCGTTGGTGCACGACGAGAGAGGGCCGCTGAACTCGAAAGCCGGCTTCAAAGATCAAGCCGAAGTCGTCATCAAATGCCGGGCAGCGGCGGATCTGCTCGGCGCGACCCCGATGGATCGAATCGAAGACTTCGAACCGAATCCCGTGACCGGTCGCGTCTACATGGCCTGCACCAAAAATCCGGATCGCGAACGCCAGTCGCGCCGCGACTATTACATGGGGCGTGAGATCGACCTCGGTGTCGATGCGGCCAACCCGCGAATCGGTAACGACTACGGCCACATCATCGAATTAATCGAGCGCGCCGACGATGCGACGAGTCTAAAGTTCAGGTGGAACATCTTCCTTCTTGCCGGTGATCCACGAAATCCGGAATCGCGTTTCTTGACGCGCTATGCCGATATCGTGCCGGGCAAACTCGAACACGGCGACACTTACTACGGCGGATATGGCGACCGCAGCGCCGTGAGTCCGCTCGCCTGTCCCGACAACGTCGGCTTCGATCCGTCCGGTCGCTTGTGGATCGTCTCCGACTCCGATCTTAAGTTGACGGGTAACGACGGTTGTTACGTCGTGCCGACCCACGGCGCGGAGCGTGGTCGACTCAAGCAAATCGTCAGTGCACCGATCGGCGCCGAAGTGACCGGCTGCGAGTTCACACCCGACGGACGCGCACTGTTTCTCGGTCTCCAACATCCGGGTGAAGGCGGGACGGTCGATAACCCGATCAGCCACTGGCCGGATGGCAACGGCTTACCGGCCCGCGCCGCGCTGGTGGTGATTGAACGCCAGGACGGTCAGCCGCTGTAAGCACATGGGCATCGCCGTACAATCGGCAACATGAGTACTACTAAGAGCCAAGTCCGCTACCAACTCGTCAAACAACCAGAGGGCTACGCGCTGCAGCGGCGCGATGCCGAACCGGTGCGCGCGCCGGGCGACGGTGAAGTCCTGTTGCGGGTGCGCGCTTGCTCGCTCAACCGCCGCGACGTAATGGTCAAAAAAGGCTTCTATCCGATCGGCGCCAAAGAAACCTTGGTGCCGCTGTCGGACGGCGCCGGTGAGGTGGTGGCGGTCGGGCGCGGCGTGACGCGCTTCAAAGAAGGCGATCGAGCTGCAGCGATTTTTTTCCAGAATTGGCTTTCCGGACGCCCCACCGCGACGACCGGTACATCGGCACTCGGCGGAGCGCTCGACGGCATGCTCGCGCAATACGTCACCCTACGGGCTGATGGACTCGTGCCCTTGCCCAAAGAAATGTCGTTCGATGAAGCGGCATCTTTGCCGTGCGCCGCTGTGACTGCGTGGCATGCACTCATGACGCGCGGGCGGATGCAAGCGGGTGACACGGTGTTGTTACAAGGCACGGGTGGCGTGTCGATATTCGGACTGCAGTTCGCGTTCGCAGCGGGTGCCCACCCGGTGATCACGAGCTCAAGCGACGAAAAGCTTTTGCGCGCCAAGGCGCTCGGCGCAGCAGCGACCATTAACTACAAATCGACGCCCGAATGGTCAAAAGCGATGCTCGAGGTGACGAACGGGCTCGGCGCGCATCACATTCTCGAAGTCGGTGGCTCCGGAACGCTGCCGCAATCGCTCGCCTGCGTGGCGCCCGGCGGTAACGTCGCATTGATCGGCGGGCTCAGCGGCTTTGGCGGAGAAATTCCCGTATTGTCTTTGATCGGTCGCAGCGCCAGCGTGACAGGCATCTTCGTCGGCTCGCGCACCGACTTCGAAACGATGCTGCAATTCATGACCCGACACGCGATTCGACCGGTGATCGACCGCCGGTTCGCATTCGACGACGCCGCGGCGGCGTTCGACTATATGGACACCGGCAATCACTTCGGCAAGCTCGTGATATCCGTGTGATCGAAACATTTCTCGGGCGCGCACGCGCCACCGGTGAGCCGCTGGTCGCCGCATTCATCGTCGAGACGCAAGGTTCGACGTATCGTAAACCCGGAACTTTCATGCTGTTCGACGCCAACGCGGGTCGATGCGGACTTTTGAGTGGCGGTTGTCTCGAGGGTGATTTGCACGATCATGCGCGCTCACTTTTAAAGTCCGGCGAGCGTTGTCACGAGCGCACCTACGACTCGCGGGGCTCAGACGATCCTATTTGGGGTTTGGGGCTCGGCTGCGAGGGCTTGATGCGGGTGCTGTTACTGAGACTAGATGCCTCGCAAAACTATGAACCGGTCAGCAGCTTAATCGTCGCTGCGCGCGAACGCCGATCGACCTCGGTCTCGATTCGTAACGAGCGTGGCGAGACCTTCGTCGTGCACGCGGAACGCACACCGACGTTGCTGATCTGCGGGGCAGGTCCCGACGCGGAGCCCGTCTGCACGTTCGCCGCTGCACTAGGCTGGCGAGTAACACTGGTCGATCATCGTCCGGCCTACATCGATGCTGCCCGATTCCCGGGTGCGGAACGAGTCGTGCGAGCAGACGCGGAATCGTTGTCGAAGGAAATCGTGCTGTCGGAATTCGACGCTGCGATCGTGATGAGTCATCACCTCGTCGCCGACGGTCGGTACCTCGCTGCGCTCGCCGACTCCGACGTCGGCTACGTCGGTCTGCTCGGCCCGGCTGCGCGACGTGAACGACTGTTCGCCGAACTCGGTACGCGCGCCGATCGTTTACGGTCGCGGCTGCGTGCGCCGGTCGGTTTGGATCTCGGCGGACGCTCACCAGAAGCGATCGCGCTCTCGATCGTTGCCGAGGTCCAAGCAGTGCTGCACAATCGAGCGGGCGCGCCGTTTTCCGAAGCACGGTGAACGTGCCGAAGATCGGCGCCTACGCTCGCAGGGCTCAGTTGCGACGTCGAACGCTTCGAGTCGGTTCCGCTTCGAGCGGATTTTCGGGCCAATAATGCCGTGGATAGCGACCACGCATATCTTTGCGGACCTCGGCGTAAGCATTACGCCAAAAACTTTCGAGGTCGGCGGTGACTTGCAGCGGTCTTTGTGCGGGTGACAATAGCTCGAAGGTGACGGGCAATTTTCCGAGGGCGAATTTCGGCGTGGTAGCCAAACCGAACACTTCCTGCATGCGCATCGCTGCTGCCGGCGCCCGCTCGCTTAGATAATCGACTCGGATCTTCGAACCGGTCGGTACCGTGATGTGGGTCGGCAACCAATCGTCGAGGCGCGCGCGAGCGCTAGCTCCGAGTCGATGAAGCAACGCATCCTGCAGCGGCAATTTTTGGAGATGGCTACGACGGGTGACGCCGTCTAGCCACGGAGTGAGCCAATCCTCGAGTTGCCGCAGCAAATCGTCGACAGCAAATGACGGCCATGCTCCCGTACCCGGTAAATCGACTCGACGCGCTAGCTCGACGCGTGCGCATAGCGTGCGAGTCGAGTCATCCCACGGCAGACACTCGAGACCCATCTCGCGTATGCCCTGCAGCATCACCGAGAGCATCGCAGCGCCATACGTAGCCGCATTCGCCTCGGGCAGTGGTCGCTCCTCTAAGATCAATGCATCGAGCTTGAGGACACGGCGCGCAAGCACGCATTGTTCGCGCGTCGACCAAGAAACCTCGTCCAGACGGTGCAGGCGATCGCCGACTGCTGCCGCTAACGTCTCGCGATCGATCGCAGTTGCGAGTTGGATTTGTGCTTCGCGGTCACGATCGTCGAGATCGATTGCGATGATGAAGTCTTTTTTTGCAAGACGATCCGGTCGTGAAAATCGTGCGCCGCGACCGTTGGTGAGTAAAAATCGGCCCTCGCCGCCATCGCGACGTTTGCCGATTCGATCGGGATAGGCGCAAGCGAGTAAGCCCGCCGCATCGAGCTTCGACGCAGTCGCGCAACGCGTAGGCAGCTCGCGATCATCGAGCATACGCTCGAATCGTTGTGACATATTGCGTGCTCTTTGGAGGGCGCCGCGGTCGACGTCACCGGGCGGACGATTACCATCGAGCAGATCGAGCCGGGTGAGCACGTCGACATCTTCGCCCATAGCTCGAGCGCGTAACAAATCACGCTCGGTGAGCAGTGCAGCGAGTTTTGCGCCAAGCGCCGTGGTGCCACGTGTTTTCGCTTCGATCAATAAATGTGCGAGCCGTGGATGCGCGGGTAGACTTGCGAGCGCGCGACCGTGTGCCGTCAAACGACCTCGATCGTCGAGCGCGCCGAGGCGCCGTAAAAGATCGCGCGCACCGTCGAGCGTGGCGGCTGGCGGCGTGTCGAGCCAACGAAGACCGCCGTCAGTTCCGACTCCCCATTCGGCAAGATCGAGAGCCAGCGGCGTCAAATCGGCATCCAATATTTCAGCGCGGGAGAACGCAGCCAAGGTGCGTTGTGACCCCTCGCTCCAAAGGCGATAACACCGACCGGCCGCGACTCGTCCGGCACGCCCTGCACGCTGCTCGGCGGAGGCCCGCGATATTCTTTGGGTCTCGAGACGACTCATCCCCGAAACTGGGTCGAACACCGCACGACGTACGAGTCCGCTATCGACGACCGCCCGAATGCCGGGCAGCGTGACACTCGTCTCGGCGATGTTGGTCGCCAAAATCACGCGCCGTGGACCATCGGGCGACGCGGCCAACGCGAGTTCTTGCTCACGGGGATCGAGTTCGCCATACAGCCGACGGAGCAAAACACCGTCGTCGATCACTTCGGGAGCCGTCTCGAGCATTTCCTGCACGCGGCGAATCTCGGCAGCACCCGGCAAAAACACCAACACGTCGCGGTCGGTCTCACGCAGCGCACGGCGCGTTGCAGCAGCGACGAGTCGTTCCGGCGCATCCGGACCGCCCGGCAGCACGGGCAGTCCGTTGCCGACATATTCGATCGCGACCGGAAAACTGCGCCCTTCCGAGCGAACGATCGGAGTATCAGCGCCGAGCAAGCCCGACACTGCAACGTCGTCGAGCGTCGCCGACATCACGATCAAACGCTGCGTAGTCTCGAGCGTCGCTCGAGCGTCGAGACACAACGCAAGTCCGAGATCGGCCTGCAAACTTCGTTCGTGAAATTCATCAAAAATGATCGCAGCGACGCCTTCGAGCGCCGGATCGCGCTGCAACATTCGCGTCAATACGCCCTCGGTGACAACTTCGATCTGCGTACGACCACCGATCCGGGTGTCGAGTCGCATCCGATAGCCGACGGTTTCGCCAACCGATTCACCGAGGAGCGCTGCCATACGAGTCGCCACCGACCGCGCGGCGATGCGGCGCGGTTCGAGCATCAAAATTTTACCCTCGCCCCGCCACGGCTCATCGAGCAGCGCTAGCGGCACCACCGTACTTTTGCCGGCCCCAGGCGGAGCTTGCAGCACGACGGCCCGTGCCTCGCGTAAGACCTGCCGCAACCGCGGCAGCACCGCGGCGATCGGTAGGTCGGGAAGATGGCTCGTGATGCGTTGCAAGATGGGCGGGAATTGTATGCAATCGGCGCCATGAAGTTCTTTAAACGCCTTACGCTCGCATTGCTGGCGCTGCTTGGGATCACGTGGCTCGGCCTGACGGCCTGGGCATATTGGCCCGGTACGCCGGAAGTCCCGATCGCACAACTCGTCAAGCCCGAGGATCGATTCGTGACCGTGAACGGTGTGCGCTTACGCTATCGCAGCTACGGCGATGCCGGCCCGGGGCGCCCAGATTTATTACTGCTGCACGGCTTCGGTAACTCGCTACAAAGTTTTCGCGAATTAGCGCCGCGACTCGGCAAGGTTGCGCACGTGATCGCGATCGACATGGCTGGCTACGGTCTCTCCGACAAACCGGTCGACCTCGATTATCACAACGGGCCACAGGCACGCCGCCTGATCGAAGCGACGCACGCGCTCGGTTTGCAGCACGTAATCTACGTCGGACATTCGCTAGGCGGCGCGATCGCACTGCAAGCCGCAGTGCTCGATCCCGACGCGCGTGGTTTGGTGTTACTCAATCCCGGCATCATCCGCACCGGCGTTCCGAAGATCGTTCAAGTCACGGTGCCACCGTTACCGCGCATGTCGGCGAAATTGTTCGGTAGTCGCGAATTTCGCGGTAATTTTTTGCGTAAATCGTACGTACATCCGGAAATCGTCACCGATGCGGTGATCGACGACGTCATGCAAGGCGCCCGCGCCGAGGGTTATATGGTGGGCATGACATCTTTGATGCAGCAATACTCGGAGGGTGAAGAAATTCGGCTCGCCGCACGTGTCAAAGTTCCGACCCTGATCCCTTGGGGTAACGACGATCGCAACAAACCGCGCGAGGAAGCGGACGAACTGCAGCGCATGATCACCGGCTCGAAACTCGTAAGGTTCGACGGTGCCGGGCACTATGTGCACGAAGAAGCGCCAGACGGTGTCGCTGCGGCGATCAGCGCTTGGCTTTCGGAGATCGGCGTACGGAGTTGAGTGGTAAGCCCGTGTGCTGCGTACGAAACTTTTGAGTACGCCGCCCCTCTGCCTCCCCACCGGTGCCGGCCGGTTGCCATGGCGGAACCAAATGTTGCTTACCAGGGCCAATCAAGTCGGCGCGCCCCATGCGACGTAACGCCTCACGTAACACAGGCCAATTATTGGCGTCGTGATAGCGCAAGAACGCTTTGTGCAGCCGACGCACTTTCAGACCTTTCGGAATCGCTACCGCCTCACTGTCGCGCGCGACCCGACGCAGCGGATTTTTTCCGGAGTGGTACATCGCCGTCGCTGTTGCCATCGGTGATGGCAAGAAGGCCTGCACCTGGTCGGCCCGGAAGCCGTTTTTCTTCAACCACAGCGCCAACTCGAGCATGTCCTCGTCCGTCGTGCCAGGGTGCGCGGCGATGAAATACGGAATTAGATACTGTTCTTTGCCAGCTTCTTTCGAATAGCGGTCGAACAGTTCTTTGAAACGATCGTAAGTGCCGACGCCTGGCTTCATCATCTTCGAAAGCGGACCTTCCGAAATCGCTTCGGGCGCGATCTTCAAATATCCCCCGACGTGATGCTGCGCCAGCTCCTTGACGTAATCGGGTGATTCGATGGCGAGGTCGTAGCGCACACCGGAAGCGATCAACACTTTTTTGATGCCGGGCAAGGCGCGGGCTTTGCGATAGAGCTTGATCAAAGGCGTGTGGTCGGTGTTGAGGTTCGGACACACGCCCGGATAGACACACGACGGCTTGCGACAGGCGCTCTCGATCGCGCGGCTCTTGCAGGCCAGCCGATACATGTTCGCCGTCGGACCGCCGAGATCGGAAATCACACCCGTGAAACCCGGCACGGTGTCGCGAATGGTTTCGATCTCGCGCAATACAGACTCTTCCGATCGGCTTTGGATGATGCGCCCCTCGTGCTCGGTGATCGAACAGAACGTGCAGCCACCGAAGCAGCCCCGCTGAATCGCGATCGAAAAGCGGATCATCTTATAAGCGGGAATCTCCGCATCACCGTAAAACGGGTGCGGTCGACGTTGATACGACAATTCGTACACTCGATCCATTTCTTTGGTCGTTAATGGAATCGGTGGCGGATTGAGCCACACGTCGAGATTTCCGTGGCGCTGCACGAGCGCGCGAGCATTACCCGGGTTCGCCTCAAGGTGCAGGATGCGCGAAGCGTGTGCGTAGAGCACCGGATCGTCGACAACTTGCTCGAACGCAGGTAGACGAATCACACTGCGCTCACGATCGGCATTACGCACACGACGCACGAACTTGACCACTTGTTCGTCGGCGGACGGTTGCGGCGCCTCGGCGCGCGTCGACTTCGTGCCACCGTTGTCTTCCATCGCGTACGGATCGATCGGTGGATTGAGCGGCCCCGGTGTATCGAGGTGCGTCGAATCTATTTCGATCCAATCGCGCGGCACGGCGCGCCGGACAAATGCCGTACCGCGTAGGTCGGTGATCTCGGTGATTCGTTCACCGCCGGCGAGTCGATGCGCGATATCGACGATTTGGCGCTCTGCATTGCCGTACACCAACAAATCGGCTTTTGCATCGAGCAATACGGAGCGACGAACTTTTTCCGACCAATAGTCGAAGTGGGCGATACGGCGCAGACTCGCCTCGATACCACCGATGATGATGGGCGCATCCGGAAATGCCTCGCGCGTGCGCTGTGCGTAGACGATGACGGCGCGATCGGGTCGCTTGCCACCCTCGCCGCCGGGTGTGTACGCGTCGTCGGACCGCAGACGGCGATCGCTCGTGTAGCGATTGACCATCGAATCCATGTTTCCTGCGGTGATACCGAAGAACAAATTCGGTCGTCCGAGCGCCGCAAACGGTGCGGCCGACTGCCAATCGGGCTGCGCGATGATGCCGACGCGGAAGCCTTGCGCCTCGAGCAGGCGACCGACAATCGCCATGCCGAAACTCGGGTGGTCGACGTACGCGTCGCCGGTCACCAAGATCACGTCGCAACTATCCCAACCCAGCGCATCCATCTCGGCACGCGACATGGGCAAAAACGGTGCGACGCCGAAGCGTGCCGCCCAGTGCTTGCGATGGCCGAAGATGTCGCCGCTCGGTTTCATGCGTGGATTACACCAGAGTTGTACGCAGGTTCGATATAGTTCGCCCCCTCATGGAAGAGAAACTCAGCGGCACGATCGTCGTTCGCGGCGCGCGCCAGAACAAGGCGAGTTGGTGGTCGTCACCGGCGTTTCGGGCTCCGGTAAGTCGTCGCTGGTGTTCGACACGCTCTACGCGGAAGGACAACGGCGCTACGTCGAGACGTTCTCGCCTTATGCGCGGCAGTTCCTCGATCGCATGGACAAGCCCGCCGTCGATCGCATCGAGGGCATTCCGCCGGCGATCGCCATCGACCAAACGAATCCCGTCCGTACCTCGCGCTCGACCGTCGGCACGATGACCGAGCTCAACGATCACCTGAAATTATTATTCGCTCGTGCCGGTCATTTGCATTGCCGTCGCTGTGGCGAGATCGTACGCCGCGATTCTGCCGAATCGATCTACGCCGCACTCGAGGCGCACAGTCGCGCGGACGGTTCACCGCGCCTGTTGATCTGCTTCACCGTGCCGGTGCCGAAGAACTTCAAAGAAACCGAGGTGCTCGAGCTGCTCGGTAAGCAAGGCTATACGCGCATTCGGGGTCGGCGCAAAGGCGAACTCGAAGTCGTGCAAGATCGCATACGCTTGCCGCAAACCGATCGTGCTCGCGTACTCGAAGCGATCGAGGCGGCGCTGCGCACCGGGCGTGGACGGATTCGTGTACACGCCTTGCGCGACAACGAAGCTGCTCGCGACCCGTCACGCGTCGATACGGCCGAAGCCGAATCTAGTTGGCATTTTTCCGACACGTTGCATTGCGCCGCTTGTGACATCGCTTACCGCGAGCCGACACCCAGCGCCTTCTCGTTCAATTCACCTGCCGGCGCTTGTGAGGCGTGTCGCGGCTTCGGTCGCATCATCGGGGTCGACTACGGTCTCGTCATTCCGGACGAGAGCAAAACTCTGCGCGAGGGTGCGGTTCGACCCTGGCAGACCGAGGCGTATCGCGAACACCAGCACGACATGGAGAGACTGGCGCGCAAGCGTGGCATCCCGCTCGATGTTCCGTGGCGCGAACTCACCACTGCACAGCGATCATGGGTGATCGACGGTGAGGGTGAGTGGTCCAAAACGGTTTGGTGGGGCGCGAAGCGTTTCTTCGCGTGGCTCGAAACCAAAGCTTATAAAATGCACATTCGCGTGTTGCTGTCGAAGTATCGCGCGTATACCCCTTGCGAGCGCTGCGACGGCGCTCGCCTCGCGCCGCAATCGCTGCTTTGGCGAGTCGGTGACGCCGATCTGGCTGCGCGTGTACTCGGCGAGCGGAAACGCTTTCGACCTCGCGATGTCGAGTGGAGCGAGCAGCAATCGGCTGCACTACCCGGCCTTTGTATTCACGACTTAATGTTGCTGCCGATCGAGCGTAGTCGCGAATTCTTTGCCGAACTGCGCCTGACGGGCGCACTCGACGACGCCACGGAATTGTTGCTCGCAGAGATCCGTAGTCGTTACGGCTATCTGTGCGATGTCGGGCTCGGCTACCTCACGCTCGATCGCCAATCGCGTACGTTGTCTGGCGGCGAAGTGCAGCGCATCAATCTCACGACGGCGCTCGGCACCTCGCTAGTGAACACCTTATTCGTGCTTGACGAGCCGTCGATCGGCTTGCATCCGCGCGATATGCAACGCGTGATCGACGTCATGCAGCGGCTACGCAGCGCCGGAAACTCGTTATTGGTGGTCGAGCACGACCCGCAGATCATGCAACGCGCAGATCGCTTACTCGACATGGGTCCAGGTGCGGGCGAGCGTGGCGGCTCGATCGTCAGCTACGGCACGCCGGCGGCGGTGACTGCCGACCCGCACTCGGTGACGGGCGCTTATCTCACCGGCCGCAAGCGCGTCGAACTGCCGCACACACGGCGTCGAACGGCACAACGCGAGCGCGGCGCACTTGAGTTACTCGGTGTCACGCAACACAACTTGCGCTCGATCGACGTGCGGTTGCCGCTCGGCAAGCTGGTGTGCGTCACAGGCGTATCGGGTTCGGGAAAGTCGACCTTGATACAAGATGTGCTCTATCCGGCACTTTTGAAGCGCAAGGGTAAACCGACCGAGTCGGCCGGTGAACACCGCGCGCTGCGCGGTGACCACCTCATCGACGAAGTCGTGTTCGTCGATCAAACGCCCATCGGTCGCACCACGCGCTCAAACCCGGCAAGTTACGTTGGTGCCTTCGACGTCATTCGCGAGCGGTTCGCGCGAATCGGTATGGCGCGCGAACGCGGCTATACGGCGGGAACGTTCAGCTTCAACTCCGGCACCGGTCGCTGCCCGATCTGCAGCGGTAACGGCTTCGAACACGTCGAGATGCAATTTTTGTCTGATGTCTATCTACGCTGTGGTGATTGCAACGGCACACGTTATCGCAGCGAAACACTGGAAATTCTTCATCCAGGCCCCGGCGGTCGCTCGGCTAACATCGCCGACGTATTACAGATGACAGTCACGGAAGCACTCGAGTTCTTCGCCGACGTGCCCGATCTTGCCGCGCGACTCGCGCCGCTCGCCGACGTAGGCCTCGACTATTTGCGTCTCGGCCAACCGGTGCCCACGCTCTCGGGCGGCGAGGCGCAACGACTGAAATTAGCCGGACATCTCGCCGAATCGGCGACCGTTTCCCGACTCGGCAAGTTATTTTTGTTCGACGAACCGACGACGGGTTTACATTTCGAGGACATCGGTAAGTTACTCGCCTCGTTCCGTAAATTACTGGACGCGGGTCACTCGCTGCTCGTCATCGAGCACAACCTCGATGTGATCCGTGCGGCAGAATGGATCGTCGATCTCGGTCCCGAAGGTGGCGACCACGGTGGCGAACTCGTAGTTTGCGGTACACCGGAAGACGTGATGCAGCACCGCACGTCACACACCGGCAAAGCACTGCGCGAATATCGGCTCGAACCTGCCGCAACGATGGTCGCCGAGCCCACGCATCGCGCCGCGACGGCACGCAGCGCGGCGATCGTGGTGCGTAACGCGCGCGAGCACAACCTACACAATATCGACGTCGACATCCCGCGTAATGCGTTCACCGTGGTCACCGGCGTGTCGGGCTCCGGCAAATCGACTTTGGCGTTCGACATCATCTTCAACGAGGGGCAACGACGATATTTAGAATCTTTGAACGCCTACGCGCGGCAATTTGTGCAGCCAGCTGCACGCCCGGAAGTCGATGCGATCCATGGCATTCCACCGACCGTCGCCATCGAACAGCGCACGAGTCGCGGCGGACGTAAGAGCACGGTCGCAACACTCACCGAGATCTATCACTTTCTGCGCTTGCTGTACGTCAAGCTCGGCACGCAACACTGCCCAGATTGTGACGTTCCGATCGAGCCACAATCTGCGGATGCAATCGCGGCTCGAATCATCAAAGATTTTTCCGGTCGTACGATCGATCTGCTCGCACCGCTCGTAATAGCACGCAAAGGTCTCTACACGGATCTCGCAAAATGGGCGGGCGCCAAAGGCTATCGCGAGCTCCGCGTCGATGGGCAAAGAATCAACGTCAAGCCTTGGCCACGACTCGATCGGTTTAAAGAACACGACATCGAGCTACCGGTCGCACGGCTCGGTATATCGGCGCGCGGCGAAGCGGATTTGCGCAGCAAGCTCAGCGAGGCGTTGCAGTACGGCAAAGGGGTGGTGCAAGTATTGCCGCAAGGCTCGAAGCACGCGATCGTGTTTTCGACCAAGCGCGCATGCCCAGGTTGCGGAGCGAGCTTCGCCGAGCTCGACCCGCGATTGTTTTCGTTCAATTCCAAGCAGGGTTGGTGCACCGACTGCTTCGGCACGGGCGTACAGTTGCCGGACTTCGACGCGGAGCAGAGCGGCGAAGAGGCGACTTGGAACGAATGGCACCCGGGCGAGGTTGCTGCTTGCGAAGGCTGTCGCGGCGAACGCCTCAATCCGATCGCGCGCGCAGTACGCTTTCGCGATCGCTCACTCGGCGCACTGACCTGCCAAACGGTCACCGACACACGTAAACAATTCACTAAACTCAAGCTATCGACTCGCGAGCGAGCGATCGCGCGCGATTTATTGGCGGAAATCGACTCGCGTCTTTCGTTTCTCGAACGCGTCGGTTTGGGTTATTTGACCTTGGATCGCTCGGCGCCGAGTCTCTCGGGTGGCGAAGCGCAGCGCATCCGGCTCGCCGCACAACTCGGCTCGAATCTGCGCGGCGTTTGTTACGTTTTGGATGAACCGACCATCGGTCTGCATCCGCGCGATAACCGTATCTTGCTCGATGCGCTCGGCGAACTCGCCGCACACGAAAATACTTTGCTGGTGGTCGAGCATGACGAGGACACCATCCGACGCGCCGATCACGTGATCGATCTCGGCCCGGGCGCTGGCGTGCGCGGCGGTCGTATCGTCGGTCGCGGTAAGGTCGACGAACTCGTCGCTAACCCCGATTCGGTCACGGGGCGGTTCTTACGCGAACCGCTGCGTCATCCGTCAGAACCACATCGGCCCGTCGCCGCGCGCACCGAATCTTTGCTGATCGAGCATGCGAAGCTGCACAACCTGAACGGGCTCGACGTGCGTATTCCGCTCGGTCGATTGGTGGCGGTCACCGGCGTGTCGGGCTCGGGCAAGTCGACGCTGGCGCGCGACGTGCTGTTCGCGAGCGCGAGTGCGATGGTCGGCAAGGCCGGCAAGTCGGCGGCCGCGACCGGGTGCCGCACCATCCGCGGAATCGCTGCCGTCGATCGCGTCTTAGAAGTCGACCAGACACCGATCGGCAAGACGCCCCGCTCCTGCCCAGCGACGTACGTCGGTATTTGGGACGACATCCGAAAAATTTACTCCGGCACGTCCGAAGCCCGGCTGCGCGGCTACGGCCCAGGGCGATTCTCGTTCAACACGTCGGGCGGTCGCTGCGACGCCTGCGAGGGCCAAGGCGTACAGACGATCGAGATGAGCTTCCTTCCCGACGTGAAGGTCGGCTGCGACGTTTGCGGTGGACGGCGCTTCAATGCCGAAACTTTGGCCGTCACCTGGCGTGATAAGAGTATCGGCGATGTGCTCGCGATGAGCATCGAAGATGCGGCGGAATTCTTTGCATCGCAACCCACACTCAAGCACGTGCTGACGTTGCTGTGCGAAGTCGGACTCGGCTACCTCACCTTGGGCCAGCAGAGTCCAACGCTCTCCGGTGGCGAAGCTCAGCGCATCAAACTCGTCACCGAGCTTGCTAAAGTGCGGGTCGACTTACGGGCGCCGCTGCGCAGCAAACCCAAACATACCCTCTACGTCCTCGATGAGCCGACCGTCGGTCTGCACATGGCGGACGTCGAGAAATTGATCGCCGTGCTACATCGACTCGTCGATGCAGGTAACACGGTGGTGGTGGTCGAACACGATCTCGACGTCATTGCCGAGGCGGACTGGGTCATCGACATGGGTCCGGAGGCCGGCGCGGCGGGCGGCAAACTGGTCGCCGAAGGCACACCTGCGGCCATCGTCAAAAAATATATGCGATCGCACACCGGTCGTGCCTTGCGCGAGTTGCTATCGCGCCGCTAGGCTCGAATCGGGAGGTACGCGTGGCACACGATCTGGTTTGCTGGAAATGCGGGCAAGCGCTCGCAGCGCTATCGCTGCCTCTGCGACGCCTCGATGTTTGCCCCGGCTGCCGCTCGGAATTACACGTCTGCAAGTTGTGCGTCGACTACGATCGATCAGTCGCCAAACATTGCCGCGAACCGACTGCCGAAGAAGTGCGCGACAAAGAGCACGCCAACTTTTGTGATCATTACAAGCCGCGCGCTGGCGCTTACCTACCGCCGAATACGGCTAGCGTCGAGCAGGCCCGCGCGGAACTCGAGAAACTATTCGGCAAGTGACTGGAACGTCTTTATGAATCGCACCCTGCTCCGACTCATTTTCGGTTCGATATTTTTGTCGCTATTCGCATACACCACCTATGCGAGTACGCAGCAGGCGGTTTTCGATTGGCAAGGCATGGTCGCCGAGCCCGACAAATGGTGGACCATCGCGACGATGATGGACGCTTATTTCGGTTTTCTGACTTTCTACGTTTGGGTGTTCTACAAAGAATCGAGCGGGATATCGCGCACGGCTTGGTTCATCGCGATCATGCTGCTCGGTAACATGGCGATGTCGATTTACGTGCTGCGTCAGATCGCGAAATTAGGCGACGACGAACCGCTGGAAAATATTTTGCTCCGTCGTCATGCTTGAGGTGCTGCGTCGCCGGATCGTCGCACCCTTGCTCGGATTGCTGCGCGAGGGTCTCGCGCCGCACGATCTCGCCTTATGCATCGCGCTCGGCTCCGGCTTCGGAATCTTTCCGGTGCTCGGGGTGTCGACACCGGTACTTACTGCGATCGCCTTGATACGCAAACTCAATCTAGTCGCCATTCAGCTCGCCAGTTGGCTGATCGCGCCGGTGCAACTGGTGCTGATCATTCCGTTCATGCGCCTCGGTGAGTGGCTCACCGGTTCGCCCCCGCAACCGCTCACGGTCGAGGCGGGCATGCAGATTCTCGGTGAAGGGGTGTTACAGGCTATCGTCACCTTGTGGGATGCGATCGTCCACGCCACGCTCGGCTGGAGCGTCGTCGCACCGCTGGCGATTTTCCTGCTGTATCGTTTGTTGACGCCCATACTGACCGCTGCAGCGGGCCGTCTTTCAGGACCAGACCGATGACCGATACGTTCGCCATGCGCTTACTCGAATCCGATCGGGTGCCCGACTGGTTGATTCGGCGTCGCATTCGCGATTTGCTCGCGCAGCGATTACGTGAAGAAGATCGCGGCAACCCCGAGGCTCAACAAGCGCATTTGATGACGCTGGTGCGCAGTCTGCGCGAGAGCCCGATCGCGATCCATACTGCGGAAGCCAACGAACAGCATTACGAAGTGCCTACCGACTTCTACCTGCGGGTGTTGGGTAAACACCTCAAATATTCGAGTTGTTATTACGACGACTTCGACATCGATCGCGCAGCGGCGAATCTCGATGCCGCCGAGGCACGCATGCTGGCGCTCACTTGTGAACGCGCCGGCTTGCGCGATGGCGAGCGGATTTTAGAGCTCGGCTGCGGCTGGGGGTCTTTGTCGCTGTGGATGGCAGCGCACTTTCCGAATGCCCGAATCACGGCAGTGTCGAACTCGCGCACGCAAAAAGCCCATATCGACGCGCGGGCGGCCGAGCGTGGCTTGAAAAACCTCGAGATCGTCACCTGCGACGTGAATCGCCTCGAATTTCCCACGGGCACCGGCTTTGATCGCGTAGTGTCCGTCGAAATGTTCGAGCACATGCGCAATTACGAAACGCTGCTCGGTCGGGTCGCCTCATGGATGAATCCCGGCGCGACGCTGTTCGTACACATCTTCACGCATCACGAATACGCCTATCCGTTTGAGGTGCGTGACGACACCGATTGGATGGCGCGCTATTTCTTCACCGGCGGCATCATGCCAAGCGACGATCTGTTGCTGTATTTCCAGCGCGACTTACGGTTACGCGAACATTGGCAGGTGGACGGCCGGCACTACCAACTCACTTCCGAAGCGTGGCTGCAGAACATGGACGCGCACCGCAGCGAGTTGATGCCGATCCTCGCGACCGCCTACGGTGCCGAGCAAACCCGCAAATGGTGGGTATACTGGCGCGTATTCTTCATGTCCTGCGCAGAACTCTTCGGCTACGAGGGCGGGCGCGAATGGCTGGTGTCTCACTACCTGTTCGAAAAGCGCTGATCGCGACGATCGCGTTTGTCTTTGCGGTGAATGCGAGTGGCGCGGCGCCACCATCGGCTGCCGATACCGCCCGCGAGCGCGGCGAAATATTCCTGAAATTCAAAACTGCACTCGAATCGAACGATCTCGTCGGTGCGCGATTGCTCGCCGAACAACTCGTGACCAACACCGAGACGGCGTTCGGCAAAGATTCTCGCGAACTCGTCGCGCCGCTCACGAATCTCGGGACGGTCGCGTTTCGGCGCGGCGAGTATCCGCTCGCAGAAACCCATTACGCGCGAGCGATCAAACTCATCGACGGCCAACAAGCCGGCGCTGATCGTGATCTCATCCGCCCCCTCACCGGCCTCGGCGAAACGCTACTCGCAACGCATCGGCCGGCGGAAGCGGCTGCCGTTTTCAAGCGTGCGCTAGATCTGTCGCGCAATATCGACGGGCTTTTCAATGCAGCGCAAATCGACATCATCGATCCGCTGCTCGAGTGCTATGTCGCGCTCGGTCGTACGCAAGATGCCGATAAAGAATTTCAATACGGATTTCGCGTCGCCGAGACCGCTTACGGCAAAAATGATCTGCGCATGCTCGAGGCGCTCGATCGCTATGCGCTCTGGCACGAGTCCAATAATCGATATGCGACGGCGCGCGGCCTGCACGCGCGAGCGCTGCAGATCGTCGAGCAATACGCCACCCGTCAGCCTTTGCTCGGTGTCACCGCGCTGCGAGGGCTCGCGCGGACGTATTTGATGGAAGCGTTGATGGGCACTGAGACCGAAGCCAAACCAGAACCGATGACACGCGATCCGTTCGGCATGTTCGGCAGTGAGCAAAATCGATTGAACCCCGAGGGTGAGCGCGCACTCAAATATGCGCTCGAACTGCTCGGCAATGGTCAGCCGATCGATCACCGCACGCGCGCCGAAACCTACGTGCAGCTCGGCGATTGGTACCTCGTGATCGGCTCGGCGTCTCGAGCAGCGGCGGAGTACAAGCGGGCATGGGCCGAGCTCGCACCGTTCGGCGAGGACGCGCTAGCGCCGCTGCGCAAACCGCGTGTGATTGCCTATCGCGAACCGTCGATCGCCTCCAAACACGGCGAAGCAGAGATCGATCATGAAATCGTCGACGTGAAGTTGGCGCTGAAAATCGGCAAGGAAGGCAAAGTCGTCGCGGCGACAGCGATCGAACCGGTCGGAGCGGACGCGGCTACGCGGCCCGTGATCACCGCCGTTCGACGGGCGAAATTTTCACCGGGGCTCGCGAACGGCGAACCAGTCGACGTCGACGGTGTTTCGTTCGAAGAACGGGTTCAGATCAAGTCGAAGGCGAAGCCTGAAAAGCCCGACGCCGCGAAGGACGAATCGGCACAGCCTCGATCGACGTGACCGCCGCCGCCTCGGCTCCGGGTTTTTCGACCGCCGCCACCAACTTCTCGCCCTTCGCGAGCTGCTCGGCCAACGATTGGCCTTGGAATTGCGTCATGAATTTCGATGCAGCGTCGCGCATCGCGGCACGGCTCGCCACCGCGAGCGGCTCCTCGCTGCCGATTCCCTCGACCAAACTTGCCCCGTAGCCCGTCAGCGTCAGGGTGTCGAACTTCGCACCCTCCGGTGTGAGCACGTTGATGCGATAGCGCATTGTTACGGCGACGTACCGACCACCCGTTTCCATGGCCGATGCGAACGAGTATTGATCGATGCGCGGCTCGAAGATCGCTTGCAGACCCTCGCTCTTACGCGCCGTCTCTAAATCGGGAAATTCGCGCGCTTCTTTGAATTCGGCATCGAAGATTTGCCGTACGAGCTTTTGGTGACCGGCACCGAGGGCGATTTTCCACGGCACACCCGCACGGGTTTCGGAGTGCACGTAATTGCGCTGCTCACCGTCGATCACGTAACCGATTTTCGCTTCAACCGGCCGAATCAATGCACGCGGTAACTTAGCCTCGGGCGCAATGCTAACGCCACCGCAGCCGGCGATCGGCAGCAACGAGGCTGCTACCAGTATTAGTCGCTGCCGCCCATGCACGTGTTGATGCCTCCGACGTTCATGCTCACCGCGCAACTCTTTTCGTTCGTGATACCGACGAACGTGCCATCGTTACGCTCACACATTTGCCTCATTAAGGCCGAAAAGCGAATGTTTGTAAACGGCGTCATACCGGGCGCCTCGGGAAAGCCAACCGCGTGGATGCGGACTCGACGGCGACCGCCTTGATCGGCTTTATTGACGCGATCGATGGCATCGAGTGCGGATTGGATCGACTCGCCGGTGAATTCGTCACCGAGCACGTAAATACTGATGCGACGATCGGCAGCCCAATAGTTTCGAATGGCGATCTCGAGGCCATCGACCGGACTCGAATCACTGAACGCCCGCCAGTCTTTCATGCGTTGGATGATCTGCGTCCGCAAACTCGCCGAATCGGTGAGCCAAGTGCCACGCGTACCGGAAAACATCTCCTTGCCGTTATCGTCGATGACCTGCACACCTTTCAGCTTCGGGTAAATATCGAGAATCTCTTTCATCACCGCTTGTGCAGTGTCCCAGTGACCCCCCTGCATGCTGCCCGAAGTGTCGATTAAGAAGATCACATAGTCGCTATCGACCGGAATACCGCCCACGGCCTGCGTCGCAATTCGCTTACGACTACGCGATACTTGCAATAATTTTTTATTTTGCTCTTCGAGTTCCTGATAAGCAGTGAGCAATTCGTTTTCGAGAATATTGCTCACTGCGGCGTTTTGCTTCGAGGCCTTGAATTGCCCCCCGATCGAAGACAGTTCACCCGCCGCGCGCGCGAGATTGAGTCGTTCGCGCGCGAGCTCGTCGGTACGCCCTTTGAGATCGCGCTCGAAACGATCTGAATCGCCGCGAATGTCGAACAACTCTTGCTGTAATTTTTTAAGCTGCTGGTTCATGTTCTCGCGCGAAATCTCGATCTGCACCGGCCGACCGAATTCGGTGAGGACCAACAACAAGATGATCGCGCCGAATCCACAGCAAATCACGTCGAGAAACGACAGGCTGAAAACTTCGGTTTCCCGTCGCTTGATCTTCATGGCCAGTCCGGTGACGGCATGACGAACGAGCCCTTGGTGAGACGGGCCAATCCCCAAAAGCGATGCGCGGCCTGCACGTCGCCTTTCATGGGCAACAGCACCACGTCGATCGGCAGGCTACGGTTGATACCACGCACCGCTTCGTCGAATAGTTTGACCCGACCCGAGGCATCGATCGTACGCCGCAAAGCCGGCGGACTCGCACCTTGGGTCGGCAAGCCGTCGGTGATCAACACGACCTGCTCGGGCGGCGATTGCATTTCACGAATCGGCTTGAGTGCATTCACCAAACTTGTGCCGTCCGCTGGCGTCAAAGTGCCGAGCGCTTCGAGAACTTTACCGCGCTGCGCATCGTCGTCGACCGCCAACCATTGACCCGCAGACCCGGCCAATAGCGGCGCTGCCGCCGTGTTGAAGCCGTAGACTTGATACTGAGCGCCGGCGGGCATTTCATTGAGTATCCAGCTCACAATATCAACGGCACGTCGCCACTTTGGTGCCGACAAGCGCGCGGCATTCGGCATATTGCGCAGGCGGATGACGTTGACGACGTCGTCGTCGAGCATGCTCGACGATCGGTCGAGCAAAATCAGCACGCGGCGACTTTTCAACGCCAGGCCGTTGATGTATCGGCGGCCGACGAGATTTTTGCCGGCGCCGACTTGATCGCCGCGCACCGGCGAGGCGACTTTGGCGCTAGCCTCGAGTCGCCGAGAGTTCTCCTCTAGTGCTTTGACGTCTGCTTTGAGTTTTTCGATGCGCTCACGCTTGGCGAGTGTCGTCGCGTCGTAAACCGAACTTTCCTCACGATTCTGCTTCAATTGCTCGATCAAGATGGTGGCACGCGACCGGGCGCTGACCGTTTCGCTTTCGGTACGGTTGATGGCGTTGCGCAGCAACACCAGCCGCTCTCTACCTTGTTTAACTTCCTCGTCGAGCTTGGCAACTTGTGCTGCGAGCTGATCGTTGCGGCGCGATAATTCGATGCCGCTGTGGGCGCTGACGATCGTATAGAACAGGATGACCGCGCCGAAGCCGCAGCAGATCACGTCCAAGAACGAGAGGCTGAAAACTTCGAAGGTACGCCGCGCCATCCCGTCAACCGACCGCGAGCAATTCCAGTTCGACGCCCGGATCGCCCAAACGAATTCGATCACCGGCATTTACGGTGATGCGATCGACGACTCGTTCACCGTTCACGAGCGTGCCGTAGCGCGCGTGATCGACGAGGCTGACGCGATCGGCCTCGCACAACAACGTGCAATGCAGTCGCGAAATTCCGGCCGACGAATTTGGTAAGACGAGTCCGCCGCGCCCGGGGTCACGACCGACCGGAAGCACGGAGCCTGGCGTGAGCGCCAAAATCACACCGGCGTGATTGAGATGCGTCGGCGGTGTGCGTCGGCGCAGCGCCGAACTCGGGTCGCGCGGCGCATCGGTCGCTATTTCGAATGCATGATCTCGCGGTACGCCACGATGAAAGACGACCGACTCGTCGTGCGTATCGTCATGGTCCGGATCGAATCCGAGCAGCGACGCGGCGCGCGCACTGATGCCGGTCGGCACGGAAACCCAGCGACTCGCCGCAAAATCGCCGAAGGCAGACGTCAGACCGGGCAATTCCCAAACCCACTCTGGCGCAACCAAAGCCAAATCGCGCCCCGGTGGTCGTACCTCACGCAGCACCGCTGCGATGTTACGGAGCACCGACGCGCCACTCGCCCCGAACTGGTCGCGCGTCAAAGAAATTCGTGCCACGTCTGCGGTGGTAGGAATTTCGAGATGTGCAACGCCAACGCGCGCCGCTTCGGCAGCAGCCGGCAATAAGCTATCTTCGAGACGTTGCTCGGCCGCTGCGTCGTGCAACGGGTCGTAACGATTACGGCGCACCAGCGCTTCGCGTGCGAGCCCCATCCACGCGTCGTGCAGTTCGAGCAAACCCGTACCCCGACGTACGGCGACGGCCTTACGTCGCGATTCGAGGCCGTCCGCGACGACGCGTGTGGCCGCAACGTGATGCAAGCCGATTTCGAGCACCAACGCCGTGCCACGCAAACCCACTGCTGCGACGGTTAGGGCGGCCGCATCGTGAAAGCCGAGGACCTGCGCATTTTCCGCCCGAAGCGCAGCGAGTATCACGCCGAGTGCAGCAGCATCGTGCTGCGCGGACACCGAGATGCGCAGCTCGGCGCGCGCGCGCGAATCGCCACCGCGAAATGGCCACAAACGAGTGCGCAACTCGGCGCGCAGCAGATCGGCGCGCAGGTCGCGCCAATGAGTGGTCGACACTTTGGCCGGATACAGTCGACGTTGGTGCTGCGCGTCGGTGCCGAATCGCACGGGATCATTCGCGTCAGCATGCACAATCGAACGCGAGCACGCACGCAACACGCCGTCGCTCGCCACCGCGAGCGCCGAGTCGACAGTGCCGAGCGCGATTCGTGTAGTCATATGTCGACCGGGAAACTCACGTTGTTGTCAGCCGAGTCGCGAAATTCGCGCGCCTCCTCGTCCGAGGCTTTCGGGCTCGGTGCACGTCGTGGCCCGGTCTCGGCTTCGTTGCTCTCGGCCTCGTCTTTGCTCGCCTGTGCCGGGGCGATCACGACCGGGCGCGCGCTTTCCGGAGGTTCGGCATTCTGCGCTGCAGCGCGCCGCACATACGCGTCGGCGAACCACGCCAGCAGCGCGACCAAAGCCAAAGAGAGCAACACCCCGGGAATTCGACCGCGTTCATTCCGCATAACGAGCCACCCTAAAGCCGATGTTTTGTGCCGCGGCGTCTGCGCCTTCGCGCCAGGCGGCACGCAAATCGGCGAACGTCGCTGTGCGCCAACTGCCGCCTTTGATCACGTGACGCGGTCCGCTCGACGCCGGACCGGTGTAATCTTTGACCGCACCCGGCGAGTCGAACGATGCATAAGTGTCGTTGACCCACTCCGACACGTTACCGAGCATGTCTTGCAAACCGAGAAAATTCGCAGCGAATTTTCCGACCGGCGCGACCGAGGGATATTCGTCCTGCCAGCCGTCGAGCACGGTAGGCAGCGAGCCTGCGGCCTCGCTACCGGCGAGGTTCGCATCGCCCGCTGGTGGCGGTAACGCATCGCCCCATTCGTAACGTCGCAGTTTGTGCTCCGGCCCCGCGTAACGCGCCGCTAGTTCCCACTCGGATTCCGTAGGCAAACGGTAGCCGTTGGTCGCCGGCTGCCGCAAGAGCCACGCGCCGTCGCGTTGCTCGTAAGCTGGCGCGAGACCTTCGCGCTCGGATAACCAATTGCAATATTGAACGGCATCCAGCCAAGTCACGCTCGTCACGGGCATCGCGTCGAGATCGATGCTGCGTCGGTCGACGAACCCCGAGGCGTGGGTCGAACGGAAGGCACGGAACTGCGCGTTGGTGACTTCGCGCGTTGCGAGATAAACCGGACGCTCGAACGTCACGGTACGCGAGAACTCGTTAGCGCGGCGCCCTTGCTCGCGGCGTTCGCTGCCGAGCACGTACGTACCATTCGGTAGTAAGCGCAACGCGACGCCGTTCGGTGTCTCGATGCGCGCAGCGGGTGGCTTCCAGCCCGCCGGGCGACCTTCGCGTGTCAGTTCGAAATCGATACTGCGGGTGGTCGCCGTCGCCAGATCAATCTCGGTGGCAAATGTTTGATAGCCGACGGCGCGAATTTCGATCGAGTGTCGCGTCGCGGGCAAGTCGACGGCGAGCGGCGCTTTTCCACGCACGAGGCCGTCGATCGAAACTTCCGCGTCGGCGGGTTTTCCCTGCAATGCGAGTCGCACGGCAATCACGGGCAGATCGAACGACAATGCGAGTCGCTCACCCGCACCCGGCACGACCCGTCGCGTGACGGGACCATATCCCGCTCGCGTCACGACCAATTCTTGCGGCAAGCCTGCCGTCAAAGAAATGTCGAGCGGGGTGCGGCCACGAAACGCTCCGCCGAGCGTCACGTCCGCGCCACGCGGATTGGAGTCGATCTTGGCTCGTGCGTCGGGTGCACCTAGCGTCAAAGGCCCGACCGACAACGTTTCGCCGGCTTTGACGAATACGGTTCCTTGCCACGGTCGCGCTCCGCCCGCTCGGATCGACAAACGATGCAAGCCGGCCGGCAAGTCGAGCGTCGTCGGTAGCGCGATCGCAGCACCATCGTCGACACTCAGCGACGCATTCGATGCGGTAACGGAGACGGCGAGCTTGCCCCAGTACGGTTGCGGCACGAGTTGCAGCGATTCGCGTTGCCCCATGCCTTTCACGACGATGCGCCGAGTCGCATCAAGGTGACGCGGGGCGCGTAGCGTAACGGTGCGTATGCCGGCACGAACTGCGACTTCGCCCGGCGCACGTCCGATCGGCGCGCCGTCTACTAAAACTTCTGCGGCGACCCCGCGAGAGTCGATGAGCAATTGACCGGGCAAAGGCTCCATTCGAATGTCGAGTGTCGGCGCATCGGCTCGGACGTCGACCATCTTTCGATATTCGACGTATCCGACCCTGCGGGCGGTGATCGTGCGCTCACCGGGCAGTGCGAACAACGCATTACCAGCATGCCAAGACAAGCCACTCGCCCGAACACGCGCATCGAGTGGCTCGACGGTCACGGGTATTTTTTTGAAACTCAGCAGCAATGTGAACACGAGTAGTACGACTGCTGCGAACGCGATCCAAAGAACACGACGTCGACCGAACGAACCCGTTCCATCCTCTTCGAGCTCGTCTGCGAAAACGAGTTTCGCAGGTACGATCTGCTCGTCGCCCTGCTCCTCGTCCCGTGGTCCATTTGTGGGCGCACGGACGGGTTCGATGGTGTCGTTCGATGCCGCATGATCGACGCATAATTCAAGCGTCTCGCCGACCGCAGCCAGCCGGACTCGGGCATCACCGACGAACAAGACGTCCCCCGCGCGCGGTTCACGAAACGCACCCGGCGCCATCCAAACGCCATTCAGGCGGATGGCTGCATCACCGTCGATTCGTAATCGCAATGCGTCGTCGAAGCGCTCGAAACAGAGCGTCTCAACGCTTCCCGCGCCGGGAATGCGGACGTCGCAGGCCGTCGTACCGCCGACGCGAATGGGCAATCCGAGTTCGCGAACTCCCGCCGGCTCGTGGATCACGACACGCGTCACGAGATCGCCTCGCTGCAGCGCAGCTCGACCACCGGCGCCGCCTCGCCCGGTTTCAACAAAATTTCGCGGCGCACGTCACGATAACCGTCGCGCGTGCCGACGAGGACGTATCGTCCCGGCTTGAGTTCGAGTTCGGTTTGGGTCAGCCGCCCGAGCGCACGAAATTTTTGGATCGTGACTTGTGTGGCGCCATCGGACTGGATCACAAGCTTGACCGGCGTGTCGTAACGCTGCAGTTGGGTGCGCAGTGCCACGACCTGTGCTCGAAGTCGCGGCGCCTCACCCGGAATCGCCGTCGCACGCGCGATGAGACTTTCAGCCTCGGCCCGAACCTCCGGTGCAGTGAGACGCGCCGCATTGTTGGCCAGACTTTCGAGACGCCGCGCGAGTTCCGCGCGTGGCCGTACCCGCGCTGCCCCCTCGCGCGCGAATACGAGACTCGCATCACGCGCGACCAATGATTCATAGGTCGCCAACGCTTCTGCCCAGCGCTCGCCATTTTCGAGGACAACCGCCCCACGCCGCACGGCATCGAGGTCACGACGCGCGTCGAGTGCATCGACTTGAATCAATCCCTCGCGGATCTCGATTCCGTCGGGCCGTAAGTTTTTCGCGCGTGCGTAAGCTTCACGTGCCCGCTGGCCATCACCTTTGCGTAACTCCTCCAACGCCTGGCCGACCTCGCGCGCGTAACGATCGGAGCCGATCGCGCTACGCGCCCGCCCCGCGCCGTCCCGAGCGAGCGTGTTCTCGCCATCGGCACGCAGCACCTGTTCGAATAATTGCAGGGCCCGCAAAGGCTCGCCTTCCAGCAACGCCGAGTCGGCTTCCGCAAGCCTTGCGACGACTGGCTCGAGTCGACCGATGCGCGCCAAAGATTTCGCTGCGACCGCATTGCCCGAATCAATTTGCAAGGCTAATTCGAACGCGGCACGCGCTTCCTCCAATCGTGACTCGTTCAATGCACGCGTACCGGTCTCGAGCCGTTCTCGCAGCGCTGGCTGCGCTCGCTCACCGATTCGACCGAGTCGCGCACTTGCCGTTTGCAGGCGGTCGAGTGCCACCTCGCGCCGCCCGTCACGCTCTGCTACGTCGGCGCTTTCACCGAGTGTTTTGGCGGCTGCAAAGTCGGCGCCGCTCCACTGTGCCGCACCACGCAATTCGAGCGCGTCGAGTGCTTTACGAAATTCGGCTTTAGCCGTCGCATATCGACGGCGCGCTTCATCGTCGCGTTGCGCTTCGAGCAAGGCTTGCGCCGTCTCGGGTGTCACGCGCGCCTGCGATTCACTCGTGGTCACGTTGGTGCCGACCGCTAGTCGTGGTAACCAAAGAAATACGGCCGCGAGTGCCGCAACGAGGACGATCGCAACCACGCCGATCGATAGCGATGGGCGTCGAGACGCGCCGTTCGGCACCGGCTTATCAGACGCGGTCGTCGGCACGATGCGCTCGAGCAACGCACTTGCATCGACGTCGACACCGGTCAAGTCGAGCGCACTCAAGATCGTGAGGATTTCGGCCATCGTTCGTGGCCGGTCGTTCACCTCGGGTGCTAGCGAAGAACGAAGCAGAGCGTGCAGCGCGTCGGGAACCGGGTGCGAATAACGTATCGCAGCAGTGTCGGTGGCAGCAGCGGGAAAATTCGGCGGGTAGCCCGTCAAAAGTTCGAGTGCGAGCGCGCCGAAACCGAAAATGTCGTCTGCGGTTGCAGGCGGTGAACCATGTGCTTGTTGGGGCGCGGACGTCAAAGGCGAATGTGGAGCGTTCGTCGGCGCGACGCCATCGACCGCCGCGACACCGAAGTCGCAGAGCAGTGCGCGGCCGTGAAAATCGAGTAAGACGTTCGCGGGCTTCAAATCGCGATGGATGACGCCCTGCGCGTGGCAGTCGCGAAGTGCTTCGGCGACATCGATCAGCACCGGCACGATTCGCGAGCACGGTTTACTGCGCAAACTGCGCGCATCACCGGCTGCCAGTTGCATCGGTAATGCGGCGACGTCGTGATCCTGTAACGGCGAGTCGATGCGCGACACGCGGATTCCCGGCACCGCCTCACGAAGTCGTCGGGCGATGGCATATTCGCGCTCGAGGTCGCGGGCAGCACCGTTGGTCGATCCTAGGGCGTCGACGGTGCGCAACAGTTTGACGGCGACTTGCGTACCATCGCTTTCGTCTAGTGCCCGCCAAACCTCGCGGTCGCCACTGCCACCCAAGCGTTCGATCAGCACGAATCGTGCGACGACTCGCTCGCCTTTGTGAAACGAGGTCACGATGTGCTCAGGGATTGGTCGTCGCCCCGGCAGTGCCGGACGTCTCTTCCTGATAGATGCCCGCGAGTAGTTTTCGCCACTCACGATAACGCTCTTCCGCCGTGCCGGTGAGTTTCAATGTTCGACCTTCGACTTCGACGACCTGCGCAGTCGCTTCGTTTTGAAAACTGGTCGCGAGTTCCTTCACTTCTTGCGCTGCAACTTTCGCATCGGAATATTTTTTGATGCCGGACATCACCGCCGCCACGCCGCCGACCGCTGCAGCGGTGCGCGCGGCGCTCTCGAGTCGCTGGCAGGCGTAATCGGTCGGCGAGCAGTTGGCTTTTGCGAAGATTCCCGCGAGCACGGCAGCAGCACCGAGCACCGTACGAGTTCGCGCCTGTGACTTCGTTTTCTCCTCGCGATCGATCGCATCGCGACTCGTGCGGCGAAAGCCGCCGTAAGAGTCGAACAATTTGTCCGAGAAACCAGCGTTATAGCCGTCGATCGTGTCGATCAGTGCCGTATCGCGCTCACGGATCTTATCGATTCGTGCGACCGCAGGATCGTCCGCCGCCGGCAGTCGCGCGAGATGTGTCAGACCGTCGGCACCTTTGGTGAGGTATCCGGCGAACGCCTGTGGTGCGAGGTCACGCGCGAAGCGTAAACGAGCCACTTGGCGCAGTTCGCTGCGCTGCGCGGCATCGAGTTTGTCACGCGCGGCGACCAAATCGTTGGCGATCTGCGCGTAAACGTTTTGGAACGGATCGCGGGCGCGTAATGCGGCGTCGGTTTTATAGGTGCCGACATCGGCTTCGCCGGAATAGGTTTTCTTCGTAATCCACGCGCGACCAGCAGCGTCGATCGCTTCGATCTCTAGCGCGAGATGTACGCCCGTCGAATCGACGATACGACCGTTGACGATCACGTCGACGAACTTGACGCTCGCCGGCACGACGCGCACGGCACCCCATTGCCCCGATGATTCCAGCGTCGACTTCAGACGCGTAGCGAGCAAACGACTTTCGGCTTTACGCACTTCCGGATAGATGCGCTTTTTGTCGAGCGCTTCGGTGTCCTCGGCGATCGCCGTCGGAATACCGGGATCGAATTCGTGGATCGCGACGTCGAGCAGTTCGGCCTCGGCGATTTGGGTCTTCGCTTGCACGGCATCGACTTTCGCGAGCGGTCGCGTGTCGCTGACCATGCAGCCTGCGAGCGCGAACACGGCGAGCAGCGCGATCGAGAAAATTCGTGTTGAGCGCATCACCCGCCCCCCTTCGAATTCTTTTTGTATTCGATGTATTCCTTCCACAATTTTTCTTTGAGTTCCGGGTCGGTTTCCTGTTCGGCCGCACGACGCAAGCGTCGCGCGACGATATCGTCGTCGTCCCCCGAAGGGATGCCGCGGTCCGGTGCGCCGCTACCACCACCTGCCACCGTGCCACGATCGCGCCGATCGCCACCGCCGGATTTGCCATTACGACCCGCGTCGCGGCCGTTTTTAGCCTCGGCAGCGTTGCGACCGCCGCGCTCCGAGCGCAAGTCGCCATCGCGACCGCCGCCCTCGTCGCCCGACGCATCACCCGCGGGACGCGACCCTGCGTTGGCCGCTGCACGCGCGTCGCGTTCGGCGGCAGAACGTCGTTGTTCTTCGCCGAGCGTTTTATCGAATTCGCCGAGCGAGTCGTCCAAGCGTCGATCCAGTTTGCCGCGTCGTTCGTCGGCCGTGCTCGCTTCGCCGGCGCTGGCATCCTCACCACCACCAGTGGCAGTGGACATGTCACCGCCGCCCGAAGTTCCCGTGCTGCCTTTCGAACCCGCACTACCGGCAGACCCGCTACCACCACCGGACGGCGACGGGAGGCTCGAAGGGCTGGAGGTCGGATCGCTGGGCGACGATGGTCCGCTCGAGGTGGTTGCACAACCTGCGAGCGTCACGAATATCGTCAGCAAAGAAATCGTTCGTAATGCGCTCATCCGCCACCTTTGAAGAATGCATGCAGTTGATCGGACAACCGCGAACAAGCCGTACCCTCGACGCGCGCGATGAACGGCAACGGCACGATCGCACCGACGATCGCGGACGTGCCCGTAACGTTGGTGCCAACGCTGCCCGCGGATTTAGCTTGTTTGATGTCCCAAATCGTCGCCTCGAACGCCGATTCTTTTTCCCACCAACCGAAGCCGATGCAACCTGCGGCACCGGGCGCGGCGCCGCATGCAAGGCTGCCGCCACCGTCGGTGCGTCGCGTCGCACCGTCTAGCCACACGATGTAGCGCACGCCCGTGCTAGCGATTTTTTCACTCACCCCGGGTTGGCCGAGCACGCGGGTCACGCCCTCGGGGCGACTCGGCGCAGTACCAGGTTCGAACCAAGGAAATAGTTGATCGACGAAAGTGTCGTTATCGACGACGTCGACCGGATTGGCGTGGGAGTGCAAACCTTTAGCGACGCAGTCCATGAACGCGTCGGCCGCCGAGGCGCCCTCGATCTGCGGCTTGGCGAGCACGACCACGGCTTCGCCTTGCCCGATCGCAGTTTGTAGTTCGCGCGTTTGTTCGACGCGCGCGCTCATGCAGCCGCTGAGCAGCGTGAGTAGGGCGACGGACAGTATGGTGTGTCGGGTCATACGGGCCTTTCGTGGGCGAAACGGCGCGGGTCCGACAAGTTTACCGAACGGCTACGCGCCCGCTAGTCACTCTTGGCATGCTCGGGGAACCGATCGAGTCGGCGCAGCTCCGGGAACAGTCGCAAATAAGTGCCAACAACGAGCAAACAGGCGATGCCCCCCACCGTGACGGCCGCTTCGGCGCCCCACCAACGCGCGGTAACCCCCGATTCGAACTCACCTAGCTCGTTAGACGTGCCGATGAACATGGAGCTCACCGCACTGACACGACCGCGAATGGCATCGGGCGTCTCGAGTTGCACCAACAAATGGCGGACGAACACGCTGACCATGTCGCCGCAACCGATGGCGAACAATGCGATCGCCGACAACACGAACGACGTCGATTGACCGAACACCACCGTCGCCACGCCGTACAACGCAACACCGCCGAACATCCAGGTGCCTGCATGACGCGTGATCGGCCGCTGCGCGAGCCACACCGCCACCAACGCCGCACCGACGCCCGGCGCGCTGCGCAGCACGCCGAGCCCGACCGGGCCGACGTGCAAAACATCGGCGGCGAACATCGGCAATAAAGCCGTCGCACCGCCGAATAACACAGCGAACAAGTCCAAAGAAATCGCGCCTAATACCGGCTTGCGATTCCAAACGAAACGCAGGCCCTCGAAGAATTCGGTCATCGTCGCCTCGCCACGCCCTTTGGCACGCACCGGACGGATGGAAATCAACAATGACAAAACCGCGATCAGTAACGCGATGACGACCGCGTAGACGAGCAGCGCGCCAGATGAATCGAGTGCAGTTTCACCGAAGGCGTAGAACACACCCCCGAGCGCAGGTCCGGTGATCGCAGCGGTTTGGAACAACGTGCTGTTGAGTGCCACGGCCGACGCGAACATTTCTTTCGGCACGAGATTGACCGTCATCGCTTGGCCACAGGGCATCCAAAATGCACGTCCGGCCCCGAACAATGCCATCGCGACGAACACCGGCCAAATGACCTGCGAGCTCGTCACTGTGAAAATCAGCAGTACGAGTACACAACAAGTCTCGACCGCATAGGCGCCCACCATCACGAGTCGGCGATCGGCACGATCGGCGACATGCCCGCCCGGCATCACGAGTAAAAGAAAAGGCAAAAACTGCGCGAGTCCGATCAGGCCGAGGTCGAGCGGATCACCGGTGATGGCATAGACCTGCCACCCGACCGCGACCCCCAACATTTGCCAGGCGATAGTGGCGCAGAAACGGGCTAGCGCGTAGCGGCGAAAATCTTGGATGGCAAGAGCGGCACGTATGCCCGAAGAGACCGCCAAGCGCACTTCCGAAAATTAAAAAGAGGATAAGCATGAGAACACCCGATCGCCATCGCGTGCAACCGTAACCGCAATTGAACCCGCTGGCCGGCCGCGACGCGTAGCCTGTCTTGTCGCGCCTGCGGGTTGCGGTGGTAACGTGCAGGGCGCCACGTCGCAGGAGATTTTCGATGACTACCGATCGCGTCACCCGGCACTACGCCAACATCGAATCGGGGCGTTGGGGCGCCCGGCAGGTGCACTATCGTCGTGTCGGCAGCGGCCCGGTCGTGATCTGCTTCCACCAATCGCCGCTGTCGTCGCGCGACATGCTGGCGACCATGGAACGCTGGAAGGCGCATTTCACTTGCATCGCACCCGACTCACCGGGATTCGGTCTATCCGATCCACTCGGGGTCGCCAGTGCGCAGATGGGCGATTTTGCGGACGCTGCGATCGAATTCATGGACGCCGTCGGCATCGAACGTGCTGCAGTCTACGGCTTTCACACCGGCGCGATGATCTCTGCGGCGATCGCCGCAGCCTATCCGGAGCGCATCATCTGCGCTGCTGCAAACGGTTACGTGATGTTGAGTGAGGCCGAGCGCGCCGACATCGTCGCGAACTATCTACCCGAACTGAAACCGAGTTGGGACGGCGGGCATCTCACTTGGCTCTGGGCTCGTATGCGCGAGCAACTGATTTTCTTTCCGTGGTATCGAAAATCTTTGGCTGATCGGATGTACGTCGACTTGCCGCCACCCGCCGCGTTACACGCCGGGCTGCTCGATTTCATGCGCTCGGGCGATCATTATCGAGTCGGCTATCGAGCTGCATTCACGATGCGCTCGGATCTCGCGCTGCGCGATACCCGCACGCCCGTGCTCGTGACGGCTAACGAGACCGACGTGCTCGCGAAGCAACTACCGCGCATCCGCAACGTTGCGCCCTCGGTCACCGTACAAGTCGGTGGTGACGTCGATGCAACGCACGATCTTTGTCGCCAATTCATAGAACGACACAATCCGCCGCAGCCTAAGAAAACCGTCGCCGCGCGCGCTCTGCCCGGCCGCTTGTCGGCGGATTACGTGACTCTCGCTGCGGGCCAACTGCGCCTACGACGCAACGACGACGCTACGGGACGACCCGTGATCGTGCTGCACGATGCGCTCGGCTCGTCCGAAACGACGACCAAGATCGCGAGCGGTTTCATCGGCCGACGACCGGTATTCGCGATCAATCTCGCCGGACACGGCGAATCCGATCCGTTTTTGGCGACGGAGCAGGTCACGATCGAGTCGCATACGGAAATTTTGCATGCTGCACTCGCGGAACTCGGCATCGGGAGCGCCGACTTCGTCGGCATCGAAGCCGGCGGTCTCGTCGGCCTCGAACTTGCGACACGGGCACCAACGCTCGTGAAAAATTTGGCGATGGTCGGCGTTCCCTATCATCCGCCAGCCACGGCGCACGAGATGCGACGTCACTATGCGCCGGATATCCAGCCAAACTGGTTCGGCGGTCACCTGCTCGAAGCGTGGTACGTGGTGCGTGATCACGGCTTGTTCTTCCCATGGTTCGAGCGTAATCGCAAAGGCGCGCTGCGACAGGAGCCGTCGGTCGATCCGGTCGACGTTCAGCAACGCGTGTTCGAGTTGTTCCGCTCGGAAGGTCGATGGCGCGCCCTGTATCACGCCCAATTCGACTATCCGCTCGCAGAACGACTCCGACGCAGCGAAGTTTCGCTGCGCTTCGCTGCTGCGACTCGTGATCCACTCGCGACGGTAACTGCCGCCGCAGCGCGCGAGTTTTCGAAGAGTCCTCACCTCGAGTTACCGGACGAACCGGATCGCTGGGCGCATGCGTTGTTACCCTTTTTCGATCGGGAGTGAAATCGATGCGAACGGAATTCCCCTTACGACTCGCCGTCCTGTTGTCTTTCTTCGCGATTCCGCTGGCAGCGGTCGCCCAAACGGCCTTACCCGCGCCCGTGGAGGGGCACGACGTCACGGAGATCGGCCCCGGCTACTACACCTTCCGTCACAAAGGGTTACGTAATATTTTCCTCGTCACTAAGGCGGGGGTGATCGTCACCGATCCGATCGAGCCGGAGGCGGCGCGGGTGTTACGCGAGGAAATCCGCAAGATCACGCCGCTTCCGGTCAAATACGTGGTGTACAGCCATCAGCACTGGGACCACGTACGTGGCGGCCGCATCTTCAAAGAAGAAGGTGCGAAGTTCGTTTCACACGCCAACTGCGTCGCACATTTCAAAGATTTGCCCGAACCTGAAATCGTGATGCCCGACGAAACCTTCACGGGTGAGCGTCACGAACTGCGGCTCGGCGAGCGGACTTTGAAATTACGCTATCTCGGCCCCAATCATGGCGACTGCTTGATCGTGATGACTCCCGATCACGTCAACGTACCGTTCATCGTCGACCTCGGCACCGCCGGCGGTATGCCGCTGCCCTACATCGCCGATTACTCCTTGCACAATTGGGTGCGCAGCTTACGCGAGCTCGAGTCTTGGGACTTCGAATCCTACGTCGGCGGACACGGCATCGCGATCGCGCCTAAAAATCGTCTCACGGAGCGTCGCGAATACGTCGAAGGCTTGATGCAAGAAACCCGTCGCGAACTCGATGCCGGCACACCGCTCGACCGTATTCCCGACATCGTCGCCGCGCGCTTGCAAACGAAGTTCGCACATCTACGTGGTTTCAATGCGATCGTGCGTGACAACGTGCGTCGCACCATCACCTATTACGGAATGGGCTGGTGAAACGACTCTGCGTTTTTTGCGGCGCGAATGCGGGTAACGATCCTGCCTATCGCGATGCGGCGATTGCACTCGGCGAAGAGCTTGCGCGCCAACGAATCGGTCTCGTTTACGGCGGTGCGTCGGTCGGTCTGATGGGTGTGGTCGCCGATGCGGCAAGGGCACTCGGCGGCGAAGTGATCGGCGTCATTCCGCAAGCGTTGGTCGCACGCGAAGTGGCGCACGGATCGCTCGCCGACCTGCGTATCGTCGCCACCATGCACGAGCGTAAAGCGACCATGGCGGAACTGGCCGACGGCTTCATCGCGTTACCGGGCGGCATCGGCACGCTCGAGGAATTATTCGAAGTTTGGACTTGGGCGCACCTCGGTCTGCACGCAAAGCCGTGTGCGCTACTCGACGTCCGTGGCTTTTATTCGAAGCTCACCGGGTTTCTCGACCATGTGCATGCCGAGGGTTTCCTGCGCCCCGGCGTGCGCGAAATGCTGTTGGTCGCCGAGAGCCCGCGTGACGTGATCGCCGCGATGCGCGCGTTTTCTACAAGTGCTGGTTGATTTCCGAATAGATGCCGTTCGGATCGAACATCGACATCGACCGCAGGTGAATCACGCTCTTGCCATCGTGTGAGGGCACGGTCCAATCCGTCGGCGGCATCGAGACCGTCGCGCCCGCTGCGAGCGCACGCGAATGCACCGCATTCACGTCGTCGCACTGCACCACCAAAATCGATTCACCCATACGCACTTTCGTGCGTCGCGTCGGTACCGCGGTATCGAACGGCGCATTGACGTATTGCAGGAAACCGACCATGCCGACGCGCGGATCCTCGGCCTTCAACAGTACGAGCTCGACAGGCTCGTCGTTCGGACCGACCGGCGGGAAACCCGCCTTCGCGATCAAAGAATGATCATAGAAGCGCGTCCAACCGAACACGGATTCGTAGAACGCTGCGGCGGCGCGCGCGTCGGGCACGATGAAAGTGGTCCGTCTCAAAATGGTCGACATGGTCATCACTCCTTATATGTCTGAGACTCGCCGTTCGGCATTCCACTCGCGCCAGACCGCTAAGATGACCGCGAGCACGACCGGACCGATGAACAATCCCACGAGACCGAACGCTGCGAGTCCGCCGAGCACACCGAACAGAACCAATAAAAATGGAATCTGCGCCGCGCCGCTGATGACGAGCGGACGGACGATGTTGTCGACCCAACTTACCGCCGTTACGCCCCAGATGAACAAACCGAGCGCGGCTACGGTATCACCGTTCAAGAATAACCAAAGACTGGCTCCGCCCCACATGAACGGAATCGCGAAGGGCACGAGCCCGACCAAGAACGTGAGCGCTGCGATCAGTAGCGGTGCCGGTACGCCGGCAACCCAGTAACCCAAACCCGCGAGTGTCGCCTGCGCGAGTGCCGCCAAGACGATACCGTACACCACGGCCTTGACCGTACCACCGACTGCGTCGATGTAATGTTGTACACGCGCGGCACCGAACAATCTTTGTAGCGCATGGTGAACTTGGGCCGAAAATTCCTCGCCGTCTCGATACATGAAGAACAGCGACACCATCGCGATCACGAGCTTGGTGAGATTACGACCGACACCGCCGATCAAACCGGTGAGCTCGCCGGAAGATCTCTCGAGAAAAGATTTGATCGCCGCGTCAATCGTCGCCGGATCGGCGGCGATTTTAGCCAGCGCCTCTTGCAGTTTCGGACCGACGAGCGGTAACTCGAACAACCACTGCGGCAAATTGGCTCGACTCAACGCCGGACCGAGTTCGCGATAGAACGGTAGCGCTTCGGTTTTGATCAGCAGCCCCAAAGAAAGCAGCGGCATGACGATCGCCGCACTCAATAGCAACGTCATCACCAACGCCGCCGGAATGCGTCGACCACCGACTGCGCCCACCAATATTGAGTGCAAAGGCCAAGTGACGTACGCGAGGATCGCTGCCCAGATCACGGGCACCAAAAACGGCTGCAAGACCTCGAAAGCGAGCAGCACGAGCACCGAGACTACGGCGATCACGGTCAGTCGCCGCAACCATTGCGCGACGACGGCGTCTTCGACCATTAGCAACTCCCGCCGAATCGCCCGTTCCGGGCCCACACCTCATTCTCGCAGGGAACGATGCCGACCGCATACAATCGACGAATGAACTATCGGAGTCAGTCCGTCGGCGTCCGCATCTTGGCCCTCGTTGCGTGGGTGATCTCCGGCGCGGCGCCCGTCCAGACCGTTGCCGCAGATGCACCCGCAACGATCGCATCGGTCGCCAATAACCAAGCGCCGCCCACCGCGCCGCTCGCAGCAAAAGGCTTCAGAGAACTGCTCGCGGCACAGCGCGGCAAAGTTGTACTGCTCAATCTCTGGGGCACGTGGTGCGTGCCATGTCTCCGTGAAATTCCGGATCTCGTCGCCGTCGAGAACGAATTTTCAGCGCGCGGCCTAGTGTTGCTCGGCGTCGCGATGGACGAAGCGAACACTTTACAGTCGACCGTCGAACCTTTCCGGCTCAAATATTTTCCGCGTTTCCGAACCTGGGTCCGCAACGAACCCGACATGGATACGCTCGTGAGCGTCGTCGACCCTGCATGGAACGAAATCTTGCCGACGAGTTATCTCATCGGTCGCGACGGCAAGGTGTTAAAAAAAATCCAAGGCAAGAAGACGCGCGAAGAGTTCCGCGCGCTGGTCGAAGCAGCACTCTAAACGTCGTAGCCCGCCCTCAGGTGGCCGACCACGCGACGATCGCTGCAGCGACGGCCGCTGGGTCCTCGTGATGCATCATGTGACCGAGTGCGGGTAACGACACCAACGTTGTCGCCGGAAAGCTGTGCTCGAGATCGGCGGCGTCGCCATCGGCTCGCAAGCGCGCGAGATATTCGGACTGCTCGGCGAGTACGAGCAATGCGGGTGCCGTCACGCCGCGCCAACATGCTTCCGCCTCCTCGCGGCGATAGAGAATCGCGTTCACGAGGCGATGCCACGGATCGAAACGTAATTCCACCGTCCCGTCATCCCGGTCACGTGTCCATGCGCGCGCGATGAACTGCGCACGCGCTGCGGTCAAACGTGGATTGCGCTGTAGCAGTTTCGCGGCGAGATGGTCGACCGACTCGTAGTAACCAGCGCGAGGCGGTGCGCGCAGTTGTCGCAACCATTCCGCGTATTGCTGCGGTGCGCGCGTCGCTGGCACACGGCGCAAACCGAAACCCTCCAGCGACACTAGCCGCTGTACACGCTCGGGACGAATGCCGGCGTACATACTCACGACGTTGCCGCCCAAGCTATGGCCGATCAAACGCGTCGGATCGAGAGGCGACAAAGATTCGAGTAACGCGTCGAAATCG